>NZ_LMHO01000009.1:0-172623 GCF_001428185.1 Mesorhizobium sp. Root695 | reverse complement strand
ACCGGGAACGACAATGCGAGCGAGGCGAGCCATGGGGGCAATCTACGCATAATGGCGGTCGGACGAATATGGCAAAAAGTGCACTGTCACCGTAATTCGCGCCGACATGGTGCAGCGCCTGTCGACGCTGACGCCGCAACAGCTGCGCGTGCTGCAGATGCTGCGCCAGGGCCTGCTCAACAAGCAGATCGCCTACGAGCTGCAGGTGGGGGAGACCACCGTGAAGGCGCATGTCTCGGAAATCCTGCGCAAGCTCAATGTCTATAGCCGGACGCAAGCGGTGATCGAGGTTTCGAAGCTGGACAATGCGGAGCTGTTTCGGGATCAGGCAGGGTTTTGAGGCTGACATTCCCAGTTGTGGGAGGGTATCAAGCTATGCCAGCAAATGCGCCAGCAGCGCGCGCAGTTGCGCCGGCTTCAGCGGCTTGCGCATCAGTTCTATGCCGCCGGCGCGCGCCGCCTTGGCGACGGCTTCGGAACTGTCGGCGGTGACGATCAGCGCCGGCACGGCGCGGCCGAGATAATCACGGACTTCGGCGATGGTGGCGGTGCCGAGATCGCCGCCGTCGAGATGCTGGTCGGCAATCACGATGTCGGGCACCCAGTCGGTGTCGCCAAGCATGTCGAGGGCATCGTCGGTCGAGGTCGCGGCCCGCACCAGGCATTGCCAGCGTTCGAGCAGGAAGGTCATGGCCTGCAGCACTTCGACATCGTTCTCGACCAGCAGCACCTTGGTGCCGAACAGGCCGTAGCCGCGCGGCCGTTCCATGTCGGCAAGGCTGGCGATGGCGTCGGCCGGGGCGCCGATGCCGACGGGAACATCGATGTGGAAGATCGTGCCGCGTCCGACCCTCGATGAAAATGTCACGGGATGGCCGAGCGCGCTGGCCATGCGGCGCACGATGGCGAGCCCGAGACCGAGGCCGCCGCCGTCCAGTTCGGCATTGGCCGACGAGGTGCCGCGGTGGAATTCCTCGAACACCGCCTCGCGCTGGTCGTCGGGAATGCCGCAACCGGTGTCGGCGACGTCGATGCGGATGGTGTCGCCGCGATGCCTGGTGCCGACCAGCACGCCGCCCGAGCGTGTATAGCCCAGCGCGTTGGAAAGAATGTTCTGCAGGATGCGGCGCAGCAGCGTGCGGTCGGAGCGGACCACGGCATTGACCTGCCGGAATTTCAGCGACAGCCCCTTCAGTTCCGCCACCGGCAGGAAATCCGAGCGCAGCGACGAGAACAGCGCCTCCAGGCTGACGTCGCTTATGCCGGGCTGCACCACGCCGGCGTCGAGCTTGGAGATGTCGAGCAGCGTGCGCAGCAGGTCCTCCATCGTCTCCAGCGAGCGCTCGACCTGCCGCACCAGCTTCTTGCCCTCGTCGCTGGTCTGCACTTCGGCGAGCGCCGAAACCGAGAGGTGGGCCGCGTTCAGCGGCTGCAGCACGTCGTGGCTGGCGGCGGCGAGGAAGCGGGTCTTCGACAGGTTCGCCAGTTCGGCATTTTCCTTGGCGGCGCTGAGGTCGATGTTCGACTGCTCCAGCCGCCGCAGCGTCGAATGCAGTTCCTCGGTGCGTGTGCGCACTCGATTTTCCAGCGAAATCGCGGTCTGGAACAGCGAGAAGGCATTGCCTTGCTGGTCCATCGACCGTTCGACGCGGCTGACCAGCGCCGCGTTGATCTTCTTCAGCTTTTCAAGATCGTTTATGTCCCTCAGCGGCATCTTGTTGCGCCGTCCTATTCCGCCGCCTGGCGTTCGCCAAAGGCGATGCCGGTAAAAGTCTGGTTCAGATGCATCGACCGGTACTGTTCGCCATAGGTGCCGAAGCCAATGACATTGTTGACCCGGTAGAGCTCCGAGATATCGCGAAACACCTGCCGGTTGCGCGCATCCAGTCGGCGCAGCACGCAGTCGAAGCCGATGATCATGTCGATGCTGCCAAGCCTCTCCTCGACATCGCGCAGTGCCGCGCGCGTCGCTTCGACCATGTCCTTGGGTTGGGCGATCGACAGCACGACGCCATCGTCTATGGCGCAGAAGAACGACAGCGAGCCATCGGGATGCATCTTCTGGATCGACCGGCAGTAATATTCGCCGCCCACCTTCACCACCACCGGGTGCGACGCAAAGCTCAGCGGCGTCAGCGTCTGCGCGACGATGCCGACGGAGGCGGCATATTCCTCCGCCGCATTCGTGGCGTTGAACTCGCGCACGATGCGGTGATCGGGATCGGACGCCGTCACCACCAGTTTTTCATCGGTGGGGACGAAATTGTCGGTCTTGAAGACATGGAAGGGAATTTCGGTGGCGATCAACACGATGATGGCGCTGTCGGAGGTGACCTTGCCGTTCGAGAGCAGGCGCGTCGTCTCGAACTTCAGGTCGTCGCCGGCCGAGCCGCCGAGCAGCGGTATGTCGTCGAGGCCCCAATGGATGGCCGAACTTACGGCTTCCTCGGCATAGGAGAGCCCGTCGATGAAGCAGAGCGCGAACGTGCCTTGGGTCCGATCGCAACCCAGGCGCATGCGCATGGACCGCCGCAAGGCCTCGACCTCGCTGGTGATCCTGTCCATGCCAGACGACGACAAATTGTCGACCATCACGCTGACGGCGGTGAACGCGGCGGACGGAAGCAGCATGGCGAGCACGTGGCCGTCCTCGAGACCTTGTGGCGTGATCTCGCCGGCGGTCGAGCAGCCTGCGTGGTGGAGCGCCGGCGCGTGGGTCATGAGCGCCTGGGAAAGGGCGCCGGCCTCGACCAGGCTCTGGGAAAAGAACAGCAGGGCAAAGCCGGCGTCGATGGCGGCTGCTTCCAGCGCGATCGCCCTGGCGAACGTATCCATGTCGGGCTCATCCGTGGTGAGCGCCGACAGGCCGCATGCATAGCGCGTCCGTGAACTGGCCAGCGATGTTCTCCGCATTCCTCCAACGCTTTTTTGTGCGCGGCTGCTTTTACATGCTTCTGGCGCGCGGGCGTCGGCCAACATTGTTGCCCTCAATCGGTATTTTGGCAATGGGGCGACCGGGACTTCGCGTTTGGGCTCGGCCATGACCGAAAGTACAATGTGCCGCGTTTGCGACGTGCTGTTTTTTGTGCGTTGTGCGGTGTACGAATAACGCATGACTGACGCGCCGACACCGCGTCGGCAGCGTGATGATCAAGGTTGATACCCAGGGAGGATTCATGTCGGACGTTTCGTTGATGGTGAACGGAAAACGGGTCAGCGGTGCTGCCGAGGACCGAACACTTCTGGTTCACTTCCTGCGGGAAAATCTCGGCCTTACCGGCACGCATGTCGGTTGCGACACCTCGCAATGCGGTGCCTGCGTCGTCCATGTCGACGGCAAGGCGGTCAAATCCTGTACGATGCTCGCGGTGCAGGCCTCCGGCTCGACCGTGGTGACGATCGAGGGCCTGGCCAATGGCGCCGACCTGCATCCGGTGCAGGCCGCCTTCAAGGAATATCACGGGCTGCAGTGCGGCTTCTGCACGCCGGGCATGATCATGACGGCGACCGACATGATCAACCGCCACCCCGAAGGCCTCGACGAGGCGACGGTGCGCGCCGAACTCGAAGGCAACATCTGCCGCTGCACCGGCTACCACAACATCGTCAAGGCGATCCTCGCCGCATCGAAGACGATGTCCAAGGCGGCGAAGGGCAAGGCAAAACAGGCTGCGTGAGATGAAGGGAGCAGCGAATAGGAGTAGCGAATAGTCAGTATTCCACTGACTGAACGCGGCTCTCCATTTTCACTACTCCCTATTCGCTACTCACTATTCGCTATTTCAGCATTTCGGGAGGAATTTCTGATGGGCATTGAAGGTGTTGGCGCTCGGGTCGCGCGCAAGGAAGACAAACGATTCATCACCGGTGCCGGCCGCTATGTCGACGACATGGTGGTTCCCGGCATGAAGCACGCCGCCTTCGTGCGCAGCCCCCACGCGCATGCGCAGATCAAGAAGATCGACGTCAAGAAGGCTCAAGCCATGCCCGGCGTCATCGGCGTGCTGACCGGCAAGGAACTCAAGGCCGACGGTATCGGCAACCTTATCTGCGGCTGGATGATCCACTCCAAGGATGGCTCGCCGATGAAGATGGGGGCGTGGTCGCCACTGGCTTTCGACCGGGTCCGTTATGTCGGCGACGCCGTCGTGGTCGTGGTGGCCGAGACCAAGGGGCAGGCGCGCGATGCCGCCGAGGCGGTCGAGATCACCTACAAGGAGTTGAAGGCCGTCGTCGATGCCTCCAAGGCGATGGACAAGGGCGCACCGCAGATCCATCCCGAAGCCGACAACAATCTGATCTTCGACTGGGACATCGGCAATGCCGACGACACGGCCGCGGCCTTCAAGACGGCGGCCCATGTGGTCAAGATGGACATCATCAATAACCGGCTGGTTCCCAACGCCATGGAGCCGCGTGCGGCTCTTGGCCATTACGACAAGGCCGAGGACCACTACACCTGCTGGACGACCTCGCAGAACCCGCATGTGGCGCGGCTGGTGATGAGCGCCTTCTACAACGTCGCGCCGGAAAACAAGCTGCGCGTGATTGCGCCCGATGTCGGCGGCGGCTTCGGCTCGAAGATCTACATCTATCCCGAAGAGATCGTCTGCCTGTGGGCGTCGAAGAAGACCGGCGTGCCGGTCAAATGGGTGGCCGATCGCACCGAAAGCTTCCTCACCGACGCGCATGGCCGCGACCATCACACCCATGCTGAAATGGCCTTCGACAAGGACCACAAGATTGTTGGCCTGAAGGTCGAGACCAAAGCCAATCTCGGCGCCTATATGTCGCTGTTTTCGTCGGCGACGCCGACCTACCTCTACGCGACGCTGCTCTCGGGCCAGTATAACATCCCCGCCATCCACGCCAATGTGAAGGCGATCTACACCAACACCGCGCCCGTCGATGCCTATCGTGGGGCAGGGCGGCCGGAAGCGACCTTCGTCATGGAACGCATGATGGAGACCGCTGCGCGCCAGTTCGGCGTTTCACCCGCCGAGTTGCGGCGCAAGAATTTCGTCACCTCCTTCCCGCATCAGACGCCGGTCATCATGTGCTATGACGCCGGCGACTACGCGGCTTCGCTCGACGCGGCGATGAAGGCGTCGGACTATGCCGGCTTCGCCAAGCGCAAGGCGGCGGCCGCCAAGAAGGGCTTGCTGCGCGGCATCGGCATGAGCTGCTACATCGAGGCCTGCGGCATCGCGCCGTCCGCGGCGGTTGGGTCGCTGGGCGCCGGTGTCGGCCTTTGGGAAAGTGCCGAGGTGCGCGTCAATGCCGTCGGCACGATCGAGGTGCTGACCGGCTCGCACAGCCACGGCCAGGGTCATGAGACGACCTTCGCGCAATTGGTCAACGAGCGCTTCGGCGTGCCGCTTGATTCCGTCTCGATCGTCCATGGCGACACCGACAAGGTGCAGATGGGCATGGGCACCTATGGCTCTCGTTCCGGCGCGGTCGGCATGTCGGCCATCGTCAAGGCGCTCGACAAGGTCGAGGCCAAGGCCAAGAAGATCGCGGCACATCTGCTCGAGGCTGACGAGGGCGACATCATTATCGAGAACGGCGCGTTGAAAGTCGCCGGCACCGACAAGAACGTTCCGTGGTTCCAGATGGCGCTCGCCGCCTATACCGCCCATAATCTGCCGGGCGGCATGGAGCCGGGGCTGAAGGAGACGGCGTTCTATGATCCATCGAATTTCACCTTCCCGGCCGGCTGCTACATTTGCGAGGTCGAGGTCGACCCGGAAACCGGCACGACCGAGATCATCCAGTTCGTCGCCGCCGATGATTTCGGCAACATCATCAACCCGATGATTGTTGAGGGCCAGGTGCATGGCGGGCTGGCGCAAGGCATCGGCCAGGCGCTGCTCGAAGGCGCCCACTATGACGATAGCGGCCAATTGCTGACCGCGAGCTACATGGACTACACCATGCCGCGCGCCGGCGACCTGCCGTCGTTCAAGGTCTCGACCTCGAACACGCCGTGCCCGGGCAATCCGCTCGGCATCAAGGGCTGCGGCGAGGCCGGCGCCATCGGCTCGCCGCCGGCGGTGATCAACGCCATCACCGACGCCATCGGCAGCAACGATCTTGCCATGCCGGCTTCGCCGTCCACCGTGTGGGCAGCGATCCGCGCGACGACGAAACACTGAGGAGGACGAGCATGTATTCGGTCAATTATCACCGCGCCGCCTCGGTCGCCGATGCCGCCAAGCTGATCAAGACAGGTGACGCCAAGCTGCTTTCGGGCGGCATGACGCTGATCCCGGCGATGAAGACGCGGCTCGCCGCGCCTTCAGACCTGGTCGACCTGTCGCGGATCAAGGAGCTGCAGGGCGTCAAGGTGTCGGGCAAGACGGTCACCATCGGCGCTGCCACCACGCATCACGCCGTTGCCAACGACGAGAAGCTGAAGAAAGCGTGTCCGGCAATTGCCCATCTGGCATCGCTGATCGGCGATCCGGCGGTGCGCCACAAGGGGACGATCGGCGGCTCGATCGCCAACAACGATCCGGCGGCCGATTATCCGGCGGCGCTGCTGGCGTTGGGCGCCACCATCGTCACCAACAAGCGCGAGATTGCGGCAGACAAGTTCTTCAAGGGCCTGTTCGAGACCTCGTTGAAGGATGGCGAAATCGTCACCGCCGTCACCTTCACCGCGCCGGCCAAGGCGGCCTATGAAAAGTTCCGCAACCCGGCATCGCGCTACGCCATCGTTGGCGTGTTCGTGGCCAAGGGCAAGGATGGCGTCAGCGTCGCTGTTACCGGCGCCGGCGACGACGGCGTCTTCCGTTCGAAGGAGATCGAGGCCGCGTTGGCCAAGAATTTCGCGGCCTCGTCGCTCGACAGCGTGAAAGTGCCGGCGAAGAATCTGATGACCGACATCCACGCCTCGGCCGACTATCGCGCCAATCTGATCGCGGTGATGGCCAAGCGCGCGGTGGCTGCCGCCAACGCCTGAGAAACTGTTTGGAAACTCTACTCTGGCGGCCATCTGATGGCGTTTTCTGCGCTTCCGGTGCTCGCGGACCCAAATGTCCGCTGCGCTCCGGTTCTCTAAACCATCACTAAATGACTCTCTGACACGATGAGTTGCAGACAAGGAAAGGGGCCCTCGGGCCCTTTTTCGTGTGTGGTGACTTGTACCCGTCCAGTTGCTGATGGAATCGCCGCCGTGCAGCAATTGTCTCCTTGAAGCAATTCCACCCGATACTTCGCCCGGCACTGGCCCGGCAGCGATCTCGCGCTTGCACAAATTTATCTTGCACTGCAATATGGCTTGGGCGGGGAATGCGAGCCGGGTTCGGAGTGTACCGCCGTGCCCTTTCGCATGCCTAATGCAAAAGGATCGGCATGACCGACATCTCCGCGACGCATGCCGTTCCATCTCGGTCCGCAGTCGACAGACCGGCGAGAACAAGACTGGCCTATCTCGACGGCTGGCGCGGCCTGTCGATCGCCCTGGTGCTGATAGGCCATTTCTTTCCCGTTCCCGGAATCAATCTCGGCGTGCTGGGCGTCGAATTCTTCTTCGTGCTCAGCGGCCGGCTGATGGGCGAAATCCTGTTCATCGAACGCTACCCGCTGAAGAAATTCTTCAAGCGCCGCTTTTCCCGCATCTATCCGGCGCTCCTGATCTTCGTGGTCGTCGCGATGATTGCGCTCTCCGGCACGTTCATCGCCTTCAAATGGAAGGCGGCGCTGACGGCGCTGACATTCACCTACAATTATGCCGGCATTCTCGTGACGCGGGCAGGGGCGCTCGACCATATCTGGTCGCTCTGCATCGAGGAGCACGCCTATATCATCCTGGCGCTGATCAGCGTTATCGTTTCAAGTCGCTCTCGCGTCGTCGTGCTGCTTCTGGCGCTGGCGTTGCTGGCCATGGCCAACGGCGCGGTTTCGTACTGGGTCTTCGGGATGGACTACGAAACCACCTATTGGCGCACCGACGTGCATATCGCGTCGATCCTGCTGTCGGCTTCGATCTGCCTGCTCAAGGCCGATGGCAGGCTGCCGGCGGCCTTGCGAGGCAAGCATGTGGCCCTGGCGGCATCGATCTGCGCCGTTCTGCTGTTCTTCGATCCGGTGCCGACGCCGATCCACTATCTGTTCGCTGTGCCGCTGCTCGCCCTGGCCGTCAATATGCTCGATTTCAGCCTCCGGTATTTTTCCGGATTGCTGTCCTCCTGGCCGATGGCGACGCTGGGGTTGTGGTCGTACTCGCTCTATCTGTGGCAGCAGCCGTTCTACAAATTCGTCCATGAGCAAGGCAGCGCGCCGATCCCGATGCTGGCGGGCGTCTTTGCCTGCGCGCTCTGCAGCTACTACCTCATCGAGCGCCCGGCGCGCGAATGGCTCAACCGCAACTGGTGAGGCATTAGGGCCGTTCAGGCCACCTTGCGGCGCGCTCGGCCCTCTATGCCTGCAACGATCTGACGTAGTAGCGCACCGCTTTCTTACCGCCATGGATCACCGCGTCACCGGCCTCGGTGAAGCCGAGGGCGGCGTGAAAGGCATCCGAGGCGGGGTTCGGCGGGTCGGTGTTGACCTCGCAGGTGACCAGCGTATGGCCGGCACGCACGACATGTTCGAACAAGTCCTGATAGAGACGGCGGGCATGGCCGCGGCCACGCGCTTGCGCCGCCACCACCACACGGTCGACATAGACGAAGCGCTCGTAGCGTTCGCCGAACCACAAGAAATTCGGGCTGTCGTAGCGGGCGTCCTGGTCGAAGGTCATGATGAAGGCTTCGAGGTCCCCAATACGGCGCGCGTAAAATGCTTCGCCAAGCAGGAAGGATAGCCGCTCAGCCTCCAGCCACGACAGTTCGGCGGCGTGCTCATTGTTGAGCGCCAGGATCGCCGCTTCGTCTTCGGCCGATACGCGAACTATCGGGGCAGGAGCCGCGCTCATGCCTTGGCCGCCGCGATGGTAGCTGCCACGAGGTCGGTGTCAGTCAACGTGTTGCGATACTCGCGGTCGAGGTCGGAGCCGCCCATGCCGACATGGGGATTGCGGTAGTGCATGGCGCTCGGCACATCCTTGAGGGCGGCGAAATGCATTTCGGACAGGCCGGTTTTGCTGCGCACTTCGGCGATGTTGTGCAAATCGAGCCCACCGCAGCCGAGGATGACTATGCGGTCGCCGGCCTGCCGCACCAGATGCGCCAGGAGTGAAACGCCTTCGACTGCCGTGTCGCGCTGGCCGCTGGTCAGGACGCGGCCGACCTTGCAGCGGATCAGCGATTCGAGCGCCTTGGACGGGTCGCGCGTCATGTCGAAGGCGCGGTGGCAGGTGACGTTCAAGGTGCAGGCGGCGTGCGTCAGTTCGCTCATGCGCACCTCGTCAATGGTGCCGTCGGCGTTCAGGCAGCCGAACACCACGCCGGGCACGCCGAGATCGCGCAGTGCCGAGACATCGGCCAGCATCGAGGCGTATTCGGTGTCGCTGTAGAGAAAATCGCCGCCGCGCGGCCGCACCATGACGTGAAACGGCACGCTTGCCTGCTCGAGCGCGGCGCGCACCGTGCCAAGGCTCGGGGTGATGCCGCCTTCGATGAGGCTGGCGCACAGTTCAACCCGGTCGGCGCCGGCAGCTTGCGCGGCCAAAAGGCCGTCAATGCCTTCGACACAGATTTCGATCAGCGGCAGGCGAGTTTCTCTGGTCAAGGGCTACCCGATCCATGATGTCGCCGACAGCCCTAGCATCAGGCCGGTTGGCGCGAAAGCATGAACAGCGCGCCCCCATTTGGGCCAAGCGACATTTCTCCACTTGACACTCTCATAACCATATAGTTATGAATAATCCATAGCCAATTGGTTATAGATTAGCTGCCGAGAGATCTTTTCAAACTCTCAGATCCGGATGCATGCATCCGAGCCGGCAAAACACCCCCCTGATGAAACACTCGAAGGATAAAGACCATGCAAGCAAGGATCAAAAACCCGGTGGTGCTCATTCCCGGATCCGTGCAGGCGCTGCTGGCGCTGGACAAATCGACCGAGGCGGCCGACGTGCCCTATGTCACGCGCAAGCTCATCCATCTGCGCGCCAGCCAGATCAACAACTGTGCCGTCTGCGTTGACATGCATGCGCGCGAACTGAAGAAGGCAGGCGAAAAGGACGAGCGCATCTTTGCGCTGGCGGCATGGCGGGAGACGCCTTACTTCACTGATGCGGAACGCGCGGCGCTGGCGCTGGCTGAAGCCGGCACACGGCTCGCCGACAGGCCTGACGCGGTGCCGGACGATGTCTGGGACGAGGCCGCCCGGCACTATGATGAAAAGGCGCTTGCCGCGCTGGTCATCCAGATCGCACTCATCAACGCCTTCAACCGGCTGAACGCCACGACACGGCAGATGGTAGGCGCCTGGGGGTGAGACGCCTGGGGCAGGTAGGTTGTACGTAACGATGTGGTGAAGCGCGGAGCGCCTCCTCCCGGCCTCAGGCCACCGATACCGGCCTTGGCCGCTACTGGCGCAACTCCGTGTTCTTGGCGCCTTCCTCGACCTGATCGATCACCAGCAGCTTGACCTCGATATCACCGATATTGGTGGCCTGATGCCACTGGCCGATCATTTCGATGATGAAATCGCCAGTCTTGTAGGTGTTGCTGTTGCCGGTCTCGACATTGGTGACCTTCAACGTGCCGGCCTGTACATAGGCGTAGCGCGGGAAGGGGTGTCTGTGGACCGGCAAGGTCGCGCCTGGCGCGACGTCGTAGGTCGACACCAGCACCTGCACGTTCTTCTGCGGCAGGGTGATCGGCTGGCCGGACGCCGTCGTCGTGCGTGATGCCAGGGGCGTCACCACGACCGGCGTGCCGCTGCTGTCCAGCGCCCAAGCGGGGTGTGCGGCAAGGGCGACCGCGAGCAGCAGCCCCGACATCAGATTTTTTCGCATGATTCTCTCCAACCTTGGCACCAAGCATCGCGCGGCGGCCAGTTGCGTGCAAGGTAGCGCCAAGCGCCGGGTTCAGTGGACCTCGTGCGGTGCGGCAGAGTTGGGCTGGCGGCCAATTGCGAGTCGGCGATGAGTGCGGCTGCTGGCACAGGGGCCGCCAGGCCAGCCTCGCAACAGCCATGGCTAATATAAGGTTCGAGGCGTTACCACAGGAGGTTTCAATGGTTTCCGCGATCGCAACTCAACATCGGCAAGTGCCGGAAAAACAAACAGCAGTGGGAAAGCCCGAAACGGGCGAAGGTTTTGCGCCAGGTCGCAGCGCAGACTCCGTGGGACATCTCGCCAAAATTATGGTTGCCGCAACCGGCGACGTGGATGCTGGTGCGCAAGGTCGCGCGGCATCCAAGATCGCCAGGATGGACATCACGGTTTTGACGCCACCACCTGAAGAACCACCGGTGGAGTAAGATAAGCCAGCCGGTCGGGCGCGTCGGGGCCGCGCTCGTCATCAGCGGCATGCGACCCGATCATGGGCTATGCGACAGCTCTCAGCGGCGGCTCCGCCAGCTTCCCCAGGCCGGCACATCCCGAGCAGGCGATCGTCTTTCCGGGGCAACCGGTCCGATGGGTCCCTTGCGGGCAGCAATGCCCATTTGACGCATACCATTTGGAACAATCGAAAACCCTGCCGCTGCCATGACAGCGAAGGCATTCCATATTCACTGAAGTCATTGCCAATTCTTGCCCAGCCCAAACACATTGTCCCCACGCCGCAAGTAGCAGGAATCATTGCGCTTTCAAGCACAGCGCCCTGACTTAAATTGGGTGGATTGATGATGAGAGGAGATGGCCGGCGTCGACCGGCAAGGGCTGATTGGGCGGCACAAGCTTTGCAAGATCGCTCCGCGCGTGCAACGGCGTGCTTGTTATTGCCCGGTCGCCACTAGGGTCATCGTGATGAGCTTCCTCGCCTCAATCCGCTTGAGGCAATGATCGGGAATATCCGGCCACGTCGCCTTGGCGCATTCTTTCTCTGTGACCGTGACGGATGCCCGTGGCTGCACGTTCGCGGCCTGGGTAGCGGTGGATGACGCGAAGAGAACCGTCTGAGTCAGGAGAGCCGAGAAGCCAGCGACCTGGAACAGCACAGCAGCAAAGACGATCTTTTTGAGCATGCGAGAGAACGCTCTTCAACGCCCCCGGTTCCTCGGGCTTTCAGTTTTTTCGGCTCCCAACGGGAACAAGAGACCGGCGTTCCGGTTAACTGGATTATGCCTAACAAGATCAAGGAACCGCCATCGAGGCCCGAGCCGAAGAAGGTGCCTCTCGATCGTCGCGACGAAGAAGCACCGTCAGAACTTAAACACGTCGATCCGCCACCGCGAGACGTGCGAGAGGCACCGGTACCCAATCCAAACGGCGATAAGAAATCCTAACGAGATCGCTGAGGCCGAGAAGGCCGACACCGGGCCTGACAGCGGTCTTGCCTTCACCGGAGAGGGTCATGCCCAAGGCAAGCAGATGCTTCGCGGTCTTGGCCGATGCCGTCGCGCCGGGGATTGCCCACATTGGGTTCTGATCAAAATTCCCGTCGAGAATAATGGCCCGCAGCCTCACGGTCGGCGGGTCACACCGTCCCATTCCACTTGGACGGGAAAAACGCGGTGGCCTCGCCAACATTCTCCAACCAGAGCTCGAGTTGGAATTGAGCTTGCGGCCCGGAGGAAGAGTACCGCCGAAACATGGTCCTCAAGGCGAGATCGGCACTGACGCGCGCTTAAACGCGTCTTCGATGTCGAAATGCTCCATCGTGAAACTGTTGCTACCTGATCGTCTGAAGTACTGCCGCGTCATCTGGCACATATGCGGGCGCCGCTCTGAGCGCGGAGCCTCGATGACCAGATGTCCCTTGGAGGGATCGACTTTCGAAGCGAAGCCTTCCACCCGGATTCCGCCGTTCTTAGGCTGCAGCAGATCGCTTGCCGACGAACTCACTGAGCTGAGTGTCGTTGGGCGTAATCCACGCCTTCTGCATTCTTCCGGCATTCGACGCCGAGGACTATAACGCCACCTGCGGAATTGCTGAAAGCGCTTTCGCCATCGCCCGGCGGCCATCGTTGGCGAGCTTGCGGTCGGCCGTAAACATTGCCACCGTCTTTGTCGCTAGCGGAGCGATTGAAATCGAGTTGAAGGCCTTCTTGAGCTTCGAGACGAATCGCCTTCTCCAGCCCAGATTCATTTCCTTTCATGATCTCGCGGAAATCCACGGCGCGTCCTTTTGATCAGTAGGAGCAACTCGATCGAGCGTACATATGCCGTACATAGCCGAAAAATCTTCGGCTTGGTACCTTGCTAAATCATTGAAAAGATTTGGCTCGCCGGGATCGGTGAAGCCGCGAATTACGAATTCGCTATAGCTCTTCGCCAGAATGCGCCGCAAGCACTCAAGATGCGAAAACGCGACCGAGACCGTGCGGAGGCACTTCGCCTTGCGGGTGTTCGCCAGCCGTCACTTCGCGACCAAGCTGTTGCTCTGGCTCGCAAGGGCGGTGAGGTGCGGACCTGTGAGTTGTCAAATGCAGGAATCCCCCGCTGTTACTTGTCCCGGATGTGCAAGGAAGGCCTGCTCGTGAAGGTCGGCTACGGGCGGTATCGCGCCGCGGTGGTAGATGCATAGCCACAACATCATTTTCAGTCTCAGCTTCGGCGGGTGGGGTTCTTTTTCGATTCAACTGACCTGGGAAGCAAGCTCAATGCCGACATGACCAGCGTCAAGGAAGTGACAGCCGAAGTGACCGCTGGACGGCGCCCTTGGGTGTGACAGGGATGGCGGCTGCGGCTCTGGCATCGCTTCTGGTCACCGCATATTGGCACGACATCTGGCGCGTGCTGCGAGGTGGGTGAGGGAACCTTGAATGTCCGAAGTGGTTTGTCTTCAAAGGAGAACCACCCCATGCAACCCAAATCATCGCGCGATATGCCCGGCCCCGATCCCCGCAAGGACACAGACCGGGAGACTCGCGAAGCAGTCGTCAAAACGCCCGACAAGACCAACGACTGGGATCGCGATCAGGTCCATGGTGAGGGCGAGACTATCGGAATCGAATCCGACCGCGACGACAATCTCGAAATGAATGCGGTTATCGAAAAGGATGGTGAAGTTGTCGAGGAAGACGACGACAACGCTTATCAGAACAGCGACGACGCCTTGCCCGACGATGAAGAGGAGGCCGCCATCGCCCGTCATCCCACCCGGGAAGGTCGGTTTGACGAGACTTAATTGCTGGTCGGGGATCTAGCGGGCAGTAATGCTCAGGCAACCAACCCCATCACCGCTGGTTGACCTATGCTGGTTGATCCCAGCTACTCCAGACCCTGGCCCGCTGCCGCTTCCCGGTAGCGGGCTTTTTTCCGGTATCGGTCGGCAACATGGAACATTCTGACGCTCGCGAGCTTCGGCAGTAGCACTGACCTCAGTGCTTTCCCCCCATGAGACCTTGCCCGCTGCCGAAAGGTCGCGGGCTCATTTGTTTCCCTGCCCAGTGGCAGAAACACAAATCAGTGCTAAAAATGCTCGCCGATCCTTTGCGGCAGTTCCAAAGCTCGCCCGCTGCTCCCCCTATGAGCGGCGGGCTTTTTCGTTTCAGTACGGCAAGTCGGCATACTCGTAAACCGAAACGCGTCCGCTGATTCCATCTGTGACTTCAAGGAAGTAGTTTCCCGATTGGTGAGGCGTAACCACCCTTCCAGTGGCCATCTCAACTGCTCTGTAGGACGTTGGCGCCTCAGCGCGGTATTCGGCGATCAGCCGCCCCGCGAGATATTCCCTGATTTGATAAGGCATCCCGCCCTCATCGTCGAATCATCGGTCAATTAGTGATAACTAATATTTGCTTTTTATAAAACTTGCCTCTAGTTTGATCGGGCTGGGTCGATCCCTAGCGCTTCACTACCGCCCGCTGGCCTCACGGCTGGCGGGCTTTTTCATTTCTGGTGTGCTAAATCAGGCCCATGCGCGTGCTGTTCATCGCCTTCGCGGTCCTGCTGTTTATGGCTGTCGGCTTGTGGCTAGCTGCCGTGGTAATTCTGGGACACACGTCGCCAGTTATACTCGTGCCAAATCAGGCACAGCGAAGCGACTAGCGCCCAATAATCCGGTCGATCATGGATTGGTCTGGCTCGCATCCTGTGAAGTCGCGGACGAGCGACTTGACGTGGTCTGCCCAATGCTCTTCAGCCAGCTTGGTCTCGACTATAGACTTTCGGAAAGCCTCGCGGACAATGTCAAACGCGAAGGCTGAGATAGATTCTTTCCCATGGCTCTGGTCCATGATCCCAACTCCCAAAGGATGGTCGGGAGCTTTGCGAACTCACCAAGCGCCGACGCCCTCAACTGCCAGCCAGCGATTTTGCGATTCATATCCCTGTTTTTCAAGGGTTCAACGGGATTCGTCTGTACGTTTTTTACCAAGCAATTGTCGGCCCATTAGCGTGCGCTAATTCCGGCAGGCGGCGATTCCCTCAAGTTGCCGCAGTGGCCGGCGCGGGTTTCACTGTTGTCTCACCGGGCAATATCGCGCCGGCCATTCGTAAGCACTAGGACTGGTCGTTTAGAAGCAGAGAACTACACCGAATAACGGTTCGGCAAGCGAGCGGACGCATGTAAATGAGCACAGCCCAGCGCATCAATTCGTGGATCACCACTCACAAACCAGACGCCGTCTGCGATAGCTGCATCGTAGATCAACTGAATATAACCCCAGCCCATGTCGCCCAGATCACGGGGGCACTTGGAACCACGTCCGACTTCGACCGCGACAAGGGCATCTGTGGTCGCTGCAATCGCGACCGGACCGTTATTCGCGCGAGATAGCACTGGCCGGCATGGCGGTTGGGTGTAAACGCGCGCTGGCGAGGCTCCTACCCAAAGCAGCTAGAGGCTAAGGTCTTAGGGCTACGGCGCAAAGGTCTGATGCCCCACACAGGCTGGAACAATGGCGGACTCTACAGGTTGGACTGCCGCCGGGTTCCAACGCCCCGAGCAAGCCTAGCGCCCGCCGCTGCCGTGAATGGGGCGGCGGGCTTTTTATTTCCTGCGCCGGATAATTGTCGCCTAGGGCTCGGGCTCCAACGGTTCGTGCCCTGGCTCCTCATGCCAAAACACTTGCCGGAAATCTCTCTGATCGACCCGCTGACCGAAGTTCGGGCAATTGTAGAAATGACCCTCCTCACGGATCAGATCACTGCCGTGTAGCTTGCCGGGGATGGCGGGCCAAGATCGGATAGCTTCGTCATCGGCTACTGAGCGCTTTTGCCTCGCGCTCCAGTGTCTCACGATCGTTGCCGTGCTTTCTGATAAGTTCCCGCACTTCAGGGATCGTAAGCTGGAACTTGCTGGCGAAATAGCCGACCTCATATTCCTCGTCACCTGATACGCGGTCGCGGTCACGGAAATCGCGTTTGCTCTTGTCATCAGTCATTGTGGTTCCTCCTGAAAAAAAGAACATCGAAGGCGTCTCCCGGTTCCATCAGCTACTCGCGAACGTTTACCAGCGAAGTCGTCGCGAGATCTGCGATCGCGTCGACGTCCACCGTCACCAACCCCCCTCCATCGATCCGGACCGTTATCTTCCCGTCGTCGTCATCGACCCGAGTAGCGAAACCGCGAACGTCGACCTTCAGGCCGGCCTTCGCTTTCTTTGGTGTGTCGATGAATTGTAGGAGGGAATGCTAACGCTCGACATGCCGTCCTCCATCACTTTCAGGATGGTAGCCGTTAGGGTGATTTCGTCGCCAACTCTTGGACCTCTAGCCATGTTTTTGCTCGTCTGAACACGTAATCGATTGTAACATTCAACTTAGCTAAAATGTTCCGGAACCGACTTGGGCTTTGTGGCTTGAGTCCCGTTCTGTCATGAGTTTTTGTGAATGCGTTTGAAGTTCGTCCCGCCCTGATGCCGACCCTTGTCGACCAACCCCCGGAAGGTGACGACTGGATTCATGAGGTGAAATTCGACGGATATCGCTCACAGCTTATCGTCGACGAGGACGGCACCGTATTTCCACGCGCAACGGTCACGACTGGACAGCGAAGTATCGCGACCTGGTCAAAGTGGCCGACCGCCTCGGCGCCGAAAGCGCCATTGTGGACGGCGAGATCATCGTGCTGAACGAAGCCGGGCTGTCCGACTTCGGGGAATTGCGCAAGACCATCACCCGCCGGCAGCACGATCTCTATTTCGTCGCCTTCGATATGCTGCACCTCAACGGCCATGACCTGCGCGACATGGCACTGGACGAGCGGCGCGAGATCCTGGCGAGTATGATCGAGCCTGGCGGCCGCATCCAGTTCAGCGAGCCTCTGCCTGGCGATGCCAAGCTCATCTATCATCGGCTGGACCAGGCTGGGCTTGAAGGGATGGTGTCGAAGCGGCGCGACAGCAGATATCGCAGCGGCCCGTCCACCAATTGGCTGAAGGCGAAATGCTACTCGATCGACGAATACGAGCTTCTGGGCGTAGAGAGGGAGGCGGGCAAGCCGGCCTTCGCGCTCATGGCGGACCGCGCAACTGGGAGGTATGTCGGCTCGGCATTCATCAATTCCAGCCGGGCCATCCGTGAACGCCTGTGGAAGCGAGTCCAGGAACATGGCGGGTCCCCGCCCATGGGGATGAAGCGGCCGGCGACGCAATGGGTTAAGCCCGGCATCATTGGACGCGTGAAGCACTTGCGCGGCGAGGAGGATCTGCGGCACGCTTCACTACAGGATTTCCGCGAGGAGAAAACTGATGGCCGTGGCTAAGAAGGACCAGGAGCGCGCCGGCTATCTCTGGATGTATGGCGCGCAGGCACGGAAGGACGGAACGGAACGTGCCGAGCCAGAGTATTGGCAAGAGTGGGGCGATGCTTGGCTGCAGGGATTCGATGGTGTTCCCCTCGATGGTGCGGTCAAGGCCAAGCCTGTCAGCGATCAGATGGAAGCCGGAGTCGACGAGGCGGCCATCGAGCGGCCCGTAGAAACTAGCGCCCAATGATCAGGTCAATCATGTCTACCGGTTCATGGGAGGACACTCGGATGCACCGACCACTATATTTTTTGGCGGAATTCTTCTCCAAGCCGCTGGGGTTTATAGCGCTGCTCGCCGCGGCGGTGGCTTGCGTCCTTGTGATGAGCAACACTCTCGCTGCCGACATCCTGTCGATCGCAGCGATCGGCCTAACCGGGGTGGTGCTGCTTCAGAACTATCGCGATACCGCAGCCATGCAAGCGAAGCTTAACGAGATCATCGTCTCGTTGGAGACGGCTCGCAACGAGGTCGTTGGTTTGGAGCACGGCACGCCCGATCAGATCGACAATGAGCTGGCGAACATCGAGCGAACGGCATCTACCGACAGACAGAAGACTGGGAACGGGGATTAGTCGTCGCTTCCTTGGTTTGCTTTGCTTGAGCGCAGGCTTTTCTAAAGGCGTCGACTTCGGCTTCGGTCAGATGCTCAATCCCGATGAAGTCATTCTTGCCTGCGCCTGATCGTATCAACTCATCAAGTTTAGCCTGGATTGCCGCACCGTCGCGGTTTTGAGTGTTCTGGATCAGGAACACCATCAAAAACGTGATGATCGTGGTGCCGGTATTGATGATGAGCTGCCACGTTTCCGAATAGTGGAACATGGGGCCAGTTGCCGCCCAGATGATGACGGATGCCAAACAAAGCGCGAATGCCCAAGGGCGGCCGGTCGCATGTGCAACGGCCCCCGCAAGACGGTTGAAAGTCTTCTCCATCGTGACTCCTGATTGGACGGTGCGGCCGACAACGAGGCGCCGCTATTTCTGCTCCATCACATGGCCGTGAGTTGCTGGCCGCCAGATCGGCTTGACAGCCAATAAAAACGAAACGGTACGGGAGCAGCGGCTTATGGCGGCGACGATGGCCACACGCGGCATCAATTTCCTCGACAAATGGATGGCGGAACAGCTGCCTGAGAGCGCGACCGACGATCCGATCGTCATCAGCGACCTTGCGGACAAGGCAATGAGGGCGGCCGACAAGGCCGGCATTCCCACCGCCGAAATCAGCGAGGAAGTGCCGAGCGTATTTGAGGTTATAGCCGAAGCCTTGGAAATCGCGAAGGCGGCACGCCTTGACCCTCAAATGTGCTATGATTAGCCATGGGCAAGAAAGCGAAGCATAAAGCAAAGCAGGCGATTGAAGCCCCACCATAGGGCGCGCTCGAAACGGAAGCCGCCTACTATGCCCGCAAGGTCGGCATCACGAGAGACGAAGCCGCCAAGATCATCCGGGAAGCCCACGCACCCCAGCTGTTTATAGTCGGCACAAGGGAAGGGCGAAGTTCAGCAAAGCTTGACTCGTTCCCGAAGCGTTCCCATTTTGGTCTTCCGCAACGACAGGGTGGTGATCTCATGTGTGGACGCGTTTTCGTCAAGACGACAATCCCTGACATGGTGCGGCGTTTCGAGTTTGCCCATCCTGGCGACGTCGAACGCATGGGCAACGGCTTTCCGATCTGGAATGGCGCGCCGAGCCTGAGCTATCCGATTATCATCCGCGCGGAACTCTCCACCTCCATGGCCGGCTTTGTGTCGGCGAGATGGGGACTTGTCCCCGGCTGGGCTCGTGATGGGGGCGGCCGACCGCCGCCCGTGAATGCTCGCTGCGAGACCATCGCGAGCAATGGCATGTTTCGCAAAGCCTATGCGTCACGGCGCTGCCTGGTGCCAGTAGACGGGTATTTCGAATGGCAGAAGCTAGACGCGTCGGGCAAGAGGAAACAGCCTTACGCCATTGCGATGAAGGATGACGAGCCCTTCGCCATGGCCGGGATCTGGGAAGAGTATGCCGATAAGGTCACGGGTGAGCTGATCCGCACCTTTGCAATTGCCACCTGCGAGCCGAACGAGATAATGGCGACCATCCATGACAGGATGCCGGTGATCCTGGCGCCTGCTGATTACATGCGCTGGCTCGGACCGGAGCCCGATCCTCGCGACCTGATGAAGGCGTACCCGTCCGACCTCATGAAGATGTGGCCTATCGGCAATCGGGTCGGGAGCCCACGAAACAACACACCGGACAATATCGACGAGATCGACCGTCCCGATATCATCGATGTGAAGGGCCACGGCCCCGACGATCTTTTTGACGTCTGACCGAGAGTGGGCTGATGAGTACACGTGGGACGAATTTCCTCTTCAAATGGATTGCAAACAACATTCACGAGACCGACGATATTTCGGCTGACGGAGATGCTCTTTGCCGACGCGAGGACGCTGGGCTTTAGGAGCTGAAATCGAGGAAGATACAGGCAGCGCCTCTAAGGCGATCGATAAGGCGCTTCGATACCAGGATGCGGGCTTAGTCGACTGACAGGCCATACGAAGGATGATCGCATTCCGGCTGATCGATTGAAGGTCCGCGACACCGCGGCCGATGGCTATGAGGTCCTAGAAGACGGCGAGGTGATCGGGTCTTTCCCCACCATCGTCGACGCAGCTCGGTTTGTCCGGGGTCGTGGCGCGCGGCTATGGCTCGATTGGGCTCGAACTGTGATTGGAGGCCAGACCGTTAGTCCCCAAGATTTCGAGCCGTCGTTCCTCGGCTCCGGCGTCGGCCGGGTGCTTGGCGAACAGCACGGGCCCAGCAAGGACAAATGGTTCTGGTCGATCAGCACGAACGACAAGCGCTGGCGGGTCCATGGCGGTCAGCGAGGCAGGGAGGACACCAAAGACGCAGCGGTGGCACCGCTTGAGCGCGAGTTCACGACATACGTGGCCGCCATGCCCCCGAAGCCGTCGCCTTATGCCCAGGCGAAGGGTGTCTAGGGTCTAAAAAACCATATTCCGACCAGAGCGCAAAAGGCAAAAACTAGAACGGCGGCCGCGAGCAGCACCTTATTGTTCTGCACCGTGGAGACGGCTCGGGCACCAATTTCTCGAGGGTCTGCTGTTCGTTCATGGCCATCAATTTTCGGCTGACCACAAGCAGAGACGCCCTCCGCGCTTGGCGACTTCGCGAAACGGAGATTGTTTCGCTCATATCCCGTGGGTCAGCACCACATAAATGGCGGGGACGAGCATCAACCATCCGCCCATTCCCAGAAGCACCAAAATAGCCCTGCGCTCGGTCCGCGTGACTAGGGCAGCAAGGTTTTCCTCGTCATTCGACGCAGCGTCCAACGACCTAGACATATTAGCATCGAGGTTGTCATTTGCAGGAGTGTCCGCATTGCCACTCTCATTCGATTTCCGGGCCAATATCATTTTCTTCTGCTCGCCAAATAAACATCACATCGGCCCCTTCTCGGGGCTCGAGCCGGAACGGGCCTCGTGCAGCAGTAACTAATTAGAATCGCAAGATGACCGAAGGACCGCGTCTGCGATAGCACCGGACGCGACGGCGACCATGTCGCCAGTAACTACGGCAAACCCGTCGCCAACCCCGCCGGCGACGGCGGGGGCCGTAGTGCCAGTCCCGGTGGGAAACCTGCTCGACTTCCGCCTGGCCTCCTTCATCGAGATCCTGTCTTTGTGGCGTTTCGAGTTCATCAAGGATGCCGGGTCCCACGCTTGGAACACCGGCCATTGCGTTGATTGGGCGGACAGCGCTTGCAAGCGCAGCTGCTCCGGCAATGCCAAACACCGCAGTCAGGAAAGTTCGCCGATCCATAGTAAACCTCCAAGGTTGCATGAGCTAAAGCCATCCCACTGTGAAAATAGAGGACCCGCCAGCCGCGGAAGCGGCTTGGCGGGTCCTATCAGCACAGGAAGGGACATAGCTGTGCCGATCCATCACATGTCAGCCGAGGACTATGCCCATCACCAGAAAGGTGACGGCTGCCGCGAAAATCGGTGCGAGCAACCAGCGCGCTTGGCCAACACTTTTATCCATCTGCTTTCTCCGAATTTGGAGAAGCAACTACGATGGACGTAGGCCGTTCCGCCTAGTCCCAAGAGGTAAGACCATTGCGTTTTGCGGCCGGACTTTGGTCCTGCCTTGGGTGGGACCGAAGCCCGTCTGAGGAACGTTTGACATGCCGTGAAGTTCGAGTGGCTGGCGCACAGACGATGGTGCTGTCGCCTGATCACAAGAGGAGAAAAACCATGAAGATGCACCTTACCGGCGCCGCTGCGGCGCTGTTGCTTTTGGCTGGCGTCGGCGCAGTTGCGGCACAGGACGTTGTCATCACGCCGGAACAGGACACCGTCGTGCGCGAGTACGTGAAAAAGCAGCCGCTGGCTTCCGTAAAGATACCCGGCGTCGAGCTGAACATCGGTACGGCTCTGCCGGACACGGTCGAACTCCACGAGGTCCCCAACGTGAAATACCGCTATGTGGTGGTCGACAACCGCACGGTCCTGGTGGATCCGAGCACCCGCAAAATCATCAAAGTCTACGACTGAACAGCGAGTTGCCAATTGCCCGCCGCCGCATCCCACGGCGGCGGGCTGTGCATTTCAATCCCCTCAACTGGACAATGAAGATGATGAACCTTGAAGTCGAGACGACAGATGCGCTTATGGCGCGCTTAGCCGATCTTCAGGCGAGAGTGCGGGCAGCACGCATAACCGACGCCGAAATAAAGACCTTCCAAAAGGTCGCTGCCATCCTGGACGACGGTCGTGGCCGGATTGCCGGCGACGATCTGATCGCAGCATCGTTCCTCGCTGAGCCGTTTTGATTGGCCCAGGCCCTTGTTGCAACGTATCGGCCAACGCCAATGAGACAGGAGGAAGAAGTGGTGCGGGAGAGCAGTGGGCAATTTGGAGAGATGATCGCAAATGTGGCCGCCATCCTTCTGTTGCTAGGGCTTTTAGCAATCATCTTCTTCATTTCCGGCAAACCAATCTTCCCCGCGCGGATGGCGCGAATGGTGATTATCTTGCCCGTGGACGCCATAGAAACAGCCGCGGTTAAGAAGACGCGCTTGGATTTGCCACCCAATTTTAATGTAGGCCTTGTCCGGCCGCGACCTGGTAGCTGACATTCAATGCGTGGCAAAAGCGAAAGCCGAAAGATGAAGCTCGACCGTCTCGCGACGTCGATACCAAAGCACGAGTTCGAATTTCTAATGAAGCTCGGGCAAATGACGCGAGTCGAAACATTGGCCCTGATCGAGAAGCACGACGGAGATCGGACCGAAATTTATGCTGACCTCGCCGACATCGCGTCACGGAGATGAAGCGTCGGGCCTTCAGTTTGGCCGGCCGCAAATTCACTCATCACGAGCGCCGCTTCCGTGCGGTTTCGGACTCCGAGGGTCAACATAACCCCAGTCATGTGGTGCTTGACTGTCTTCTCCTGCAACTTCAGGTGCCGGGCGACCTCCTTGTTGCTGAGACCTTGAGCCACCAGCCTCAGGATTTCCTTTTGCCGTTCGGTGAGTTGCCGCATCCGGTCCGCCACGCTGTTCGCAGGTGATGAGTTTTGAATATCGGAAAGCCGCGCCGACAGGGTGGGCGTAAGATAACGCTCTCCAGCCGCAGCATTGCGGAGGATTTCGGCAAGAGCCCGCGACCCGACACCTTTTAGAACATAGCCGCGCACCCCGGCATTCAGGGCTCTGGTCACATCGGCATTGCTCTCTGAAACGGTCAGCATGACGATCTTCTGGGCGGGATGGTCGGCAAGGATGCTCTCAACCACGGCCAGGCCTCCGCCCGGCAGCGAGATGTCCAGCAGTAATATGTGGGGTCGCACCGTAGACGCGATGCGCTCTGCATCCTGCGCCGTCGCCCCTTCATCGACAATCTCGAAGCCCCCGATCTCTGATAGGCTGCGCGTCACACCTTCGCGAAAAAGCGGATGGTCTTCGACAACAGCGATGCGAATGATCCCGATCATGCCTACTCCGCGTGAAGCTACCTTGTCGAACTCAACGCTAGATTTTAAGTTCCGCCTTGCAGGGCAAAAAGGGCTACCCGAATGGAGACGGGCAGGCCAAGCTCTTTGCGCTGGATCAACCAGCAGAGGTCAGCGAGCGGCGGGGTGGTTGCTTGCGAAGCGCCAGGCTGTGCCCAGGCTGGGAGAATGGCCGATGCAGTGGGGCTCCAACCGTGGGGGCAACGGACCACACCGGCCACTGCGGGAGCATTCCCCCGCTCGGAATGATTATGGGTATATTAGCAATCACGCAATTAGCCAATCGGGCGTAGGCGCTTGTTTTTGGCACCGCTTCGTACCCAACCCGGAGCCCGCTCCGTTAGGCGGTGGAGCGAAGCTAGCGCCAGCGCCATGCCGGTGACGCGAAGGCGCCAAGACCCATTAGCCTCCACCGTCTCCCCGGCGGTCTGGTCATACCGGCATGGAGCTTGCTGAGGACGGTCTTAGTTAGCTGACACGCGTGGTCTTGGTAGATGAGAGGTTGGAAAGCCACTGAGCCGTATCGTATCGAACCGTTGAGGGGGCAAAGACGCGTGCGGAGCCTTCGCTGGTAGTGCGTGAAGGGCGGGGGTGCGAGAAACTTCTGTACGGTGCTGTATTTTGTCGCACCACCCTGGCACCATGCGGGTTACAACAATGGTGTAGCTCTCGCTCAAATGGTGCAGGCTGGTGGACGTGTCGTGCCCGTTTGGTGCCGAATTGGCACCAACAGACCAAATTGGCGCATCATGTCGAAAAGGGGCGCAACGCCTTGCAATTAAAGGCGTCAGCGGTTATTCAGACGCCCGTTGCTGCGGTAGCTCAGTGGTAGAGCACTCCCTTGGTAAGGGAGTGGCTGGCCAATGTGGTCGACCCGAGCGAAGTCTCCCTTTTTCGCCCGTCGCCGCAGACCTGAAGAATTCGATAGACCTGCATCCTGGAGCAGCCCATTGCTTTGGCGATTTCAGTTATACCAACCTTCGATGTGCATCTCGATGACACGCAGGCGGTCGATGCTTTAATGAAAAGACGCTCCATCTGGACAACCATGCACAAGCACAGTCAGAACTAAATGCCCCATTTCCCCGCGCGTTGAGACGTGTGGATCCAGCACTGTTACAAACGCCCCTCGCTGTTCGCACTCATGAATAAGATTGAGTACGTCAGCGGGTGTTACGACCAAAGCCTATCAAGCCGCGTGACAACCAGCTCGTCACCGTTCCTGAGAAATTCGATGACGGTCGCGAGTTCCGCTCGACCATCCCGGCTGGCTCCTGAGATCTTCTCAGACCGAATTATGCCGCAGCCTTCGGCCTTGAGCTTGGCAATTTGGGTGTGGAGATCTTGATCGATTGTGCTGACGCGGGCGTAACCAATGCGAGCCATAGCCTGTCACCTCAAGGTTTAGGCCGAGGCTACCTTGTCACAAATAGTCGATGTCAACCCAGATGTTACGCCACGTGGCGCCCTGGGTGTTACGGCACGGCGGGGTATACCCTGGTTTGACGTACCAAAGTTGTCGCCCGGCGAGCGCAACGTTCATGGCCGGTGCCGCTGAAGCAGACAACCAACTTCGAAACCGCGTCGGCCGCTTTGCGCCTCATCTCTGCCGTTTAGGGGCATCTGTGAACTGACCAAAAGCAGACTTTCAGCCAGCGAAGGCGGGCGTCTGTGGCGCCATCGTTGGCGGTGCTGTGTTGTTCTGATGTGACGGCCTTGCCACAGTTGCGGTGTTTTGAACTTGACGACGATAACGGAATCTTTGCCGGCAAATCAATGCCCGTTCGAATCCCAAATAGATTCCAATGCTTTGCGTGAACAAGACGCTTCAGGCTTCGCTCAGCAAACTCGTGGCGTAACGCCGTAAGCCACTGGTGCGATCCATCGCAGCGCATCGTTGACTGATCGGGGTCGGCTTCCTCAGATTGATCGTCGCTGGCGGAACCTTTGCAAGGTTAAGGCCTTCTCCTCTTGAACAGTGGAGGTACCCAAATGGCAAATCTGGGAAGACTGGCGATCGCAATGCTTGGCGTTCTAGCCTACCAAAATCGCGACAAAATTGGCGAAGTGATCCGTGGGGCGGGAGATCGTAATCCAAACGACCCGCAAGGCGGGCTTCTAGATCAGCTTTCTAAAGGTGTTTCGGGGACGGCGCTTGGTGATATCCTGGATCGATTCAGAGGCGCGGGGGCAGGATCAAAGGTAGATTCTTGGGTAGGCACTGGGCCGAACCAGCCAATCGAACCAAATGACGTGGAAGCGGCAATAGACGAAGACACGCTGACGTCCCTCTCGATGCAGACCGGCCTTTCGCGTGACGAACTCATCAGCAGGATCACCCGGGATTTGCCCGAGGCCGTCAACAAGATGACGCCAAATGGTGCACTGCCACCAGAGCCAACAAAGGGCTCCGGTGAGACAACCCTGCTCGACGACGTGCCCCCACATACGACGGAAGCCAAACCAACCGGGCAAAACGATGTCTAGAATGACGGCCATATCTCAGGAACATCCCCTGAGGCCTGCAAGCTCGGCCGTTGGGATAAGTGGGCTGGGCTTTCGGGACGCCGAGGCAGCAAGCGCGGTTGCCGAATTGGATTTGTTGGCGGCGCTGCTTGATTCCCGTTGGCGCATCCCGGGAACCTCAATTCGTTTCGGACTGGATGCCGTGGTGGGCTTGGTGCCCGTACTCGGAGATGCGGCGACAGGTATCGTTTCGGCTTACATCGTGTTGCGAGCCCGAAGCTGCGGAGCTGGAAATATCTTGGTCGCCAGAATGTTGGGGAACGTATTGCTTGATACGGTTGTTGGAAGCACCCCTGTTCTGGGCTCGATCTTCGACGTGTATTTCAAGGCCAACAATCGCAACATTACGCTGCTTCGCCGCCACCTTGGTAAAGTCGAAGTTGGGCGCCGACGAGCCTGATTGCAGCTCAGCATTCGCTCAAGGAACTTTATTGGTTTATCGCACGTTTTGCCGCCGAACCAATTTCGGTTCAGGTAGAGGGAAAAATATGGAAAATCCAGGTGTTGGTTGGATTGCTGCTATCGTGATCGGCGGTATTGCCGGTTGGCTCGCCGAGATGTTCATGAAGAGCAATATGGGCGTACTCATGAACATCATTCTGGGGATCGTGGGCGCCATCGTCGCCAACTTCCTCCTCAGCCTGTTAGGCGTATCGATGGCCGGCTGGCTTGGGTATCTGGTCGCAGGCTTCATCGGTGCATGTATTTTAATTGCCGTCGCGCGAATGATCAGGCGCTGAACCGACAATCTATTCGTGCAAATTATTACTCAGATTGAGGCGCATGATCCCAGACATCTTGCGCCTCTTTCGTCCAGACCCAATTCAAGCAAGGAGCATTGCAATGAGAACTCTGGCCGATATTTTCGAGCACACCCTCCAGGACATGTATTACGCGGAGAACGCGATTACCAAGGCCTTGCCTAAGGTAGCTGCAGCCGTGAAGGACGCCAAGCTGAAGCAAGCGGCCGAGGACCATCTAGAGGAAACCAAGGGACAGATCAAGAAGCTCGAGCAGGTGTTCAAGTCGATAGGCAAGAAGGCGTCTGGCGAGAAGTGCGACGCGATAGAGGGCCTCATCAAGGAAGCTGACGGACTGATGAAGGAAGCATCAGGAACGGCCCTCGATTCCGGCTTGCTGGCAGCCTGTCAGGCAGTGGAGCACTATGAGATATCGCGGTACGGCTCGCTGCGGGAATGGGCAAAGGACCTTGGGCATGACGAGGCTCACAAGTTGCTCAGCGAGATCCTCGACCAGGAGAAAGCCACCAACAACAAGCTAACGAACCTTGCGGTTACGTCGATCAACAGGACAAATTGACCCCCGGCCTTTCAGACCGTGAGCACTCCTAAGAGAAGCCCTTGAGGACCGGCTTGCCGACACATCGGCAACCGGGCTCTTCGCCTGGCCGGATGAGCCGCTTTAGATGACGCGGCCTGCCTTATTGAAGCCCAGTGGTGAAATCCTGACGCTTGGTACCCCACGTAGACATCTCAGGGTCGAACTCGTCGTTCAAGAGTGATTGGGTTTTGACCTTGGTCTAGAACCCGACAACGAAACCCGCCTATTCAACCAAACGATAACGGGTGGTGGACGACGACGAGGATTACGAGGGCGGAACACGCTCCGGCGAGCATACCCCATCGGCTAAGTTTATGGGGGTCGTCCCGATCGAAAGTTGAGCCGATTGAGAACCGGGTTTTACGAACCACCCAGTTGCGTTTTGGCCGGAGGTACCAACCCAGCGCCGCGAAGAACATGGACGTATAAAACAGGAGCCATGAGCTCGTTGCCTGAAAACCCGACAAATAGGTAATCCAGCCATGTTCATTGTGAGGGAAAATCAGACCTCTAGATGGGTCAGGCGTATGCGGGGCTGCTGACGCCCAAGTGCGAAGGAGGACAAAAAAACAGACTAAGGCTGTGAACCCGTACCCACCAAAAAAGCCACCCAAGGCGTTGAGTGCAGCATTGCGGTCGTATTTGGCGGCCATGTTCGATCATACCAATACTTTGCTTCGCCAGAATATAGCTGCGGAGCTGAAATGTTAGTCAAGGATGAAGATCGAATTTGAACGACAGCTATGCATCGGGCGTGGCCCGAATGATTAAACGCTGAACCACTATTCAACAGCTAAGAGACCGTTTCTAAAGGCACTATACGTCGAGTGTGACGTTGAACCGGGCGTATCGGAGCCATTGGGGCTTGACCACCGCGCTTAGGTTTAAGGCAGCGATATCGGTTCTGGTCAGGCGGGCGTCGCCTGCTCCGGCGATTACCGCGGGCAGGTCATATTCAAGCGTGGGGATTAGGCCGCACCACAATCCATCGGCTTGTTTGGGGCCGCCACTTTCAGGATCGAAGCCATGGTCGACCAGCCATAACTCCCAGCCGAGCACCTCGATTCGGTCCGCCTCGCAGGCTGCCAGGAACGCTTCCGTATCTGTGGGGAGAACGCCAAGTTCCCCATTACCCGAGCGGAACGATCGCTCCAGCACCTCAGCCGACAAGGAAGGTGGAAGCAGCATGCGAGCGCACCTCCATGTTGAGTATCGCGGGATCGGCTGATTCAAGGGGGTTGCTGATACCAACCTCGGACAAGCCATGTGGACCCGCGACACTCGGCGGCAATATAGCCGCGATCAACTTCGATATCCAAGCAGCATATCCGATGCCGAATGGGCGATCGTCGCTGCACACATTCCCGCCCATCGCAAAACCGGGCAACCACGCCGTTGGCCATGGCGATGCCTGTTTGATGGCATCTTGTTCGTGCTGCGAACCGGCGCACCTTGGCGATGCTTGCCACCCGGGCTTTCCGCCTTGGCAGACAGTTAATCGGTGGTCCGCTTCCTTGCGTGACACGGGCTTCTTCCAAAGCTTCAATCACATGCTCGTTCTCGCCGACCGTGTTCGACACGGACGCGAAGAAGCACCTTCTGCCGCCGTTATCGACAGGCAGTCGATAAAAACCACGGTAGCTGGCGGCCCGCGCGGCTACGATGCCGGCAAGAAGGTGAGGGGCGCAAGCGGCACGCCATGGTCGACACTGATGGCCGAGCGCTTGAGCTGCTCGTGCATTCCGGCAACATGCAAGATCGCGACGGAGCGGTGCCATTGCTCAAACAATCCCGCCGTCGTCACCCGTTGGTGGCCAAGGCATTTGCCGACAGTGCCTACAACTCTAGTCGCGTCGCCGATGCTACCTCGATCGACATGGAGATCGTTCGCAAAATGACCGGCCAAATCGGCTTCACGGTTCATCCAAGACGCTGGGTTGTTGAACGAACCTTCGCCTGGTTGGGTCGCAACCGCCGCCTTGCCAAAGATTTCGAAGCCACAATCGGGTCCGCCACTGCGTTCCTCTACGCGGCCGCTGCTATGGTCCTCGTCAGGCGCATCGCACGCTCAGCATGAATTCCGAAACGGACTCTAAGACGTTGCAGGCAAAACGGCGGGGGCGTCGCATGCGGCTTCTCATATTTGTGATCGTGGTTGGCCTGTTCATGGCATCCGGCTTCTGGCTAGCGACCGAACTGGTCATCGCCGGAGGCTGAGGCCCGGATTGACAAAAGAACACCACACGACCCGCTAGGCCGCCTACGCTGGACGGCGGTTCAATGGGATTCGACGACACAATTCAAATCCACGCGGAAGAAATCTCCTGTTTTCAGGGGCGCCTACTACCTAAAACGGATATGGACCCAAGGTCTCAGACTGCTTAGTGCAAAAGTCTGATCGGCCTTATTTGGTTCCGGCAATCTCCATGGAACGTTCCGTATATTAGCGATTGCGCATAACTGTCATCGCCCCGCGGGGCCTGCAATCTACCTCATTTGACCATCTTGCATTCCGGATTCGGTTTGCACTCCATCGGCTGCGGCCCGACTCAGGCGAAATGCTCAAAGAAGCCCATGGTTGACCGGGGAGGGGGTGACCAGGATTGCTCAAGAAACAAGTACGCTTTCGCCTTGAAGAGGCCCGCTACCGTTAGGCGGCGGGCTAAATACAAGAAGGAGATCGACTTGGACACCTTAATAGCGCTTGCCGCGCTGGCCATATCTCTGCTTGCTCTGGGTATGTCCTTCTACTTTTGGAAGCGTCAGTTTCGCCCTATCGTAACGGCTACAGTTAAAACTCATAGCGGCGGGAACAATGGGATCGCCTATAAGCTAGTGGTGCTGAATTCTGGATCCATTCCGGCGACAAATATCCGCCTGATCGTTTACGATCAAGCGGGGCTCAAAGCGGCTCTTGGAGCCGGTGCCAGTGACGATAACCAAAATCGATGGCTGGCGTGTTTCCACAATTCGACGGAAATCCCGCTCCTCCAAAACGGCGACAAGACGTCATGCTCATTTGGGATGACGCACATGGATCCGCAGCAAAGCTTTTGGAAACCGCAGGCGATATTTGCGATTCGCATTGTGTATGATGACTGGTTCGGCGCCAAGTACGGCTCGGACCCACTTAACATGTTGCAGATCGCCAACTCCGACCGCTTCACTGCTCCCAACCGGTGAAAAGCTGCCAGCAAATCGCTGGCGATGGCCAAGAAAATCGGCACAAATGCCGGACGATAGAAGGTCGAAAAACGGGCGTTCGGCAACGCACTGGTAAGCAATTGCCGTAACCGTTGATTCAACCATTGCTGGTATAAGGAGAGGTGTGAGGAGCGGCTCCGACAAACGGGCTTGGGTAAGGGTTTTGCCGGAGCCGCCTGCGCAGCCCGGTTTGGGGTTTGACCGCGCCGTCCTATTTTGGGACAGCGCGGTCAATGATTCGTTAAAATCTTCCGGAACTAATTCAGAGCATGCTAATTGAATCGCGGTTTTGCGAGTCTGTGCATGCGTTTGACGTTTGTCCCCCCTCTCATGCCGACCCTGGTCGAGAAGCCACCCGAGGGCGACGACTGGATTCATGAGGTCAAGTTCGACGGCTACCGCACCCAAGTCATCATCGACTCCGAAGGCGTTCGGATATTCACCCGCCGCGGCCTCGACTGGACGTCGAAATACCGAGATCTCGCCAAAGCGGCCGGCGATCTCGACGTCGAAAGCGCTATCATCGACGGCGAGGTGATTGTCACGAATGAGGCTGGGCTGTCCGACTTCCGTCCACTCCGCAAGGCGATCACCAGCCGGCAGCACGATCTCTATTTCGTGGCCTTCGATCTGTTGCACCTCAACGGATATGATCTTCGCGATATGCCGCTCAAAGACCGCCGAGCTGGGCTCTACGCGATAATTCCGCCCGGCCTTCGCATCCAATTTAGCGATGCCCTGCCCGGCGATGCCAAGGCGATCTTCGAACTGGTCGATAAGGCCGGGCTCGAAGGCATGGTCTCGAAGCGCAAAGACAGTAAGTATCGGAGCGGCAACTCGACGGCCTGGCTGAAGATCAAGGCGTATACCATTGATGAATTCGAACTGCTCGGTGTGGAGCGCGAGGCCGGCAAGCCGGCCTTTGCGCTGATGGCAGAGCGAGGCACAGGGCGCTATGTCGGGTCGGCGTTCATCACCTTGAACCGGGAAATGCGCGAACGGCTATGGAAGCGTGTCCAAGACCACGCAGGGATGGCGCCGAAGGGCATGAAGCGACTGGCGACGCAATGGGTGAAGCCAGGGCTGATCGGTCGCGTGAAACATCTGCGTGGCGAGGAAGACTTGCGGCATGCCTCGCTGCAAGATTTTAGGGAAGAATGAGCAAGCGCGGGAGTGATTTCCTCTACCATTGGGTATCAGATCACCTGCCAGACGATCCGATCATTGACCCTGTGCTGATGGTGATTGAGATGGCCGTGGCCGCAAAACGGGCGGCCGAGGCCCAAGGCATTCCCGGCCAAGAGATTGATGAAGAGATCGGGCAAATGTACCAGTTCATCATGCGCGATTTGCGCTGACGTCGTTTCTTGGACATCCTCGTTGTTTACCAAAGTGGGCCAGGCCGTGGATCAGAGATTGGCCGTCACGCCATCGTGAATTGCAGCTCCAGCGTGCGGGCCTACGTAGTTCAGATGGTCCGATTGTCGATCATTTCTGCCTTGCTAACGCTGCTTGAGCCTCGGGTCTGGGGTCGCCCCTGATGTTGTGGCGCTCAACCATGTATTTGTTGACCCTTCTGGCAACGCTAGCAGCTCTCCACATCTCGGTATCGGTGAGTTTATTCCTCATGGGGCCTGACTGGTACGCGCGATTCTGAAGGACGATAGGGCTAAGTGTGGATACGGCTGGGTAGCGCCACCGGAACCTTTCCTTGTCGCGGGAGCGCAACCTCGACTGGGAAGCCGACTTTCGATCGAGGGGCGTAGGGACCTCAGCTTAGTTGAGCAGTAGCTAATATGCCTGTAACTTTGGCATTGCGGGCACTCCGGTGATCGGCTGCGGGGATTTGCCAATCCGGCGAGATACGTCCAGATCGGGAGCGGCGTTGCTATGCTGAAGGATAAACTGTGTCGCGTACGCCAGCATCGCTGCGAGAATAACGAACACCAGCCGCTTCGGAACACTCAGTAGTTGGCCAATAGCCGGCGCCTGGCGCCAGCACGTTTGCGCCACTGATCTGACCGATTGTCGTATCGGGACTTGTCCACGCCCTGTTCCCGAAGAGAGGATGCGATTCATAAAGAGTCCAGCAGAGGCAAGAGAGCCAGCCAAACGCAATGAATCCCACGGCCGGAACATTTGTCCTGGGGTGAAGTTCTAAATCTGCCTTGGTTTCCCCGTGGGCCAGGGTCGGAGGCTGCCTCCATCAGCTTCCATAGCCCGCCTTGGACGGGGGCAAAACTGTCTGGGGCGGGCTTCTTTCGAGGCGGGCTAGCGATGGAATGCCTTCGACGGCGAAGACAATTCCGGCGTTCACAAGGCTTGGCGAATGGCCGCGACGTTGTGGGGACGCGGTTTCCTAACGCCGTTTTCAAGAACGGCGATTGTCATTTCGCTAAGATTTGACTTTGCGGCCTGGCGTACTCGCGACCAGTTCAGCACCGCTCGCGCTGCCTTTGCGACGTTGAACGGCTAGGTTTTCGCCATCGCGGGCGAAACAATTTATCGAGCACGGAGTTGTTGGAACAAGCTGCTATCTGAGTAGCTTTAACAGGAGGAATATTCCATGAATTTCAAGATGCTCACCATGGGCGCTGTGGCGCTTGCAATGATGACTGGCTCGGCGCTCGCAGGCGGCAGCACCGGGACGTCAGCGCTCGATGATCCGGCGAAAATGTCGCCGTTCTTCACCGATGCCGGCATGAAGACCATGAAATCCGAGGCGGAGTTCAAAGCTGCCTGGATGGCCATGAAAGAAGAAGACCGCGCCGGCATGATGAAGGAGTGTGGTGATGAGGCAATCGCCAAACAGCACGACAACTTTTGTAAGATGACCAAACAGCTCGGCGGCGCCAACTAACGGCCAGTTGAAAGCTTATATAAACCCGCTGACACCGTCAGCGGGTTTTGTCGTTCTAAGGCAGCAGCCGTGGAACATCTGAGCGGCGCCAAAATTCGAGTAGTGGCGGGGACGTTCCTTCCCGGGTAAAAGCGGCTGACCAAGTCTTCCTTGGTCGTCCGCGCTTCTGCCGAGGGGCGCGGGCCATCTTGACAAAATCGCGCGGCGTAAGGCTTGCGCGTCTAGATGGAGGACATCATGTTCACGACGTTCGCCACGCTGGCGGCAGCGATAGCTTGAGCAGCCACCCAGCTCCGCAACCAACCCCTCCGCCGTTCGTTGGCCTGTGATGGTTGATCCCAGCACTCCCTTGGAGCAGCGGCTTGGTCCATTCCAGATCGTGCCCAGCCAACCGGAACCGCAGTCCGCCCGGGTGTTCCTACGGCGTGATGTCCTCCACGCTTCGGCCGGCGGCCTTTTTGTCGTGGTTTCGGAAGCTTCATATCTGTCGCTCACTGGTCTGCCGTCAGGTCAACTTGCGCGTGCGTCTCCGGGTTCAATCGGCTACTCGCGAACATTCACCCGCGAAGTCGTCGAGAGATCTGCGATGGCATCGACGTCCACCATCACCAATCCCCCTCCATCGATCCGGACCCTTATCTTCCCGTCTTCGTCATCGACGCGAGTTGCAAAACCACTAATCCCGACCTTCTGCCCGGCCTTGGCTTTCTTCGGTGTGTCGATGGCTAGGGGGAAATTGTAGGAGGGAATGCAAACGCTCGACACGCCGTCCTCCATCACTTTCAGGATGGTGGCCGTCCACCAACTGGCTGAAGGCGAAATGCTACTCGAGCTTCTCGGCGTTGAGAGGGAGGCGGGCAAGCCGGCCTTCGCGCTCATGGCGGATCGCGCAACTGGGAGGTATGTCGGCTCGGCATTCATTAAGTCCAGCCGCGCCATTCGCGAACGCCTGTGGAAACGGGTCCAGGAACATGCCGGGTCCCCGCCAAAGGGGATGAAGCGGCCGGCGACGCAATGGGTTGAGCCCGGCATCATTGGACGCGTGAAGCCCTTGCGCGGCGAGGAGGATCTACGGCACGCTTCACTCAGGATTTCCGCGAGGAGGAAACTGATGGTAGCTAAGAAGGACCAGGAGCGCGCCGGCTACGCCTGGATGTACGGCGCGCAGGCACGCAAGGATGGCAGAGAACGTGCCGTGCCGCAGTATTGGGAAGAGTGGGGCGACGCCTGGCTGCAGGGTTTCGACCGTGTCGCTCTGGAAGGCGGCGTAAAGGCCAAGCCGGTCAGCGATCAGATGGAAGCTGAGGACGAAGCGGCGGTCGATGAGCCGCCAGCAGCTAGCGGCTTATGATCCGAGCTATCAAGTTCTCGTCGGGCTCTCCGTCGGCCATCGCGCGATAGAGCTCCCTAGCTTGTTCAGGCCAATGATGCTCGGCGATTTTCAGTTCGGTCACTGACTTCCTGAAAGCCTCGCGCAGAATATCAAATTCAAATGCCGAAAGGCCGGCACCTTCACCATCTTCCATGACAATGTGCTCGAAGAATGAGTTGGCACTTACGCCAAGCGACGATGAGAAAAACCGAAATCCTATCGTACGTTTTTTACCACCTGCCGAGGCTTCCTCGCTCAAGCACGGCTTCCCACCGTCGCAATAACAAATGATATCGAGCTCGAAAATTTTGCGGGGAACCATTTCTCAAGCCAACGTTTTTTGGCCCGTCAGACCAACGGAGGCTGTCATGAAACTTCGAAGGGTTGAAAGCTAAAAGTTCGATAGGGCGGACCGAATGCAGGCTGGTGCTGGAGGCGGAACGACACGCCAGAGAGGCAAAGACGGCGCGATTACGGGAGCTGCGGCTAAACGGCAACATGCACGGGAACATAATCCGGCAGCCGAAATTAAGCCACGATGAGCACGTGCGGCATCAACTTCCTCGACAAATGGATGGCTAAACAGCTACCCGAAACCGCAACCGATGATCCCATTGTCATCAGCGACCTTGCGGACAAGGCAATGAGGGCGGCCGATAAGGCGGCCATTCCCAACGCCGAAATCAGTGAGGAAGTTCCGAGCGTGTTTGAGGTTATAGCCGAAGCCTTGGACCATCGCGAAGGCGGCACGCCGTAGCATGACAAGGCGCGCTATCCGTTTCCTGCACCTCTGGTTGGAACGAAACAATTTGCTTGATGATCGCGAGGTCGACGACGCCGAAATTTCTAAGTTCGCCACTCAGCTATTCCTTGAAGCGGAAGCGCAAGGCATCGGCGAGGAGGAACTTGCTGATAGTTTTGTCGATGTTCATAAGGGTCTCGCCGCCTTCGTCCGCCGGCGCCATAGAGCGCCGACTCTGAAACAATAGATGGTCGACTGGTCGATCGACACCGCTTGACTCGTTCTCGACTTGTTCCCATTTTGGTCTTCCGCAACGACAGGCTTGGTGAGCTCATGCGTGGACGCGTTTTCGTAAGCACGACAATCCCTGCCATGGTGCGGCGTTTCGAGTTTGCCCATCCTGGCGACGTTGAGCGCATGGGCAACGGTTTCCCGATCTGGAACGGTGCGCCGAGCCTCAACTATCGATCATCATCCGCGAGGAACTGTCCACCTCCATGGCTGGCTTCGTGTCGGCCAGATGGGTCTCGTGCCCGGCTGGGCTCGTGACGCGAGCGGCCGCCCGCCGCCCGTCCACGCACGCTGCGAGACCATCGCGACCAATGGAATGTGCCGCAAAACCTATGCCTCGCGGCGCTGCGACACGTGGATAGTCTGCAGTGATTGCGGCGAATCCCTAGGTACTTGGGACGACCTTCAGACAGATTTTGAAAAGCAGGGCGGCAACTCGGGGGTATTTCGTCTTGAAAAAGGTCGCATCAAGCGAATCGAGTGACGATAGCCGGTAGGAGGGATTGTGCTTAAGGCGTGATTGGCAATCGAACCCCAGCCAGCGGTGCCTCCAGCTTCCATGCGAATTCATGCGGCCGTAATCAAGATTTCCTTTACCGCCCACCGCAGAGGGTGCAATCGGTTTTAGGACGACGGCGCCAAAGCCGCCCTGTCCGAGGGTTCGACAGCGCCCTCTGTTTTTAGACCAGATGGTGAAAGAGCAGTTGCTGCACGAACGCGGGCACCAATCGCACTCTAGCCTTTGCTCGCCGGCAAGATCGAAGTGAGCACCTGATTGACCGTCCCCCGGATGACGCCGGCTTCATCCGGGTCGCCTTTCACCAGCGTCGCCGTCAGGTTTTTGACTTGCGCAAATGTAAGATGCGGTGGCAGCGGCGGCACTTCGGGATCGGTCTTGACCTCCAGCACAACCGGGCTCTCCGACGCGAGTGCCTCGTCCCACGCAGCCGCAAGGTTTTCAGGGCGATCAACGAACAGCCCCTTGAGACCGATCAAATCGGCGAACCGATGATAAGGTACGTCGGGGATGTTCTGTGAGGCATCAAATTTCGGATCGCCTTCCATCACCCGCTGTTCCCACGTCACCTGATTGAGGTCCTGGTTGTTGTAGACGCAGATGACGAACCTGCCGTCCTCCCAGCCCTTCCAGTATTTCGCTACGGTGATCAACTCCGCCATGTTGTTCATCTGCATCGCGCCATCGCCAACCAGTCCGACCACCGGCCGATCTGGATGGGCGAATTTCGCGGCGATCGCGTAGGGAACGGCTGCTCCCATCGAGGCAAGCCCGCCAGAAAGAGAGCCCATCATTCCAGGTCTCATCTTGATATCGCGCGCATACCAGTTGGCGCAGGACCCTGAGTCGCTGGTCAGGATGACGTCGTCTGGCAGCCTTGACGACAGTTCCCATGCGACCAGTTGAGGGTTGACGGGATCGGCCTTCGCGTGTGCCCGCTTGTCGAGGAGCTTCCACCACTCGATAACACCCTTCTCGACCTGTTTGCGCCATTTGCCCTTCTTCTGCTTCAAGAACGGCAGCAAGGCCTTGAGCGTCTCGGCGGCGTCGCCGACAAGGTTGATCTCCATGGGATAGCGTAGCGACATCATGCCGGGTTCGATATCGATCTGAACGCCTCGAGCCTGGCCTTCTTTCGGAAGGAATTCCGAATACGGAAATCCCGACCCGATCATCAGCAACGTGTCACACTCGCGCATGAGATCCCAGGACGGCTCGGTGCCGAGCAGTCCTATGGAGCCCGTGACCCAGGGAAGGGTATCCGCTAGCACAGCTTTGCCGAGAAGTGCCTTGGCGGCCCCGGCATCCAGGCGGTCGGCAACGGCAATGACTTGCGCCGTCGCGCCAAGAGCGCCAGCGCCAACGAGAATCGCGACACGTTTGCCGTTGTTAAGAACACTCGCCGCGGCCTCCAGATCGTTACGGTGGGGAACGATCAATGGCGGCCTGTAGCCGATGCCGGAATGCACCGTGCCGTGCGCGCGCGCAGGCTCTTCGTACGCCATCTCCTGCAGGTCGTTGGGCAGGATCAGCGCTGTCACCGTGCGATTTGCCAGCGCGATCCGAATGGCGCGATCGATGAGATGGCGCTCCTGCCCGGGGACGGCAGCCTGGTGAACGAAATCGCCGGCGATGTCCTTGAACAGGGACGCGAGGTCGACCTCTTGTTGGTAATGCCCGCCGATGGCAGCGCGCGCCTGCTGGCCGACAATGGCAAGGACTGGTTGGTGATCAAGCCGCGCGTCATAGAGCCCGGTCACAAGATGCGTGGCGCCTGGACCTGAGGTCGCAATGCACACCCCCAGTTCGCCGGAAAACTTGGCGTAAGCAGACGCCATGAAAGCAGCCATTTCCTCATGCCGGGCCTGGATGAATTCGATTGCGCCTTCCGCCCGATTGAGCGCGCCGAACACGCCGTTGATGCCGTCACCCGGGTAGCCGAATAGCTTCCGTACGCCCCAGGCGTGAAGGCGTGAGACAAGAAAATCGCCAACGGTTCGAGACATGAGGAAGAACTTTCAAACTGCTGTTGTGAACGCAAAGGCCAATCACTGGCAGAAAGCAGGTCTGCGAGTTGGAGCGATTCTCGCGCACTAGGAATCTCGCTCAACGTTCGGCTCGTCAGGCACAGCGCTATGCGTCTTCGCCGTCAATCTCTCTCGCAGCTTGGTGCCAATGCTGTTCATGGGAGCCGTGGCGCCGGCCTTCGCGTTCCCAGATTTCGTAAGCCCGGGTTCGAATGCGATCGGTTCGCCTGTCCGCTGGCGGGTCTCGGCCGAAAGCATCGCCCAGATCGCCGTCGAAGTCCTTAAGGACCTCGCCAGCTGCGTCCGGATTGCTTCTCGGGTCATCACTCGCTGGGAGATAGCCCCGGGGCCTTGTTTCCGGGGGGCCCTCCCAACGCGGCGACTGATCAGTCGTGCCCGGTAGGCCGTCTTTCGGTTTTTTGCTCATGACGATGCCTCTTTTTCTAGGTCAGTGACCGAACTGCGACAGCGCGATGAAGTTCCATTTCGTCCATTTTTTCCGCAAAAAATGGCCGAAGGAAATGCTCAGAACAACTCAGGGGCGACTGGCATGCTGGGGCGGGAGCGCTTTACCTTCTGAACCGCTAGGGATCGTGCAAGGCTCTGGCACCAACGGATCGCCGCCATCTTCGTCGCGGGTGCTAAATCCCGGCGCAGCGTACACAATCCTACGCGCTCCAGCCGGATGTCAGGATGAGCGACGCTTCGAACATCTGTGCCCCGCCATCACCCCTGACCTTCACTGTAAGCTTGACCAGGTCGCGGTCAGGCATCTCATCGCGCGCAATGTCGTGCAGGATTCGCAGGGCCTCCGCTCGGGCGCGGTCGCGCGACTCGAGAAATTGACCGTCATCGTCGAGAACCTGGCCGTCACTGTTGTAAACATCGAAAAAATATCGGTTCATTGAGAGCCACCCAAGAGATCGGATTGTAAATCTCCTCGTTGAATCGTGGTTCCTTCACTGCTGGCATTTCGGAAAAAAATACATCAGATTGTTCCGGCGAATTCATTTGGAGTTGCCGGACTTGCAGTTCTTCCGGCGTGATCGACGAGAGCGGCGGCTCTCCTCCTATAAGCCTCGAGACATGTGATGCTTGAATCTCTCTTTTTGCAGCTTGAACAGCACGATGTCGTCTCAGATGCCGAACGGGATTTGCTGAAGCAGGCGATATCAACCGGACGTGATTTCGCCATCGGCAAGGATCTGGTATCTGCCGGATCCCGTCCGACCTACAGTACCCTGTTGGTCGAGGGACTGGCAGCGCGCTACAAAGTGCTGGAGGATGGCGGCCGGCAATTCACGTCGCTTCAGGTGCCGGGCGATTTCGTCGACCTTCACGCTTTCCTGCTCAAAACCATGGATCATGGCATTATCGCCTTGTCGTCTTGCCGTGTGCTTTTCGCCGATCATAACCGGCTGCGAAAGATTACGGAGACGGCGCCACATCTCACGCGTCTTCTCTGGTTGGACACGCTGGTCGACGGAGCGATCCATAGGGAATGGATCGTTGCTATGGGACGCCGGTCGAAGATCTCCCATCTGGCCCATCTCATTTGCGAACTTTACGTCCGGTTGAAGGTGGTGAATCGCACAACTGGCCTGAGTTTTCGCCTGCCCATAACGCAAACGGAACTCGCCGACGTGCTGGGACTGTCGGTCGTTCATATGAATCGCATCGTGGGCGAACTTCGCAAGCTCGGCGCCATCACCTGGGCGGATCAGTCGTTGACGATTGTCGACTGGGAGCGCCTGCAGGAGACCGCGGAATTTGATCCGACCTACCTAAGTATGGTGCGAGATCCGCGCTAACCGGCGCCATCAACTCGGCGACGGAACCGTCGCACTTATTGCACGTTGCAGCCCACTACGAGATGACCCGCTACGGAACGCTGATCGCCTGGGCCAAGGAATTGGGACATGAAGACTCTGCCCGCATCTTGGCGGAGACGTTTGAGGAAGAGCGGGCGACGGACCAGAAACTGACCGAAATGGCCGAAAGCGGCGTGAACCGGCAAGCAGCCTGAAAACCAGGCGCGGCGGCGGACCGCTGTTCCCTGCCGCCGCGCATTTTCTAGGCAGGTCAATGGCTCCAGCCTGCAAGATTACCAGGGTGGATCAGCCCTGATGTGCCGTGGCAGAGGTATGTGATGCTGGGCATTCGGCGACCCGGTACTGGTTGTCGCGATGTGCGGCAACCAACTCATAGGTCCCGGTAAGTCCGTCGATCACAAGGTCGAGGAAGGCGTTGCAGGCGGCAACCCAGTCCACACCATCACGCACCGTGAGCGAGAAAGTCTTGCCCGGGCAATAGCTGGCGAACAAGACAACTGGGGAGCCGCCTCCGGTGTCCCCTACGCTCAGCTCAACCCATGCATTCGGCGATCCTGGCTGCTGGGGTGCAGCCCTGGCTGGCAGTCGCCGGCGGCTGCAACATTCTCCCAGGGTCGATAGCCGCCGGTCGAAACCTCGGAGCCGGATCGCGGGCGATTTGCCCAACCTCTTTCGCGGCGCACGCCACCAGCCCGTCTGGACAAGTACGGGATGGCCGAACGACTGCTTATTCACCAAGGCCGAAATGGCATCAGCCATAATTGTTCTGCGCGGAAGGTCTGCCCTCACATCGAACACCCCGCATTCGTAGTAGCCATCGTTGCGCATCATCATGGAATTCCAGTCCACGGCGCCGAACAGTGACCAAGACGTGACGGCACGTACGTCAATGCCCTCAACCGCGCATTCGACTGCAGCGTCCCATCCCTCCATGAACCAGCGCAGCTGTTCCTCACGGGTGCAGGCGTTGTGTACTTCTCCGATTGCGACCGGCAGGGCGTAGCGGCCCCACACCTCGCGCAGGCGAGAGGCAAATCCGAGTTCGCACTCTGGCACGCCGGCGCGGATAGCGGCAATGTCGACATACGGCTCGATGCCGTTGCCACCGATAGGTTCTCGAGGGTGCCGTTCGGCGCGATGATCGAGGAACCTGTCGCTGGTGAGGTAATAATCAACGCCGATCAGGTCCGGAGGGCAGGGCGCGGCCTCCAACTCAGCCAGATGGTCGGGATCGATACCAGCGTCGAGGAGGCGCTCATGAAACGGGTGGCGCGAACCGACATGCCCACAAAGCAGATCCAGCGATAACCACCGCCGGCCATTCTCGTACTCAGCCTGGTATGCCAGCTTTGGCGTCGCAAAAATCTTTCCGAAATCTTCTGTCTGCAGAAGGCGAGCATCGGGGATGACCTTTCGGATAGCCAGTATTGTCATGGCTATCGCACGGCACTGGGCAACAAGAAGCCGCAGGCAACTTCGCTCGTCCGCGAGGTGGGGATGCCAAAACCCATAAAGGCCGCTTAGACGGGCGGTTGCCATCGGTTCGTTGATCGGCGTGAAAGTCTTTACCCAAGGGTACCGAAGAGCAAGCCGCCCTCCAAACGCCGCGAGGCGTTCTGCAAAATCTGGCGCGAGAATGGACGTCCAGGATGGCCCGCTCCCGTGGTGGACAAGGGCTGCGATTGGACTGATGCCGAGACGGCGCATCCTTTGAAATCGCTCGTCGTGCCAGCTCCAGTCATCGCGCCCGTCCACTACCTCGACGTGTTCCCACAACGCAGGATATCGAAGCGTTTTGATGCCAAGGGAAGCGACGAGGTCTAAATCCTCGATGCGGTTTGAATGACCGGTTTCGGCGAGCTGATCGCGGATCACGCCACCGACGCGAACCACACTGCATTCAATACCGCCCCAAACTTCCACCATGACTATCCCGCCGCGCCCTTGGCAAGGGATAGTTCCGGCGCGCCCGTCTTCTGAATGCGATTGAACGCCGCCAGCGCCTGACCAATCACCTGGTCCATATTGTAGTAGCGGTAGGTTGCCAGCCGACCGACGAAAATCGCATCGGTTTGCTGGGCAGCGAGTGCCTCATATCGCTTGTAAAGCCCTTCATTCTCGGCGCGGGGCACCGGATAATAAGGATCGCCGTCATCGGTCGGATATTCGTAGGTCAGGCTGGTTTGCGGATGGTGCTGTCCCGTCATATGCTTGTATTCCGTGACCCTGGTGAAGGCCTCGGTCTGCGGGTAGTTGACGACGGCGACCGGCTGAAACTGTGGCGTGTCGAGTGTGACGTGCTCAAAACGCAACGATCGGTACGGCAATTTCCCCAGCCTGAAGTCGAAAAATTCATCGATTGGACCGGTATAGATGAGGCGGCGATAGGGGATGACCTCTCGAACCTCGCGATAGTCCGTTTGCAGCATCACCTTGATATTGCGATGGGCCAGCATCCGTTGAAACATGCGTGTGTACCCGCCCGCCGGCATGCTCTGGAACGTGTCGGCGAAATACCTGTCATCACGATTGGTTCGTGTCGGCACGCGCGCGGTCACTGACTTGCTCAGTTGCGAGGGGTCGACGCCCCACTGTTTTCGCGTGTAGCCTTGGAAGAACTTCTCGTAGAGCTCCCGCCCCACCGTTCCCACGACCACGTCCTCGGCGCTGCGGATCTCTTCCACGCTCTCCCTGCGTTCGGCCAAAAACCGCTCCATCTGGTCGGAGGTCAGGTCGAGGCCATAGAGGCGATTGATTGTGTCCAGGTTGATCGGGATTGGCAAAAGCTGACCGTCTACCTTGGCCAGTACACGGTGCTCATAGGGACGCCACGCCGTGAACTGGGACAGGTAGGCGACAATGGCCTCAGCATTGGTGTGGAAGATGTGCGGCCCATACCGATGCACAAGAATACCGGCTTCATCGTACCAATCGAAAGCGTTGCCGCCGATGTGACTGCGACGGTCGACGATCAGCACTGTCTCTCCGCGCTGACTGGCCAGGCGCTCTGCCAAAACGCTTCCGGCAAAGCCTGCGCCGACGACAAGCCAATCAAACATGGTCGACCAAGCTCCTGAATGCCTGATGACGCAAAACCTTCGCGGGCTTGAGCAAATCGTGCATTGCGCTCCAGGTCGTGTCCCAAGACATTCCTGAGAGGAAGGCGTCGACCTTGGCCATTTCACAGCCCTTGCGCAGAGCGGCATCGAGGGCGGCTGGCATCGAGCCTGGATCAGCAATGTCGACCAATCCGCGACGGCCGAAGGTTTGCACCACATCAACGATTGCAGTCGACACCACAGGCAGTCCGCCAGCCAGGAATTCAGGGGTCTTCGTCGGACTGATATAACGCGTCGCATCGTTCAAGGCGAAAGGCATCCACCCTACGTCCCAACCGGCCATGTATCCGGGCAACTCGGCATACCGCTTGGCGCCCAACCAATGAATGTTTGAGCCGGCGGGCAGGGTGGCCGGGTCGATCTTGACCACTGGACCGATCGTGACGAACTGGACGGTAGGCATCGCTGCAGCGGTTCGAGCCATGAGGTCAATATCGAACCGCTCGTCGATGACTCCGAAGAAGCCGACGCGGGGATGCGCAATGCTCTGCTGATCTGCAGGGTCTGCCTGAGGCCGGCGCGCCTGATGGAAGTGTGCCGTGTCAATGCTGCTTGGAAACGCGTGGACGGAGGGATGCCGGCGGCGCTTGGACTCATAAAGGCTCATTCCACCGGTGAACACGACGTCGGCCTTGCCAAAGAGCTGCTCTTCCAGTCGCTCGAGTTCAGGAGGCGCGTTTTTGAAGGCAGAAAGTTCGTCCATGCAGTCATAGACGCAGACATCCTCCTGCAGCGCATCGGTGAACTTCAGGGCCATGGGGGTGTAGTACCAAGTCACCAACTGGTCGTGCTCGACGCCTGCGACGAGATTCTCAAGCAGAATGGCGATAGCTCTGTCGACCTCAATTCCGGAGTGACACTGCGGCAGTATTGGCGTCACAACTTCCAGGCCTGGCGCCACCGCCTTGCGGCGCAGAATAGGCATCTGAACAGGCTCGAACAGGGGTTCCTCGAAGAACACAACGGCGTAGTCGGCCGCGGCGCGCGTCATCAAATGCTGCGGGCGTTGAAAAACAAAGTCCCACCGCAGGTGGGAAAAACATATCAGGAGTGGGTTGTCAAAAGGCACGAGCAAGGGGTTGGATACAGTCTGATCCATTGCAACAATCCGCATTAGGGTTGGCTTATGGTGGATCAAGCTCCGTTCGCAGATCGGGTTCCACGGCAACGCGGAATTTTGTCTTTCTTAGCCGAACATCAAAGGCGCCACGATTTCTCGTTATGGCTGGAACGGGCCTCGCCTCCGTAAGTTGTCGGCGGGGAGGCGCCAATGATCGTCGATGCACATCTTCATACGTCGGGCCGCGAGACAACGGCGGATGTACTGCAGTCACTTGACGATGCGGGCGTGGATATCGCGTTCCTGCTGGCGCCGTTCCTGACACCACCCTATTCGCTTGATGACCGGGAGTCGCTGCGCGCCGGCAACCGGTACCTTTCCGAGCTTGTCAAAGGCCACTCGGATCGGCTCATCGGGTTCGCGGTTGTCAATCCGCTCCATCCGCAATCGGCCGACGATCTTGAGGAGGCAGCTGCGCTTCCCGGCATTCGCGCGCTGAAAATGGTTCCGACCGGCTGGTATCCGTATGATGAGTGCGCTCATCGAGTGTACGCGGTCGCCGCAAGGCTCGACTTCCCCATATTGTTTCATAGCGGAATTTTCATTGACGGCCGATCTGGCCGGTTCTGCCGGCCATCTTTCTACGAGGCGGTTCGCGATCACCCCGGCCTTCGCGTGACGTTGGCTCACCTTGGCTGGCCATGGTGTGACGAAGCCAACGCAGTTGGCGTTATCGATCGGATCAATGGCGTCGAGCCAGCCGAGAGCCAGTTTCGCTTCGACCTGTCCTTTGGACCGCCTCCGATCTACCGCGGCGAGGTCTTTCGCAAGGCGATCGACGTGATCGGCCCACGCTCACTGCAATTCGGCAGCGACCGTTTCTTGCCGTGCAGCGGGGCCCACATCCACGCGGCGATAGACGAGGTCACGGCAATTCTAGATCAACTCGACCTCGCAGCCGATGACCGAATTGCGATCATGTCGGGGACGGCAATGGATTGGCTGAGGCTGCACCCGTCCCAAGGAGGAAACTGATGGCCCGGACCCCGCGTGTGCTGCCAGGCGGCCAGACTGATGAGCGCACGCATGTCCTTGAGGTCTTGGGCAACGCCATTGTGGGCGGCATGGAAAATTACGTGCGCAATCTGGCTGCGAACCTGCCCTCGAACGAGTTCAAAGTCTCGCTCCTGTGCCCGTATGAAAGCCCATACACCGCATTGCTGCGGTCTGAGGGCAGGGACGTCTACATTGCGCCTCTGCGTGACGATCCACCTTGGAAGACAATCGAACTCATCTGCACGCTCGTTCGCGAAACCGGTATCGACCTGCTACACGCTCACCTGATGAACGCGCATACCGTGGCTGCTATGGCCGGTCGACTGAGCGCGACGCCGACAGTTGCCACGCTGCATGGGATGAGCTTGCATCCGCAGGAAATCAGTGTGGCTCGCACAACAGGGAGCCATACCATTGTGGTGTGCCGCGAAGCCTGGTCGCAAGCACTTGCGGTGGGATTGTCGCCCGAGAATGTAAGTCTCGTTCCTAACGGGGTCGATCTCGCAATGTATCATCCAATGTCGGCTGACCCCTTGGAATTCCGGCAAACGATCAACGTCGCCCCTGACGATATGTTGGTCGGGTTCGTTGGCAGGCTGGCCTGGGAAAAGGGCCCCGACAAATTCCTCAAAGCAGCCGAATTCATACTGCAAAGGCGGCCCGAGGTGCACTTCGCAGTGGTTGGCACGGGGTCGATGGAAAAGGATCTGACCGCCACAATTCGTCGTGCGGGACTCGAGTCGCGCATCCATATGGTCGGGCTCGCGCGCGAACCCCATCGGATCTATCCGGCCCTAGATTTGCTGTTGCATACGTCGCGCGCTGACGCGATGCCGCTTACCATTCTGGAGGCCATGGCGTCTGGCGTGCCGGTCGTGGCTATCGGCGTCGGCGGCGTCCCGGAAATCGTCTCTGCGGGGGAGACCGGGATTCTTATAGGAACCACCGAATGGCCCGGCATCGTCTCGGAATATCCTGGCGACTGGGAAGGTGTTGCCCTGGCGGCAATCTCGCTGCTATCCAATCCCGCCAGGCTAAAGTCGATGGCTGGCGCGAGCGTGAGGCGGGCGCAATCCAGCTTCGATATCCGTCAGTCGGCCACTATGACGAGCCACATTTTCCGTCAGTTGCTGGGACCTCGTACCGACAAGGCGCGCCTCCACTCCGTTCCCTGACCTCAGGGTAGCACGAGCACAGCAGGATCAGAATTTCGTGGCCTTGATTCCGGTAATGACAGGGTAGAGCGGATCAACAACGTCAAGGCTTGCGCGGTCCATCTCCTCGAAAGAGAGGCCTTGAAGAAAGGCTGTGGCGGCAAGCACGTTGCCGAATTGCTGTACCTCCACTCCGGCCGCCCCGAACCTTTCCACGAACAGGCGTCGTGCGGCACTCTGTGTCATGGCCCAGAACCATTTTTCTGGCCCGTCCTGCGCGTCGATGGGAGTGATGCCTGGTACCGTCGCCAACACGACGCCACCTGGTGCCAAGGCGCGATGGATCGTAGCAATTGCACCACGCACGTCGTAGATCATGTGCAGCGTCTGGGTCACGATGATGCAGTCAAGGCGCCCGGCATCCACTTCATTCTCGTTCTGGAGATCGATGCAAATCGTGGCCTGAGGATTGGCACTTTCGGGTGAGTCGATAATGTCGGAAGTGACGACTCGTGCCAAACCAAAACGGAGCGTGTAGACATTGTCGCCGATCTCCGCGACGCGTCCTCGAATGTCCCCCGCATGACGCTGCAGGAAACTCTCGATGTAGTAACGGTCAAGTGGCGTGCCGCGATCGCCGCCAAATTTACGGCTTAGGGGCTCGATATCGCCGAGGTCTCCAAAAACCACCGTACCGGGCGCCGGGATAGTTCGCATGTGTGATTAAACCGCGGGGGCGTAGCGCAGCAAGGATCGTACCGGGTCGCACCGTTCAGGCCCACCCGATCTGGGGGCAGATCGCTGGCACAACGGTGAGGCATCTCCGCAGAGTCCTTCTGGATCAGCCATCGGCTTTCTTCCTCGCTGCCGTCGCATTTTGACCGCTGGGAGCTGTTGTCTTTGCGTCCTTTGAGTGAGCTGCCAAAGCGGGACCGGCGCCGGTCGCCTTACGCATGTCGCCGCTGCGCTTTTCTGGCTGTTCTTTTTTGCCCAAGAGGCCGGAAAAATACTTCCCGAAAAACCCCATCATTTCCTCCTCGTTCAAGCATTTCAGATATGCCTAATAGGAATTTTCCGGGAGATGATTTGTTCCCTCCCGGAGCACTTCGAGGCCTGATGTCGTTCATATCGAGTGGGGCCGCGCGATGCGTCGCTTTATGGCGGACTTCAATTTGCGACCGAGGCTGTGGAACGTCTGTAGCCGATCGACGTTGCCGATGATCTCCACTTGAGGACACTCTGGTATGGTGATGTTCGCCGAACAGATCGCTGAAGACGGACTGCTTTCAACTGAAGAAAAGATCGCGCAGTTGTGTGAATTGGACGCTCGTCTCGACGCGTCAAGGTCGGTCTGTAACGTCGCCACTTGTTGGCAGCTTGTTGGCTTAGATGCACTGCGGAAAGCGTTCACCGCATGGGTGGGTCCGATGTCCAATAAAGCGAAATTGCCTGGGCAAACCGGTATCCGCGGTTCAGCAGACGGCGAGCGATTGTCATTGGTCAACTACCGTTACATAAAGCCGGCCGGCTAAAGTCTTGACGTTTGCCGCAATGCGCGCGAGTTTGTGATCGCCGATCCATTTTGGCGACCGAGGAACGGGCAATGCAGGGCCGAAGGTCACACGAGCGGACGGGGCAATACGGCGCAGATGGATTCGCATCGAAGCACGGCTTGTCCGAGAAGTCGGCTGCGATCATTCTCAATCTTTATGGACCCATCCAAGCCGGCATTCGATGCCGCTGCAGCGGCTTTCAAAGATGCGGTCGCACAGCGGCAAGCAGGCCGGTTGATAACCGTACTAAACATCGACTAGGACGCGCGGATCCCTACGGATCAGAGCCCGCACCGATTCAATGCGGACGAGAACCTAACGACGATATGCGGCGTCGGTGGACCCGTTTAATCCTCAATGTGCCGCGGGTTGTGACGGCTGCACCCCTTGCTGGTCCCCGCCTGTGCTGGACTGCGGGGTTGGATTCTTGTCCACCTTGGGATTCTGGTCGATCGGCTGGCTGTTGACACTATCAGACTGAGATTGAACTGGATCAGTCGATGCCGGGTTTGGGCTGGTGCTCGCAGGTGCTTGGCTGTCTTGCTGGTCTGTCGACGGTCCTTTGATGACCACGCCATAGATTTCGGCGACACCCCAGGCGGCAATGGCTAGCAGCAGCGCGGCTACGAGCACAACAAGGACGGGCCTGCCAAGAGGGCCTTGTCGGGCTTGGTTCTCGGGAACGTTGTTCGTCATAGGACACCTCGTGAAAGAAGTCTGGCACTTTGCTGCGACAGGCTGGCCGACCGAGACGAGGAACAACTTGGCCAGCGGCAGGAACCATGAAACGTACTACGTGAGTTCAACCTTGACTGGTCTCAAAGGTTCCGGCCGTTGGGAGAGAGTTCCATGACAAACGACAATGAAGCATCGATTTCTGCGACTGCCACAGTCGCTCGGATCTCGGCCAGGTCGGCAAGTCTCCGATCGGCCGGGAGTGCCGAAGCCTGTGTGACGCGCATGCGCATCAGGAAGACTGTAGACAGCCGCCACTTGCAAAGATGTGAGGACAGAAGCGCTCATAAACGAGCAAATTATGCCTATACTTTGGCAAGAGCCAAGTCTTGGCCTGCGCTGAGCCGCAACTCTCTCAGCCGGGCGGTCTTGGCATCTCTGGCCTGACGTTCGGCGTCGATCAGCTTGCGCGCTTCACGATCGGCTCGTTCAAATTTTTCCTTGTCGATTCGACGTTTTGCCAAGGCAGCCTCCTGTTTTGCCGGCTTGTTGGAAACTTCGTCGTCTAGATCAATGCGGGCATTTTCCCATCGGCTCATCGAGCCTATATCCGCGTAAAATCAGCGAGTGCTAACCGCCGCCGTTGGCCCTCCGCGTAAGCCAAGGCAAACGATTCGATCTCCAAAGAACGGGTGTGCTCGTGGTCTTCCTCGATCACACGGACGTGCCATTCTCCGTAACCTTCGACCAATTCAACGCAGCGAACTTTCATTTCGGATTTTTCCTGCCTTGTCTCACTTCTAGATGACAATGGAATCCTATCTTCGTGGGACTCGGCTGCATTAAGAAATGTTGGTACGGAGTCGTACCCAAGTCGTCTCGGTCTTCGGAAAACGCTCTTAGCCATTGCGCTGGCTAGGACGTGGCGGGATAATTGAGTCATCGCTTGCCGACTGTTCGGGCGCAAGCGGCTGAGAGATAGCGGTGCTCGTGCTCTTGCCCCAGACCGGAGGCCAAGAGCATGGGCCAGGCTCAGCAATCGACCGTTCGCAACCGTCTGTTGGCTTCGCTTTCGGCGGATGACTATGCGCTTTTGCGACCGCACCTCGAGACGGTCACATTAGAGGTGCGCGACCATTTGTTCCGAGCTGATCAGAAGATCGCACATGTGACTTTTCCGGAATATGGAATCGCCTCCATCGTGGCGGATACCGGGGAGGGGAGGTTCGAGGTTGGCATGGTCGGGTCGGAAGGTTTCGCAGGAACATCTGTCGTGCTCGGCATCGACCGAACACCGCACACCTGCCTAGTCCAGGCGACTGGAGAAGCCATTAGGATTGGATCAGGCGAACTGCAGTCGGCGATGGACCGCAGCCCAACATTGCGTGCGCACCTTCTGCGCTTCATACACACCTTCATCGTTCAAGTCAGTCAGACCGCTTACGCGAATGCCGGTTATTCGCTTGAGGAGCGGCTGGCGCGCTGGCTGCTGATGACCCACGATCGGCTAGAGCATGACGACATGCCAGTCACCCATGAATTCATGAGTATCATGCTCGGTACACGTCGACCCGGCGTCACGCTCGCGGTGCAAATGCTGGAAGGCACCGGCGCCATTCGAGCCGGCCGCGGTCACATCACGATGCGCGACCGAGAGAAGCTGGAGCATCTCGCCGGGCAGTCCTACGGTTTTGCCGAGAAGGAATATTCCAACGTGTTCGCCCTCCCTATCAAGCGAGGCCGGTGAGTTGGATTTGCGGTACTTCATGAACATACGCTACCGCGGTCGTATCATGCCCGATCATGAAGGCGACGAATTGCCCGCGGAGGAGGCTGTGCACGACCATGCGCTCGCCGTCGCGCGAGATCTTGTGTTCGGCACCCGCATGGACGCAATCCGCAGCTGGTTCGACTGCAGTTTTGAGATCACTGACCAGAGCGGCAGAGTCGTTCTCGTACTGCCGTTTGCCGCAGTGCTTGGCGAGCCTGATTTCGGATCAGCATGACTGGCCTTATCAGGACTGTTCGGAGTCATACCGAGCCTTGAAGACCGCGATGAACCATGCCTACCTTCGTCTCTTAGGGAGGCTAAAGATGACCCACACTTTCGATGCGCTCACGGTTGAGAAGGCAGTTGAAGCTTGTGTTCTCTCCAGGAGCAAGGGCCGGTTCATGTCGATGGCCCAGGCGATCCGCGCCATCAGAACGCTAATGCCGGACTGGCAGCCGATCATGAGTTGGAGCGATTGCTGGCGAAAACATGCGATGTGCACGGCGTGCCAATCGCGTGTGATGTAGCAAGGGCCTCGGGTTCAAAAACCCTGCGCGCGTAAAGCAGGAGGGCGCATTCGTGTCTGACCAAAAGCCAAATACGTTGCAGATCCGCCAGGCGATTGTCAGCTGTCTAATTGGCAATGTGGATCATCCCTGTATTTCTATAGCCAATGTTCTCGACAGTCTAAGGACGACGTTGCTGCTTGACCAACATACCGATCGGGAGCTTGAGGATCTCATCGCGCTGATTGCTGTCGATGCTGGATTTGCGATCGAATTCGATGGCTCGGCTCGCGCGTTAAAAGCCCAGCATCTGGATGTTCCGGAAACTGGCTCCCGCTCGGCATCGAGCTGACCTGTCACCGTCGGCGTCGTCACCCGAACTCCCGCAGGTCTCTCGCTTCTCTTTCGAGGATTTCCGCCACCTCCTCATGATCGAGATGGGTAAGCATTACCGCGATGCAACATTCCAAATATGTGAGCGACGAGCGGCGGAGAAAGTCGGCGGTGGCGCGTTCTGCCAACTGGTCGATCCGCTCAACCTCACTGTGACGAACCTCTTTCATCGCCTTACCTCTCAGCATTTTTCGATCCGGCCAATCGCAGGAACAGCATGACAACTTCCGACATGCCAAGAAGTGGCATTGTCGTTCCAATTGTTCTTCCACAGCGATGCAATATGGGATCGCTCGCGCGTCCGGTCGGTTTAAATCGAATATTGAACCTTTTCCAATCCCGCAAATTAGACGGCTATGGCGAGATATTTCTTTGACGTACCGGATGCCGACATCGCTGATCCAAACGATCTTGTCGACGTCCACGACGCGCGTGAGGCAGGACTACGAGCCCTCGCAGCGATCATGAGGGAATCACATCCGGACGGCACCAAACGCGCCTTCGAATTCAACGTTTGTGATGAAGCAGGACGGCACCATCTGCACCTCACCATCACACTTGAATGGAGGGATGCACCGGGCCATCCTTCCATGGCAAGCCATTAACCGGGCGACCGCAAGGAGGTTATTTTGTCAGGCTTGTCGCGGCTTGAGGTGTGCACCTGCCGATACCGGTGGTCGTTATTGTGCGGTCTGGTGCGGGCCTTTACTTTAGCATTGCTCGCCGATCTTCTTCGCGGCCCTCCATGCGACCTGAAGCCCGGAAATGTTTCGCCTGACCCGTCGTAAGCGTGGGTGGTGGAACTGAAGCGGAATTTGCGGATGCCATATAGCATTGCGCACACGGCTCAGATTCGGCGGTTCTGCTCATCGATCTCGATCCATGCCGGCGCGTGATCGCTTGGTTTCTCCCATCCGCGTGTCTCCACATCAACGCCGGCACTGCGCAAATGGGAAGACAGGGAAGGGGTCACCAGGAGATGGTCCATTCGAAGTCCTGAACTCCGGTCGTATCCGCCTCGATAGGAGAAGTTCCAGTAGGTGTAGATAGCGTTCTCTGGATGAGTGTGACGAACGGCATCGATCCATCCTTGAGCAAGCATCCGGCTGTAGGCGTCCCTGCTTTCGGGGAAGTACACCGCGTCGCCGATCCATCGCCTCGGCACGACCGCATCGAGTGCGGTCGGAACCACATTGTAATCGCCGCAGAGCACGGTTGGCCTGCCGGCTTCAATCAACGACTGACCGTAGCTGATAAGCCTGTCAAACCAGCCAAGCTTATAATCGAACTTGGGACCTGGCGCTGGATTGCCATTGGGCAGGTAGAGACAGCCGATTACAAGCCCATTTACGTCGGCCTCGATGTAGCGGCTGTGCGTATCGTCGGGATCGCCAGGCAAACCGCGTCGGCGTTCTACGGGATCCGTCCCGCGGGCTAGGATTGCAACGCCGTTATAGGACTTCTGGCCGTGCCAGATAGCGCCGTATCCAGCGTTGCTGATCGCATCCAACGGAGACTTTTCGTCAGATGTTTTGAGTTCCTGAAGGCAAACGATGTCGCACTTGGCTTCATCCAGCCATCTGAGAAGTACTGGCAGTCGACCGTTGACGCCGTTTACATTGAAAGTTGCAATACGGGTCATGCGGACCTCTTATTGCCCTGTTGAGTTCTGGATGCGCGTTGATGATCCGGATCAAGAACGTCGGCGACTGCATCCTTCTCATCGCGAGGTAGAACCGTCATCGTAAAGATGAAGGCTGACAGCAAAAGGCAGACGCCGTTGGTTATGATTATGGGCCATTCCAGCTTAATCATGCCAAAAGCCAACCACAGGGCAAAACCCAAAACCGTGATTCCATACATGGGCGCGGAGATCCCGCCTGTGTCTCGCGTTTTGATGATCTTCCAAGCCTGTGGTGTAAAGCTGGTCATGGAGCAGACAGTTGCGAGGTAACCAATAAGCGTGACTGCGTTCATGCGTGCCGCCCTAATGAAGCTGGTCTTCGGACATGCGTGCCAGCTGTCGCGCAAGCAGGCGCCGGAGCTTCCCGCCTAAGCTGCAGACCCATTCCGGGAATAGGGTTTTCGGTTACTTTTCCCCCTGCTCAATAACGTGAAACGCGCTGGTTTTTCCGCCCGCAGCGGGTCTTACCCTAATCCACGGTTTTCCGGATGCTTTCCCGGGCATCATAGGCTTAGGGACGGTCTTAACCACCGCATGCACATGGCTTTGCGCCGCAACTGAAAGGCTTCGCACGACCTTTTTGCCATTCATCAATTCGACCCGAAAGTTTTCCATCAGCTTGCCCCCCCGCACCTAGAGTTTAGCGAACGTCCCAATAGAAAAAATTAACAAAAGGAACGCGGCGAGGCGAGGATCCCTCACAAGCCAATTTTTGGGATCGATCGGGCTGCGCAAATACGCAACGCAACCAACAGGACTGGCCAGTTCAACACCTACCTCAGGCTCGGCCTCTCGGCGCCAGTGCTTCCCTTTCCAGTATCTTACGGCTGTTGCCGTGCTTTGCGATGAGTTCCCTCACTTGCTGGGGGGTGATGCCTGTCTTGCTGGCGAAATATTCGACCTCGTAGTCCTCGTCAGCCGATACACGATCGCGGTCGCGAAAGTCTCGTTTGCTCTTATCATCAGCCATTTTGTTCCTCCATACAAAGCGATCGACGGAAACGCCATTCGAGGCGATTTGTTTCAATCTATCTCATTGGCGGGCTGGCAGATTTTTTGACGCTGACTTGGATCCCGAATTCGTGAGGCAACTCATATCATGACATCCGCCGGGCTCTTGGGGCGCATCTTGTCGAGACGTGGAAGTGCGACGCATATATACAAGATATCGTCGAACCTGACAGACGCATCCAGAAGCTAAAGCCGGGCGAGGCCAAGGCGATTTTCCATCTTATCGACGGTGTTGGACTGACGCGGCTGCTAACGTTAAATATCGTCAGTCTTTGGTTTTAGTGCTTCTGCTTCCCGCTTGAGTTTGGGCCAGTCGGCGCCGTGCTTTTGAAGAAGCCTGCGTGCCTGCCTCGGTGTTATCGATGCGACCTGTGTAAGATGGTCGATCTCAAGCTCTTGCCCTTTTACGACGCGACTTGAATCGTTCGACTTGTTTACGCTCATAGAATTGAACCCTGCTCCTAGCCACGGCTCGGCTGCGGGATTGCAGCCGCTTAGAGCACGTAAATTCACGCTCCCGCTGATGAGCGATGAGCGGATCTGAAAGGAGCAAGGCGGCCTTGGCCGCCTTGCGAGTGTCACATCAAAGATCGCGTCCACGTCTATCCCGCTGTAGGTCTTCTCCGCTATAGACGTCGGCGTTCGGGTCGAAACCGGTCCAGCCGCCAGCCTCGTATTCATTGCGTCTGCCAGCGACGTCGACCGAATTGTATTGCTTGAGGATTTGTTCGGCATTCGCCGCAAGATTATCGTCGACCTTGGCCGTGACCATCGTCCCGCCGCGACGAACGCCTTCGGCATAGACATGGGCGTCGTTTTCAGGGACGCCGGCGTTTGTCATGGCGCCGATGATGCCCCCTGCTGCACCACCGACCACGGCCCCGCCAACCGCGCCGACAGCAGTGGCAGCCAACCACCCGGCTGCAACCACAGGTCCCACCCCAGGAATGGCCATCAGGCCGAGGCCTGTTGCCAGGCCGCCGGCGCCGCCAATGACGGCGCCCACGCCAGCACCAGTGGCCGCGTCCTCGCCGGCTTCGCTCTCCTCATCCTTGTGCCAGCCGGTCGCATTGTTGGCCACAATGCTGATGTCATCGCGCGGGACGCCGGTGGCCACGAGTTCGCCTACGGCATCATTGGCATCGTCATAATTGTCGAACAGTCCGGTTACGGTTTTCATCTGGTTCTCCTGGCTTTCTATTCACTTGGTGCCGGCAACAACGTTGCCTTGGTAATCGAGCGCGATCGGCGTCGACTTGCCGTCCTTGCTCGCTGTTCCGCGCCAGATGCCGTTGTCATCCTTTGTCAGGGCAGAGACGTCGGCATAACCCGCCTTTTCGATCGCGCTCTTGGCCTGGGCTTCGGTAAAACTGTTGGCGCCGGCAACTGGAGCTGCCGGATTGGTGGCGCCGCTGGTGACAGCCGGTGTGCTGCCGTCAGAAGCAGGCGCCGTCGTTGCAACCTTCTGAATCATGTCCTGATGCATCTTGAGTGTGGGCAGCGTGTCAGCCGCAAAGGATTTCAGGGCGGCGTTGTCGCCGTCCTTGGCATAGGCCTCGAAGAGGCTGACCGCATCGGCATGGGCCGCCTTCTGCATGTCTGCATAAGATGCGTCTACTGGCGCCGGACCCGCCTGCAGCTTGTCGACATCGCTTTTGTGTGCAGCATCGAGGTCGGCGGGCACCTTCAGTTTCTGTTCGCCGGCGATGCTTTCAAGCTTCGCATTGGCGGCGCCATGATCGGAGATCATCTTCTGGGCGAAGTCCTTTAGGCCTTGGTCCTGCAGCTTGTCTTGGGCGACCTTGCTCGACTGGACTTCGAAAATTCCGCCGATCGCGGCCTTGGTGACGAAATCCTGGGCGGTCTCGACAGCGAGCGATGGCCAGGCAAATGCCACCGACGCGGCTAACGATAGCGACGCCAGACGAAGACTGTTTCTCATGGTGATGTTCCTCAGTTGAGATTGGTGAATCCAAACCTGCTCGCGGCGTGTTTGTTCCCAGGCAAATACGAACGCGCTGCCAAATTCAATGAAGGCGCTGTTCGTCGTTCACATGGTTGAAGCAGGCGAAAAAGTTTTGGCGCGGCGCGAATTGCGCGGAAGAGCCGGTGGTTCGCCATCGAGCCTATGAGCGGCCTTCTCGGTGCTGAAATGCGTCCTCTCACAGGCTGACGGGGTGTCAGGTCAAATCCGTAGGGCGAGTTCACTGGTTGTTTGCGGTGTGAATATTCAAACCGAGCAAAGGTTCGCGCTGGATCAGGAACATTTTGTCAAGCGGCAGGTTAGCGAGGCACAACCACCGGAGAATGACGATGAAGGCGCTCACCTGGCACGGCAAAAGTGACATACGGTGCGAGCAGGTGGATGACCCGATCATTGAGAACGACCGCGATATTATCATCAAGGTTACGGCTTGTGCGATCTGCGGGTCAGACCTTCATCTGATGGGAGGATTTGTCCCGGAAATGCACGCCCATGACGTGCTTGGGCACGAGACAATGGGCGAGGTCGTTGAAGTCGGGAAGGGTCACTCCAAGTTCAGGATGGGCGAGCGCGTCGTGGTGCCGTTCACGATCGCCTGCGGCGAGTGCCGGATGTGCAAGTGGCAGCTGTTTTCGCTCTGCGAGAGGTCGAATCCAGCCGGCGCCAAGCAAGCCGAGCAGATGGGGTATCCAACTGCTGGGCTGTTCGGTTATTCGCACATGTATGGCGGCTTCGCGGGTGGCCAGGCAGAATTCTTGCGCGTACCCTATGCCGACGTTGGCCCTATCAAGGTGCCAGATGGCCTGACAGACGAGCAGGTACTGTTTCTCTCCGATATTTTTCCCACCGGGTATCAGGCGGCGGAAAACTGCAACATTCAACCCGGTGATACAGTGCTCGTCTTCGGCTGCGGGCCAGTTGGCCAGTTCGCAATCAAGTCAGCCTTTCTCCTAGGCGCGGGCCGGGTCATCGCGCTGGACATCGTCCCCGAACGGCTGGCGCTTGCGCAAGCGTCGGGAGCGGAAACGCTGAGATATGACGACGAAGATCTGCAAAAGCAGATCCTGGCTATGACGGGCGGTAAAGGGCCGGATTCTGTCATCGAAGCGGTCGGCATGGAGAGCCACGGCCCCGGTGGCGTCATGGAGACCTTGCAAACGGACCTTACGGCGATGGAGAGGCCTTATGCGCTGCAACAGGCGCTGATGGCCTGCCGACCGGGCGGCACTGTCTCGTTGCCGGGGGTGTTCGTTGGAAGCGTTCCTGTGCCCATGGGAATGTTCGTTGGCAAAGGGCTGACAATGAAGACGGGCCAAACACATGTCCAGCGCTATTTGGAGCCGTTGATGAAGCTCATTGAGGGCGGAAAAATCGACCCGTCCTTTCTGATTACCCACCGCATTGGGCTCGAAGAAGGACCGGAGGCTTACAAGACCTTCCGCGACAAGAAGGATGGCTGCATCAAGGTCGTCATCAAACCGTAGGCTCAATCACCCGCCCGGCAATCGCCCTCAATTCGATGGAAACTTACTTCGATTGCGCAACGTTGAGGGCTGCGACGGGGAATTCCATCTTGCATGAGTGCGAACCGCCCGAGATGAAGCTTCCTGCCATGTTACGACATGGAGCAACTTTGTGTGTTCCTTTGCGCAGTAGACCGAAGCGAATCTGATGCCACGCCAGCTGATGTCAACCTTTGCGGCTTTGTCGCGTTCCGAGGCCGACGCAACTATTGGGCGGGAGATGACTTCTGCTGCGCGGCGACTGTTTTTCTAACCAGACTCTCAGCGGAACAAAGGGTTTCTCCTCGCGTTGCGGCAAGGTCAACGAGGATATGGAGGCTTCACGGTGAATGATCGTGCATTACTTCGGGATCCGCGTCAGGAGTATCCCGCGCCGCCTTTTCCAAAACAGCCGCAGACCACTCCTGGCCTTGCCGGAAATATGGATCCGGTGCCGGATCACGGCGAGGAAAGCTATCGGGGCTCTGGTAAGCTAGCTGGGCGCAAGGCGCTCGTGACAGGGGGCGATTCCGGGATAGGGAGGGCCGTCGCTATAGCCTTTGCGCGGGAAGGAGCGGATGTAGCCATTTCTTACCTCGCGGAAGAGGGGGCGGATGCCAAGGAGGTCATCCACCTTATCGAAGCCGCGGGCAGCAAGGCGCTGGCGCTGCCTGGCGACATCAAGGACGAGGCTTGGTGTCGGGGTTTGGTAGACAAAGCTGTCTCCGCCCTCGGTGGCCTCGATCTGCTTGTGATCAATGCCGGGAGGCAGCAATATCGCGAGAGCATTGATGAGTTGACGACAGATGACTTCGACAAGACCATGAAAACGAATCTGTACGCACTTCATTGGATCGCTCAAGCAGCCGCGCCGCATCTCCCTGCCGGCGCCTCCATCATCACCACGGCATCGATCCAGGCCTACGAGCCTTCGGCGATCCTGCTCGACTATGCCACCACCAAAGCCGGCATTGTCGCTTATACCAAGGCGCTCGCCAAGCAATTGATCAAGCGGGGCATTCGGGCCAATGTCGTGGCTCCCGGGCCTGTCTGGACAGTGCTGCAGCCAAGCGGCGGTCAGCCAGATGAAAAGGTCAAGCATTTCGGTGAGGACAGCGATTTCGGCCGTCCTGGACAGCCGGTCGAGCTAGCGCCCGTCTATGTGCTGCTGGCCTCGCGGGAAGCCAGTTTCATAAATGGCGAAGTTTATGGCGTCACTGGCGGCAAGGGTGTCGCGTGACCCTATATTCGCGTGACCCCATATAGAGACATCGAAGTTTAGGGACGCCATGGGGCGCATTGCATACAAAGTTGCTGTCGCCATTCTCCTGACCGCAGCGGCTGCTGCGATCGCCGCGTTCTTGGTGACCTCGGCTCGCCCGCCGTTCTCGCCAGACGATCCGCGATTCGAAGTGAAAGGGGATGTGGGCCGCGGCAAGCTGGTCTTCGCGGCGGGGGACTGCGCCTCCTGCCACGCTACCCCCGGACAGTCAGATCGACTACAACTGGGCGGTGGCATGGCGCTTGGGTCGCCGTTCGGCACTTTCAGGCCGCCCAACATTTCCCCTGATCCCGTTGACGGTATAGGCAAATGGAGCGCCGCCGATCTGGCAAATGCGCTGATCGGTGGAGTGTCTCCCAGGCGTGAACACTATTACCCGTCCTTCCCATACACCAGCTTCACCGGCATGACCGTCGCCGACATCAACGATGTCTACGCCTATCTCATGACGCTGCCAAAAGTGTCTGGACGTGCGCCGCCGCACGATCCCGCAATCCTGTTCAGCATTCGCCGGTCCGTCGGATTTTGGAAGCTGATGTTTTTCCGCCAGGGCCGGTCGGCTGCGAACGCACACGGCAAGACGATGCCTGATCGTGGCCCATACCTCGTCGAAACCGTTTCTCATTGCGCGGAATGCCACTCCAGCCGAAATGCGTTTGGAGCAATCCGGTCCGATACGCTGTTTGCCGGCGGCATCGACCCGCAAGGCACCGGGTTCGTGCCCAACATTACGCAGGAACGATTGGTGGCTTGGACCGAGACCGATATTGCCACGATGCTTAGAACCGGAGAGACGCCCAACCACGGCCGGGTGGGATCGTCCATGGCCGACGTGGTGACGAATACCGCCATGCTGCCTGAAGGCGACCGCGAGGCGATCGCGCACTACATCAAAGGGCTTCCGCCGGTCGCGACCCCACACCCATAGCTTCATTGGGCATAAAGATACGCTGCAAGATCCCGCGCTTCCTGTTCAGAAATCCCCGATTGCGGCATGGCCGTTTGCGGGGAGAAGCGCTGCGGCGAAACGATCCAGGCGACCAGATTGTCTGGACGGTTTTCCAGGACACCCGCGATATAAACGCGCTTCGACAGTTCCGTCAGTGGCGCCCCAGTCTGGCCGTCCGCCCCAGGAATCCCGGAGATCGTGTGACATCCGGCGCAGCCATAGCGACGAAAGATCGCCGGCGCTCGACCGGGATCGCCCCCGGTCATCACCCTGGCAATGGCAGCTCTGGTATGGTTGTGACGCACGACACTGGTCGTGACAAACGCGGCGGAAGCCACGACGATAAACACCGTGGCCATGGCGACCCCGCCGGGGGCTGATGCGAGCGGACTAGACATTTTGCGCCTTTCTCTCGCTCGAGCCTCTGATCCAAAGCGCCAGCATCGTCAGTGCCGCACCTGCATAGACGGTGCCGGCGGGGATCCACATGATCATGCCTGCCAGTTGTTGGTCTTCAAGCGGCGTCAAGCCCCATGCCATCGCGGCTTGCGTCTGCGCGGCGTACAAGACGCGGGGAGCGAGAGCCATCAATGCGCCCAGAACGCTTGTGTGGATCATAGTGAAAAACAGATGCCAGGCAGCCGAGCCGTAATCGCTTCGCCAAACAAGCGCCCACCAAAACAAGATCGCCGTGGCGAAGAAAGTGAGGTGCTGAAAGCGATGCACTGCGGGGTTTGTAACGGCGGCGTCGAAGACTATCGGCACGTGCCAGGCCCAGATTGCAACGCCATGCAAGATGGTTGCGCTGGTCGCGCCTGTGCTCCTGTCCCACAGCACGCGCAATAGAGGCGCCCGCATCAGCATTCCCGCCGCCATACGGGCCCTGGCGGGCAATCCCCACAGCAGGATTCCAATCGGCCGCGCCAACACGATCAAAGGGGCCGATACAGCCATGACGATCTCGTGCTCGATCATGTGAAAGGTAAAGAGGTGTTCGCCAAGCCAGTGAAGAGGGGATAGCAGCGCACCAGCCAGAGTGAGCATTCCAGCGCTGTAAAGGCAGATGCGGTGGTACATACCCCCGGGCCGCCTTGTGCGTCGGGCCAGTCTTGCCGCTCCCACGCAATACAGAACTGCCAGCGTCCCGAGTGGCACCACCATCCACGGATCGAAAGTCCAGGCAGGCTCCAAGCCATGCGCATCGTCGCCATGCGCCATGGCCGGCCAGGCCATCATACCGCAGATCAGGGCGCAGATCAGCGTTGGCATGCGTCCAGCAGCATCGTGGCTGCCTCCTGCAACACCAGGGCAAAGACAAATGCCAGCGCGATCAGAAATCCCGCGTCAACAATAAAGCGCCTTGTCTGGACTGTCCCGTGTGAAGCCGCACGCGCTGCAGTTAGGCCAGCGATCGAAACAACCAGAAGAACCCCGCAGAGGACGGCGCTCCACGAACTATTCTGTCGGCAGTCAATGTAGGGCATGATTTGGCCAAGTTGGGTGCTGAGCGCCCAGCCTAGCGGCGCGACACCAACTCCGGTCCATTGCAGCCATGTTTTTCTCAAAGCCGAGGTATCCAATAGAGGCAGGCGTACATGGGCAACCACGTCGCAACCACGAAGTTCCAGTACATCGCATTGTCGCTGACATCTCCGAACCGGCGCGGCGTGTCGCCATGCCGGGAAAACATCAGGCAGGCGAGCACCAGCGTCTCGATCCCATCCGTCAGGATGTGGGTGGTGTGGAGGCCAAGCATGACCCATACAATCGACCCGTATGCGTTTTGATCCCACTTAATATGCATCGCCGGAAACTCGAAGACACGCAGGACCAGAGGCACTATTCCCAGTACGGCCATGACGATCAATCCGAGGCGAACTTTTTGCAGATCCTGCTCGCGCGCCCAGCGTGCGACGAGGATGTTGGGAACAACGCTTGCCAGCAGAAGGGCCGTCAGGGCCGTGCCGGCGAACAGATCCGGCGGCGGGGCGCCCAATGGCCATCGCGGCGCCAGGCTCATCAGGTAGAGATAGATCACGATCGAGAGCGCAAAGCCGGTCCCTTCGATGAGCATGAAAGCGAGCGTTCCCCACCATGACGGGCTTGCGGTGCCAAGGCCATGCGCTGGGAGCTCGGTCAGATCGAGCACGATGTTTTCTTTCATGACTCGTCCTCCGGCACGCCCTTGGGCCAGAACCAGCCTATCAGTGAGACCGCTACCGGGATGGAACCCCAGACAACCGCCCATGGGCTGAATATGGACCAGACCAGCGTCAAGGTGGTCGCAAGCGCTGCCCAAAGCGGCCAGATAGAATTGCCGACCGATGATTCCCGCGCTTCCGGAATGCCCTCAACGACGCTGGTGATCAAAAGCTCACGACGGTCGACCCGCAAGCCGGCGGCGACGGGCGGGGCGGCCTCCTCCGCCCACAGGGGTTCACTGCTGCCGACCACGGGTAGCCTGGCAAAATTGTAAGGTTGCGGCGGCGACGCCGTCGCCCATTCAAGCGTAGAGGCTCCCCAGGGGTTAGCACTCGCGACGGCGCCTGACCTGGCACTGCGGATGGCATCGATGAAAAACAGAAGGAAGCCAGCGGCCAGGACGATTGCGCTAAGGCTAATGAACATGTTGAGGCCGGCCCAAGGCATCTCGGGCTGATAGGTGTAGATGCGACGCGGCATGCCTTGAAGACCCAGGATGTGCATGGGAAAAAACGTCAGGTTGAAGCCGACAAAGATCAGGCCGAAGACCCAGCGGCCAAGGGTCTCGCTCATCATTTTGCCCGTCAGCTTCGGGAACCAGTAATAAATCGCGCCGAGCAGCGGAAAAACCGCGCCGCCGACCAGGACATAATGGAAATGGGCGACAACGAAATAGGTGTCATGGACCTGGGTATCGAACGGAACGGAGGCCACCATGACGCCGGTGAGGCCGCCAATCGCGAAGATCACCATGAAGCCGATGACGAACAGGAACGGCGTTTTGAAGATCGGCTTTCCCGCCCAGATGGTGGCAAGCCAGCAGAAAATCTGCAATCCGGCCGGGACTGCAATCGCCATGCTGGAGGCGGTGAAAAAGCTCTCTCCCAGTCGTGGAAGACCAGCAACGAACATATGATGGACCCAAAGGCCGAAGGCGAGGACCCCCGTCGCCACCAAGGCCATAACCATCGCCAGGTAGCCAAACACTGGCCGACGCGTAAACGTCGCTACAATGGTCGACACCATGCCCACTGCCGGCAGGAAGATTATGTAGACCTCGGGATGACCGAAGAACCAGAACAGATGCTGCCACAGCAACACATCGCCGCCTTCGGCAGGGTTGAAGAAGTGCGTGCCGACAAGGCGATCGAGGATAAGGCTTGTGCTTGCGATCATGATCGCCGGCATGGCCAGAATGATAAGAAACGACGTCACCAGCATCGACCAGACAAATAACGGAATCCTGTCGAGCGACATCCCCGGCGCGCGCTGCTTGAACACGGTCACAACGATCTCGACGGCGATGGCGAGGGCGGAAACCTCGGTGAAGGTGATCATCTGTGCCCAGATATCGGCGCGTTTCCCCACGCCATATTGCGGCCCCGACAAGGGCACGTAAGCGAACCATCCGACGTCCGGGCCGGTGTCGACGATGAAGGCAATCCACAAGAGCAGGCCGCCCGCGACATAGATCCAGTAGGAAAATGCGTTGAGGCGCGGGAAGGCGATGTTGCGTGTCCCCACCATCAAAGGCACGAGGTAGACGGCCATCGCCTGCATGACGGGGACGGCGAACAGGAACATCATGTTCGAACCGTGCATGGTGAAAATCTGGTTGTAGCGATCGGGTCCGATGAACCTGGCTTCAGGCTGCGACAGTTGCAGCCGCATCAGCAGCGACAGCACCCCGCCAAGCGCCAGGAAAACAAAAGCTGTCGCGATATAGCGTCGGCCGATCACCTTGTGATCCACTGTCGACAGGGCGCCCCACAGCCCCGGCTGCGCTGACCAGGTCGAGGCGAGGGCCTGCGTGAGCTCCTTATCGCTTAATGCCGTGTCCCTGAGCCCATCATCCTTCGAGCGGGTCATTTCAGGCTCTCCATATAGGCCGAGATATCCTGGAGCTCGATACTGGTCAGCGGCACCATCGGCATGTTGTTTCCGGGCTTCAGCGTCTGCGGATCGGCGATCCATGCGGCCATTGAACCGCGCGTGGTCTCGACGAGGCCGGCCGCGATTGTTTGACGACTGCCGACATGGGTAAGGTCAGGTCCGGTGGTGCCGTTGGCGGCTGTGCCCCGAATGGTGTGGCAGGCGGCGCACGGCTTTGCCAGAAAAGCCGCGCGTCCGGCGGCGACGTCAGGACCCGTCGTCGGATTTGCATCAGCACTCTGTGACGCGATCCAGCGTGCGTAGTCGGCTGGCGCCTCGGCGATGACCATCACCGCCATATGGCTGTGCTGCAGTCCGCAGAATTCGGCGCACTGACCGCGATAGACACCCGGCTTCTCGGCCCGCAGCAGCAGGCTGTTGGAGCGCCCCGGGACAAGATCCTGCTTGCCGGCAAGACTGGGGATCCAAAAAGAGTGGATGACATCAGCGCTTTCAAGCCGAACATGAACATCCTGACCAACAGGGATGTGAATTTCGTTGGCGGTCTGAAAGCCAGGTGTTTCGGAGGAACCGGCGTAGATTACCTGCCACCACCATTGCTGCCCTCTTACAGTGATCGTTATAGAGGCTTTTTCCGGAAGGCCGATGCTGCGGGTGGTGTAGAAGCTGGCAACCGTCATGCCGGCAATCATAATGGCGGTCGCGGCCACTGCCGCAGTTACGACCACAGTCAGCCGCCGTTGCCGGATTTCCGTTTCGTCCTGCTGGCGTCTGCGCCACAGTGCGCCACCAAGCACGAGCATCACAGCAAGCCAGATTACCGAGCACAGGGCCACGATGCCGATAATCAGGTGTTCGATATGGAGCGCGGGCGCGCCAGAGGGGTCGAGCGCGGACTGGTTTCCGCTGCAGCCGCACGCGATCGTAGCGGCCCACAACGCGATGACGCGCGCGGCTCTCAAGGCGATGGCCCCTGGTCAGGGTGAACCCCCGCCGGCCCCTGGTCGAAGAGGATTTTTGCCGGACCACGATTTTCGGCAGGGCGGGTGTGTTTGTCATCGTTGCGACTGGGCGCCGCAACTTTGGGCTTATAAGCGCCAATCGTTTGAACATAGCCGGCGAGCTGCCATATCTGCTCGGTCGTCATCCGGTCGCGAAAGGCCGGCATCCCATGCGGCCGGCCGTCCCTGACGGACGCAACAATGGACACGATCTCGGGCCCGTACAGCCACCAGCCGTCCAGGAACGACGGACCATCGCCGCCGCGACCATCACCATGGCATGCCGGGCAGCCGAACCAGGCGTAAAGACGCTTGCCCTGGCTTAAATTGTAGGCGTCCGTTTCGTATGGCTTGCCCGACGCAAAATAACTCTCGGGCGGCGTTCCGCTGATGCCATTTGGCATCAGCCGAAATCTATCAAGATCAGACGCGACAGGCGGATCCAGCCGAAGCTCTCGGGGCTCGCGAAGCCATCCCAAGGTGGCGCTGGCGATGCCGAGCGCTATCGCCGCAGCCGCAAAGGCGCCATTCGAGTAGCTCATCTCCCTCTTCATCATTCGCCTACAAGGGACTCAACCATCCTGGGACAGGGTTGATCGGCTCAAACGCACTGGCAAAAGTTTGTACGAAGGGGTCTTGGACTTTGGATCGTGATGCGCCAAGGGAAACAGCGGATTTGTCTCAGGATAGTAAGCCGCACAACAGCCCTTGGGAATGTTGTACCGGACGATCCTGAGGCCACCGACGCTGCGAACGCTGTTGCCATCGATTGCTGTCGTCATGTCGACGATGTCACCGTCGACGAAGCCCAGGCGAGCGATGTCTTGTGCATTCATGAATACAATCCGGCGCGTGCCTTCAACGCCACGGAAGCGGTCACTGTAGCCGTAGATGGTTGTGTTGAACTGGTCGTTGGAGCGCAGCGTAGCGAGATGCAAAACATCTGCTCTGTCGGCGGTTGAAAAGTCGGGGAAAAGCTTGTCCGGCGTGATAAAGTTCGCCTTCCCCGTTTTCGTCACCCATTTGCGCTCGCGCGCCGGCAGCGGTCTCGCGAATCCGCCGGGCTTGAAAAGCCGTCCATTGAAATCCTTGAAAGTCTCGGGGTAGGTCCGCTCAATAGCATTGCGGATCTCGGCGTAGTCGCCAACCCAGGCGTCCCATGGAACCTTGTTTTGCCCAAGCGTAGCCTTGGCAATGCCGGCAATAATGGCTGGTTCGGAGAGAAGTTCAGAGCTCGCCGGTTTGGTCTTGCCCCGCGAGCCATGGAAATGAGCGATCGAGCTTTCCATGGACACCGCTTGCGGCCCACTCGCCTGCTGGTCGAGTTCGATGCGGCCAAGGCACGGCAGCAGATATGCGACCTCTCCATGCAGGACATGGCTGCGGTTGAGTTTGGTGGCTATCTGAACGCTCAAACGAAGTTTGCGCCATCCCTCTTCCATGGCGGCGGTGTCTGGCACCGCTCTGAGGAAATTGCCGCCAAGGCTGATAAACGCACGGGACTGACCCGTCATAATCGCTTCGCACGTTTCCACCGTCGAGCGACCGGTCCATTGCGGCGGCTCAAAGCCATAGAGCTCGGAAAGTTTGTCGAGGGGCGCCAGGCCTGGCTTCTCCGTAATCCCGACGGTGCGCTGGCCCTGCACGTTGGAGTGACCGCGAACCGCGCAAATATTTGCCCCGGGCTTGCCGATGTTGCCGCGCAGCAGCGCGAGGTTGCAGACCATGTGAACGTTCTCGACGCCCATGAGCTGTTGTGTCAGGCCCATGCCGTAGACCATCATGACTGCGTTTGAGTTGGCATAGGTGGCGGCGGCCTTCTTCATTTCGGCGCGTGTCAGCCCCGATACACGCTCAAGCTCGTCCCATTGGTGGGCGCGCGCAGCTGCTGCGAATTCCTCGAAGCCGGTCGTGTGTTCCTTGATGAAGTCGTGATCGAGAACGTGCTTCTTGGCAGCGGATGCCATCGATGCCGCAAAGGCAATCATGGCTGCGTTGTCCGGATCTTTTGGCGTCGCATCGCGTCCGGCGACAGGGTTTTGACCGGAGGCCTTCAGAGCGTCGTCTGCTTCGATGAGAGCCTTGCAGACGCCGAACAACGCTGCGATATCGCCGCCGTTGTTGACCTGATAATATTCCGACGAAATCGGTGTCTCTTTCCCGGTCAGCATCTGGACGGGTGATTGTGGATTGACGAAGCGCTCCAGCCCGCGCTCCCGCAGCAGGTTGAAAGTAACGATCTTCACGCCTCGGTTGACTGCGTCCTGCAGATCATGAAGCAGGCGTGGCGAGGATGTCCCGACATTCTGGCCAATGTAGAATATACAGTCCGTGTTCTCGAAATCGGACAAAATGGCGGTGCCGACCGATGCGCCGATGCTCTCGGGAAGCGCAACGGAGGAGCTTTCATGGCACATGTTCGAGCTGTCGGGCATGTTGTTGGAGCCGTACATCCGCGCGAACAGCTGGTACATGTAGCTCGCCTCGAGTGACGCCCGCCCGGATGTGTAAAGATCGGTCTGATGCGGGTCCAGAGCGCGCAACTCCCTGCCGATCTCTTCGAATGCAGCGGGCCATTCAACCGGCACATATTTGTCGCTGGCAGCGTCCCAGCGCATGGGGTGCGTCAGCCGACCCTCCTCTTCGAGATCGTGATCCGACCATCGCTCAAGTTCGCTCAGCGTGTGCTTGTCAAAGAACGCCGGGCCTGCACGTCGCGACGTGGTTTCCCAAGCTGTCGCCTTGGCGCCGTTCTCACAGAATTCGAGCGGATGCGGCTGCGCCGGCTTTGCCCAGGCGCAGCTCACGCACATATAGCCTTCGGGCTTGTTCTGCGTCGACAGCAATCGGCTCCCTTTCAAGGGAACATGTTCTTTTAGGAGAACACCAGCCACGGATTTAGCTGAGCCCCACCCACCCGCGGGCCCTTTATACGGCTTGATAGTGGCTGTTCTCGTGTTCGACGTCATTTCCTGCCTCGATTGCCAAAGCGAGATTTCAGTTGCTCTCGCTCTCATTTGCCGTGGACGCCCAAGCAACGCCACCTGGCCCACGGCGTCTTCCCTTCGCCGGCACGGATGACTTGCCGGCCGCGACATGCTCGACAATGCGAAAGGCAGGCCAATCGACGTTTCCCGGCAATATGAAACTTGGGATCTGCCTGACGGTTCCACGCATGGACCGACTTCATTTTCCTCAACTTTTGCCACCGATTCCTGACGTCGGAGAAGCGTTGCGTCGGCCGCTTCGGGATTGCATGGCGGCTCTGGAACCTCGTCTCGTGTGGAAAGTTGTCCAACGTCCCGAAGGAGATTCCCCGCTGGCGCGTCCAGCTTGCAGACCCGTTGGTCCGCCGACCATCGGAAGCGTGTGATGGAGAAAATCGATGAACGTCGCCAACCTACAGCTGGAGGGGCTGCTGATGGCGGTCGCAGCGGTCAACAATGCCCTGGTGCGGAAGGCACTCCTCTCGATCGATGATATCGATAGGGCCTTGAAAACCGCGGAAGCGTCGTTCACCGGCGACGAGCGCCTGTTCGAGGACATGTCACCGGCAAATCGCGATGCCGTCTGCTTCCCTTTGCGACTTCTGCAACTCGCGAACACGAGCCAGTTCGAGGCCGGCGTGCCGCCGTTTTCAGAGTTGGCCAAGCAGGTCGGGATCACCAAACAGCCTTACAACGACCAGATGTGAAGGGAGCATAGGTATGGAGGTTTTGGAAATCGTCGTTGCCAACAACGTGGTGGAATTCCGCGGCGAGGGTGGTGACAATATACTCGTCACTGTCGCGCAACCGGCGGTTTTATCCCCTGAAGAGCTGATCGAAAAATCCAAAATCATGCTTTTGCATGCCGCCAAATTTGGTGTCGACGAAGAGAATTCTGGCGAACAGCGGATAGCCGATGCGGGCGATGAGTATCGGCTTGAGTATCATGACAATGGGGAGATCCGTGACGTGAGTGGCGTGGTCTTTCCCGATCTGGACGCGGTGCGCGACGAATGCAGGCGCTCGGCGGAGGATTTGTGGAAAGACGCCCTGTCTCGGGGTGAAGCACCGGTGGGCTGGGCCGTCAGGGCGCGTGACCGTCGCGGTGACATCGTCGCCACGGTCGATTTTTCCGACTTGCAACGCGCCGCCGCCGAGCTGGATCAACGACCTCAGTCCGAAATTTGAGCCCGTCATTCTCAAGCATTTCAAAGGAGAGGACTATGCCGCGTGAGCCAGCAGTCGAAGCCAACGCATCGTCCGCCACCGTCCACGACTTGACCTTGGTCAGAGGCCAGGGAGGAGAATTGCATCAAGTTGCGGAGGGCGAGACTGACGTCCTGACAACAGCCCAGGGCGGGCCGGTCTCAGATGACCAGAACACGCTCAAGATCGGCGCACGTGGTCCCACGCTGATCGAGGATTTTCATTTCCGCGAGAAGATTTTCCACTTTGACCATGAGCGCATTCCTGAGAGGGTAGTGCATGCGCGTGGCTATGGCGCCCACGGCTTTTTCGAAACCTACGAGTCGCTCGCAAAATATACGCGCGCCGACATCTTCCAGCGAGCTGGAGAAAAAACGCCGGCATTCGTGCGGTTCTCGACGGTGGCCGGCAGCAAGGGGTCATTCGACCTTGCCCGCGACGTCCGGGGATTTGCCGTGAAGCTTTATACCAAAGAGGGCAACTGGGATATCGTGGGAAACAATATCCCGGTGTTCTTCATTCAGGACGCGATCAAGTTTCCCATGTAATCCATTCGGTCAAGCCGGAGCCTGACCGTGACTTCCCGCAAGCGCAGTCCGCGCACGACACGTTCTGGGACTTTATCAGCCTGACGCCGGAATCGATGCACATGATCATGTGGGTGATGTCGGATCGCGCCATCCCGCGCTCTTTCCGCTTCATGCAAGGGTTCGGCGTACACACCTTCCGGCTCGTCAATGAGGCCGATGAATCGACCTTCGTGAAATTCATCTGGAAGCCCAAGCTTGGCATGCAATCAGTCGTGTGGAACGAAGCGGTCAAGATCAATGGCGCCGATCCCGACTTTCATCGCAGGGACCTCTGGAATGCCATCCAATCAGGCGATTTCCCCGAATGGGAGTTATGCCTGCAATTGTTCGACCAGGAGTTTGCCGACAATTTCGACTTCGACATCCTTGATCCGACCAAGATGATTCCGGAGGAGATCCTGCCGCCGATACCTGTCGGGCGTCTTGTTCTCGACCGGATGCCGGACAATTTCTTTGCCGAGACCGAACAGGTCGCGTTCATGACCCAGAATGTTCCGCCTGGTATCGACTTCAGCAACGATCCGCTGCTGCAGGGCCGCAACTTCTCCTACCTCGACACACAGCTGAAACGCCTGGGCAGCCCCAATTTCACGCATCTGCCGATCAACGCGCCGAAATGCCCATTCCATCATTTCCAGCAGGACGGCCATATGGCGATGCGCAATCCGGTTGGACGAGCCAACTACCAGCCGAATTCATTCGGCGTCGGCCCGCGCGAATCCCCTGACCGTGGGTTCCGTTCCTTCGCTGACGGGGAGGATGGCCAGAAGGTCCGGCTGCGGCCCGAAAGTTTCGCCGACCACTACAGCCAGGCCGCTCAGTTCTTCAACAGCCAGACCCCACCCGAGCAACGCCACATCGCTCAGGCCTTGACCTTTGAACTGAGCAAGGTTGAAACCCCAGCCATCCGCGAGCGGATGATCGCGCACTTGCTGAACATCGATGAGGGACTGGCTGTCACGGTCGCCGACAAGCTTGGCATCACCGAGATGCCGAAGCCGGCCGACGCCGCTGTATCGCCGCGCACGGATCTCGAGCCCTCGCCAGCGCTGAGCATCATTGCCAATGGCCCGGAGAGCTTTGCTGGCCGCAAGGTTGGCGTCCTGATCGGCACCGGCACGGACGCCGGTCTCTTCAAAGCCTTGCAGGCTGCCATTGAGAATGAGGGGGCCGCCATGGAAGTTATCGCGGCAAAGGTCGGCGGCGCGGTGGCCAGCGATGGCACCAAGATTGTGGCTAAGCATATGATCGATGGCGGCCCATCGGTATTGTTTGACGCGGTCGCCATCCTGCTCACCGAAGAGAGTGCCAATCTGCTGGCCGGCGAAGCAGCGGCTCGCGATTTCGTGGCGGATGCCTTTTCCCATTGCAAGTTCATCGGCTTCACGCCCGGCGCCGTGCCGCTTCTGGCCAAAGCGGGCGTCGAGCCCGGGGCTGACGAGGGAATGCTGCCGCTGGCTGACAAGGCGAGTGCCACGGATTTCATTCAAAGTTGCAGGGGTCTGCGGCTGTGGGCGCGGGAAGCCGCAGTCAAGCTGTGAGGCCGCGTCTTCAGGCTTGCAAAAGAGGGGCCCGCAAAGTGGGCCCTTCATTTTGCTGAATTTCTGACAGAGCACAGCTCCGAATGGTGTGCACATCGTGTCGGCGCTGACCGACGCAGCTTTTGCCGCTACGACTGCCCGCTCATGTGCGATGAACGGTTGCTACGTTTCGTTGGTGACGTTAGGCACTTCGACGACGATTCGAACGCCGCGATCTAACCATTCGCGCTCGGTAGATCCTTGAAGCTGCCGCCGTATCGTAGCTTCGGCGATCACGGTGCCAAAGCCTGCCTTTCGGATGCCCGCAGGCGGCGGGCCTCCCGTTTCTTCCCAAACGAGCGCGAGCCCTTTGGTTTGCGGGATTTCGTTCCAACTGATTGCAACCTGGCCGGTGTCGTGCGAGAGCGAGCCATGCGACGCCGCGTTTACGGCGAGCTCATGAATGAACAACGCAAGCGGTTGGACCGCATGAGCTGCAAGCATGATCTCTGGGCCGCTCAAAACTGCCCGTGACGCCCCGTAGGGCTCTATCTGAGTGCGAATGGCCTCCCGTAGCGGAATCTGATGCCAGCCGCGCCGGGAAAGCAAGGTGTGGGCTCGGGCCAGAGATTGCACACGCTGCTGTACGGAGGCCGCATACAAGGCAGCGTCGTCCGATCGAGTAAGCCGAACGATGCTGTCGACAAGCGCAAGCACATTGTTGGCGCGATGGTCTACCTCTAGAAGAAGCCGGTGCTCGGAGTCTTCCAGAGACTGGATCCTGCGATAGTCTGTGCGGTCGATTTGAGAGCCGAAGTGATACACAACACGGCCGCTGTCATCGTGAATTGGGCTGAAATGGAGCTGGTTCCAGAAGGCAGATCCATCCTTGCGGTAGTTGAGGAGTTCGACACTGGCCTCGCGCTCCTCTCTTATCGCGGCTCGTATTTCGGAAACGGCGATTTTGGATGTTGCCGGACCCTGCAGGAACCGGCAGTTTTTGCCGAGAACCTCTCCTGCATCGTATCCTGTTAATTTCAGGAAAGCTTCGTTTGCCAGGACTATAGGGTAATCTTGCTGTGTGGCATCGGTGACCACCATCGGCATGCGTGTCCGCTGAAACGCTGTGGCCGCCAACTCCTTGCGGTCTGGCAGCGCATCCGCCGTCACCGCGGCCGGCTGATCACCGTGAATATGGGACAGGTCTTTTTCGTCCATTAAGGCTTCCTTGGTACCGACTAAAACCTTGAACGTGAGAGGCGTAAAAGCGTTGCCGATCGTTGGCGAATTCGCTGCGGACGCCAATCTGGTCGCGACAATCGTTGACGAAGTTGACGCCCTTCTGCCCGAGCGGTGGAACAAGGATCGGGGCCGCAAATTAACAGCAATCGAAATCCCGGCGGGTGCCACAAGGGCACCGCCGGTCGCGGTTGATCTGGGTGGAGGATCAAGATGTCACACGAGGTAGAGGAGCGCCGCCTCAAAATGCTTATCGAGCAGTACGTCGAGGTGCGGAAGAAGCGGCACGATGTTGTGTCGGTGAGGCAGGCAGCAGCGGCTGTCCTGACTGTCATGAAAGCCTGTCCGGTTTCCAGAAGCGAGCTCGACGACATGATCGCCGCAAGCGCCGTGGCTCATGGCCTGGGTGTTGCGTTCGATGCGCAGCAATCCCCGCCACAATTTTCGATCTCGCGCTGACATGGCCGCTGACCCTACGCTGCGCGAGGAACCCATTGGCAGCAACGCAGTGCACATCTGCGTCGACATGCAGGCGATGTTCCGCGAACCGTCGCAATGGTCGTTGCCATGGATGGACCGCGTGCTTCCCAGGATCGTAGATCTTTGCAGCACACAGCCGTCGAGATTGGTCTTCACGCGGTTTATACCGGCTAGGCGGCCCGGCGCCGGGCAGGGGACTTGGAAACGCTACTATGAACGATGGGCAGACATGACGCTTGAGCGCCTTGGCCCGGGAAAGGTGGACTTGGTCCCGGAACTTCGAGCGTTTACGCCGCCGGCGCCAGTTGTAGACAAGCCGGTGTATTCGCCTTGGCTTGGCTCGAACCTTCGCACTCTACTGGCGCAGCGGCGCTGCGACACCGTAATCGTCACCGGCGGCGAAACAGATATGTGCGTGCTTTCGACGGTGTTGGGCGCGGCAGACTATGGCTTGCGTACCATCGTGGTCCAGGATGCGGTCTGCAGCGCCTCGGATGAGGCCCATGATGCCATGATCGGGCTGTTCAGCAATCGCTACGGCCAGCATATCGAGACCGCGACCACTAAGCAGCTAGTAAACTGTTGGATTGGTGGGTGACCGACCCTAACGGTAAGGGCCACGACGATGTCGCCGTGGCCCTTTTTTAAGTGCGTGAGATCAAGCCGCTTTTTGCTGCTCGGCCGCCCTGTCGTTCACGCCGGACTCACCGAGTGAGGTCAGGGCATCGTCGGTGGCCTTCTCCTCTTCGAGTGTGGCGTTGAGGAGTTCGACGATGTCATCCTTGCCCAGCGATGTCGCCCAGGCGATCAGCGTGCCATAGCGCGCGATCTCATAGTGTTCGACCGCCTGCGCGGCGGCGACAAGGCCTGCGTCGATCGAGGTCGAACCCTTGTATTCCTCCAGGATTTCGGATCCTTCCTCGATGATGCCGTCGATCGCAGGGCAGGTCTTGCCGCGCGCAGCGATGCCAAGGATATCAAACACCTGCTCAAGTCGCTCGACCTGGCCCTCCGTCTCGACAAGATGTTTCTCGAAAGCGGCGGACACCTGGGCGTCCTCTGCGCCCTTGGCCATCTTCGGCAGGGCTTTGAGAATTTTCTTTTCGGCGTAGTAAATGTCCTTGAGGCCGTCGAGGAACAGATCCTCGAGGCCCTTGGTGCCGGCACTGGCTTTCTTGGTGGCTGCCATCTGACAATCTCCTTTGGTTGAAATCACCCCTTCGGGTGCTAATCCAACTCGGATGGTCGCACCGGGTTCCTCCGGAAATCAGGTGAGATCAATTTTCTTTTTAGCCTCGAGAACCCCTCCAAAAGCGACGCGAAACGTGACCGACTTTTGTGCTCGGCGCATCTGCTCGATGCTATCGTTTGAACTCCTGTTTGCTGCTGGGCGTTTCAACGGATGACCGCCTTGATGCACGACGAAGGGCGACATACGGGGGCTTCACCGACGCTGCAGGGGAACGAACTGCTTCGGCGCGGGTTACGCATCGTTCTTGTGTCGGGGAGGCCGACTGGCAAGCCGAGCGAATCCGAGACATCAATGAAACAATTCACCAGGCCATGGGAGAACAAGGTGACTGATTTTGTGGTGACCACGATTGATGGGAGGCAATTTCGTGCCAGCAGCGAGAATGCCCGGTTGTCGAGCCTCGTAGACCAGTGCAGCACGAAAGGCTATTGCGAACTGGCTGTCAGGCCGCGAGAGCTCGAGCATTCCCGCCGGGAGACAAACACGGTATTTTTCAAGCACGGGATCATATCGATCAGTGAAGGAAGCCAAGTTCAGTCGGATTTGCCAGCGGACCAGCCAGTGTCGCGCTAGACCTGCCCAGCCAGTGTTGAGCTTCGATCACGCCGGATGGGCTGGTTCCAAAGCGTCTAGCACCAGTTCATGAACAGCGGCCAACCGCTCCGGCCCGGGCTGGGTGGCGATCTTAAAGATGAGCCGCCCGTCACGGCGAACGCAGTCCGTGCGCTGGGCCAAGCGGCTGTAGGATTTGGAACCGGGCGTCGTAAATTCGAAGGCTATGGCAACGGGGCCAGCGCCGATCTTGGAGATGCCGGCCTTCACCGCCGCAACCTTGAGGCGTGCGAAATCGAGTAGCATGGCCGTCTCAGGTGGCGGCTTTCCAAACCGATCTTCAAGCTCCTCGGCAAAAGCATCGATTTCAGCGAGGGTCTCAAAGCGTTGCAGACGCGAGTAGAGATTGAGGCGCACCACAGCCTCGGGAACATAGTCGAACGGAAGAGTGCCCGAGAATTGCAGTTCGATCTCGGTTTCAAGGGTCGAGGTGTCATCATTACCCCGCACCTTATCGACCGCCCGCGCCAACAGCCGCTGATAGAGGCTCAACCCGATCAACTTCATGTGGCCGGCTTGCTGCTCTCCAACCAGATCGCCCGCGCCGCGCAGGTCGAGATCGCGGGCACTGATGGCAAGCCCTGAACCGAGCCGGTCGAAAGCGAGCAGTGTCGAGAGCCGCGAGCGCGTTTGCGGCGCGATGTCCTTCCCAGCCTCGGTTAACAAGTATGCCAAACCTTGCACCCGCCCCCTACCGACACGGCCGCGCAACTGGTGCAGTTGAGCCATCCCGAACCGGTCCGCTCGAAACACGACGATGGTGTTGGCGCGTGGCACATCCAGGCCATTCTCGATGATGTTTGTCGACAGAAGGATGTCGCCATCCCCGTTGGCGAAATTCACGATAGCGTCGTCCATCTCGGCGGCGTTCATGTCGCCATGGGCCACTAGCACGGATAATTCGGGCAGCAATTTGCGCAGTTCAGCAAGCGTGGGCTCGATGTCCTCAATGCGTGGGACCACGCAGAAACTTTGGCCAGCCCGTCGATGCTCGCGGATCAGTGCTGTCTTGACCGACGCTCTATCGAATGGGGCAAGTTCTGTGCGCACCGGACGCCGCCTTGCCGGTGGCGTAGAAAGCAGGCTGGCTTCCTGCACACCAACCATGGCTGCCGCAAGCGTACGCGGTATGGGAGTGGCACTCATCGACAGAACGTGCAGCTTCTGGCCGAGGCCGCGAAGCGTTTGCTTGAGTTTGACGCCGAAGCGGTGCTCCTCGTCGATAACGAGCAGACCGAGGTCGGCAAAGCTGACGTCCTTGGCCGCGATTGCCTGCGTCCCAACGACGACTCGAAGCGATCCGTTGGCGAGCCCTGCCTTGACCTTTCTTGACTCGCCCTCGCTGACGACGCGCGAAAGAAGGGCCACACTCACCTCGGTGCCCTCAAACCTGCGGGAAAATGTTTCGTAGTGCTGGCGCGCCAACACCGTAGTCGGTGCGACGACCGCGACTTGACAGCCATTCAACGCGACAACGGCGGCAGCGCGCAAGGCCACTTCAGTCTTGCCGAAACCAACATCGCCGCAAATCAACCTGTTCATCGCCTTGCCAGATGACAGGTCGTCGATGACTGCGGCAATCGCCTCGGCCTGATCGGCGGTCTCCGGATAGGGGAACCTTCCGGCGAAACGAGCATAAGGAATACGCGGTGGTTTCAACGCTCGGGCACCAGTTCTGTCACGCTCGGCAGCCAGTCTGACAAGCTGTTCCGCCGCCTCAGCAATCTCCATGTCGAGCTGTGCCCGGCGCTTGGCCCAGCCATCCCCTTTCAACCTGTCGAGTGTCACTGCCTCTTCATCGGCCCCGTAACGCCAGATGCGGCCGAATTCCTCTACGGGCGCCAGAAGCGTGGCTCCTCCATTATATTCAAGCCGTACGGTATCGGTGACCAGTCCCTCGACCTCGACGGTCTCAAGGTCTCGCAGAACGGCGATGCCGCGATCTTCATGCAAAACGACGTCGCCGATTCGCAACTCTGGCTCCTGAGAGAGCGAGGGGGCTCCATGATTTCCCGGGTTTAAACGTGTACCGAAGACGTCGGCGGCCGATACGACCGCAAGAGCGGCCCTGTCATCGACAAAGCCGTCATCGATATCGACATTGAGGCTGACCAAGGTTGCGGGCTCGGCGCCCAGTGCCGATGCCCAGCTTTCGGCGTGGCCGACATCAAGCGTCAGATGACGCTGCAGCGTCTTGACCATTCGATCGAGGTCCACCGCAGGGCCGGCGAGGGCGACGCGCCGGCCACCTTGGATCTGTTCGGCAATAAAGTTCCCCATGGCCTTTGACGGGTTGACCTCAACGATAAAATCGGGCGTTGGCGACAAGCCCTGCAAATCGATCTTCATCCGACGTTTCGCCAGGTGCTTATCAAGGGTCGGGCGATCCAGGTAGAAGCGCTCCGAGGTCGGCTTGCGGCCTTGCTGCCTGTCGCGCATCCGGCGGGCGTCATTGATCAACGCGATCGCGGCGTCGAAGCGTTCGTCCACAGCCGGCTCCATTGCGATACGGGCGTGCGACAAGAGTTCGAAAATGGTGTTGAGCTTGTACCCGGCCCCGACCATCTGCATTTCCATGCATTGTGCTTCCGTAGGTCCAGCCGGCGCTGAGCTGCATTCCAGCAACTCCGTCGAAGGCGCGAGCATGATGTTCTCGAAACTCTCATCTGTGCGTTGCGACACAGGGTTGTATGAACGAATGCTGTCTACGGCTCCACGTTCGATTAGAATGCGATAGGGATGTGGCGCTCCTGATGGAAACACCTCGATGCCCTGACCAAGCAAGGCGAATTCCCCAGGCTCGTCGACCCGATCGTCCATCAGGTAGCCATAAGTCTGCAGGCGATCGCAAAATGCCTCAACATCAACGCGGTCGCCGGTGGCCAGGGATGTGAAGGCCTTCGCAATGGCATCGGCAGGAGGAAAGCGCTGCAGCGCCGCCTCGGGTGACATGACGACCAGGCGAGCGCGACTGTTGGCTGCCTTGGCCAAAGCGAGAAGCGCGGTTGCGCGTCGTCCCATGCTTTCACGCGATGGCTGGATACGGTCGTACGGCAGGCAGTCCCACGGCGGCAATAAAATCACCTGCGTTTCCGGCATAAACTGCTTGAAAGAAATTGAGACTTCTTCGGCCTGGTTCTCGCTCCGTGCGATGAAAATCATGTCATCCGCGTCGCTATCCCGTACGGCCTGGACCAGCCGCGCGGCAATCGCCGAAGCTGGTATACGACGCGATCTTGTTGCGTGTGCTTCGCTCGGAACACCCGATTCTGAAAGCGTGCTCGACCCAACCACGTCGATCGGCGGTTTTAAGTTTTTTTGTCGTTTCATGAAATATCGGTCCGAGGTTGCCCGCTTCTAACGAGCTTGCGCACGGTGTGTTCCAAAGGCGGCGGGCGCGCTTCAAGAAGGCGTGTAGCCCGAATGCGGCGGCCAGAGGACAGCGTGCGAGTGGCTGTTCTTCGACCGTTCGCCGAGTGACCCCTCGGCGGCAGGACGTGCAGGATGCAGTCGGGCCTCCGGATACGGTCGTTAGCAAAGCCCGCAATGAAATCGCGGCGAACGTGACGATCACAAGCAGGGAGGGTAGTTCCTGAGCCGAACGCTTGCGGAACCTTTTCGACCGCAATGCTTTACGCATCCGATGTCACGCAGCGTCGTAACGTTCGCCAATACCATCATGTCGCGTCTGCTGGCGGCTTTGTTGCTCGCCGGCGTAGCTGCCTGTTCTTCGTCCGATGCTGAAGACAAGCAGGCGCAGAACGCCAAGTCCACCGCCAGTTCAGCGATCATGGTCATCGACAGTTGGACCGCCGGCGCCGCACCTTCCCACTATGCGGGAGCCACGTTGCGGTCTTTGGCCGAAGCGTTAGCTGACTACGATCGGCAACTACAAACGGCGGACGGTTCGGACTCCTCCAGGCGACTGGCGCGACAACTCACAGCCGCTGCCGAGCGGGCCGAAAATGCCGTCACGAGCGGGGACAGAGCACAAGCGGGGCAAGCCGGTCAGGAGCTTCGAACTGTCATTGCCAAGTTCGTTGTGGCAGGTCCCGCCGATCAAGCGACAAATCCATGAAAAAATTGCTTGAAATCTCGCTCGGCGTGGTGACCAGCGTTGGCGGATTCCTTGAGGTCGGATCGTTGGCGACAGCAGCCCAGGCCGGTGCATTGTTCCACTTTCAGCTGGTCTGGGCGATTCTCCTTGGGACTATCTGCATTATTTTCCTAGTGGAGATGGCCGGCCGTTTCGCAGCCGTCAGCAAGCACACGATAGCCGACGGCATTCGCGAGCGCTTCGGCTTCAATGCGTTCCTTTGGCCTCTGGTCAGTACATTGCTGGTCAATTTCCTGGTGCTGTCTGCTGAAATCGGCGGTGTCTCCGTTGCTGCTGAACTCGCCACCGGGATCGGCTTCCAATGGTGGGCGCTGCCGGTAGCTTTCATTGCGTGGCTCTTGCTGTGGAAAGGCACTTTCGGCCTGATTGAGAAAGGCGTTTCGCTGTTGGGGCTGGTAACGCTCTGCTTCGTCGTAGCAGCGGTCATCCTCAAGCCTGACTGGACGCGGGTCGCCGTCAGTTCGGTGCCCTCCTTGCCGCATCACGACACCGCTACCTACTGGTTCATGGCTGTCAGCATTCTGGGTGCTTCCATCTCGCCATATCTGTTCATGTTCTATTCCGCGGGTGCGATCGAGGACAAGTGGGACAAGAGTTATCTCGGCATCAATCGCGCCATTGCCGGGCTCGGCATGAGTTTCGGCGGCACCATCTCCATAGCCGTGCTTATCATCTCGGCGCTGGTGCTTGGAGCGAACGGCATCACCCAGGTCGACGATTACCACCAATTGCCATTGATGCTGACTCCGGTGTTCGGTTTCTGGGGCTTTGTGCTGTTCGTTGCATCGCTTGGCATCGCCTGCTTCGGCGCCACGGTCGAGATCGCCCTGCAGCAGGCATACCTCGTTGCGCAGGGGTTCGGGTGGAATTGGGGCGAGGACCGCAAGCCTCGCGAGGATCCAGGCTTCACCATGGTCTATACCGTCACGATCTTCGCGGCCGCCATTCCGATTGCGCTCGGCCTTGATCCGCTGAAGCTTACCATCTTTTCAATGGCCCTTACGGCCGCAAGCCTGCCTCTGGCGGTGGTGCCATTTCTCTTCTTGCTCAATGACCGGTCTTATATGGGCGAACATCGCAACGGCGTGATCTCCAACGCGGCAGTGCTCTTAGTTATCGCGCTTGGCTTCATCCTCGCGGTTGTCACCATTCCTCTGCAAATATTTGGAGGCAGTTGATGCACATGATACGCGACGTTTTGGACAAGCAGGTTGTCGACCGCAATCAGGTCAAGATCGGCAAGGTGGACGGGATAGTAGCCCAGTTGAGACAAGGTAAGCCCCCAAGGGTCATCGCCGTCGAGATCGGCTCGATTGCGCTGGCGCGCCGCTTGGGACCGCTCCCTGGACGCTGGATGGTCATTCTGGCCGCCAAGCTGGGGGGCGAACGCCATGCCAAGCCTCATCGGGTGGCATGGAGCAAGGTTCGCGACATCGGCATCGACATCGAGTTCGATGTCGATGTGCGCAAGACTGCGATTTTTGACTGGCAGGACTGGTTGCGCGACCACGTCGTCGGAAGGATTCCGGGAGCTTGACGATGGCAACCGCAAATCTCGACCGACTGGTTGGCAGGCGCGTATTGTCAAAAGAGGGTCAGTGCATAGGCCATCTGGAAGAGATCGTCGCCGAGGCAGATGGCGATGAACTTGTCGTCACTGAGTACCATGTCGGTATTTTCGCTGTGTTCGAGCGTCTGTCCGCCTCGTCAATCGGCACGGCCCTGCTCGACCTCGTTCGGCTGCGCCATCGCAAAGGGATCTATCGGATTCCGTGGGACAAGCTTGACATTTCCGACCCCGCGCGGCCGGTCCTTCGCTGCTCTGAGCACGAGCTCGCAACGATGCAATCCAGCGTGCGGGTCGAACGCTGAGGTCCGGTCGCCGGGTCAGTCGACCTTCAGACGATCAGGTAACTGGCACGCAACGACGATCGATCAACTGGTATCATTTTTGAAGAAAGGCCTTGAATGCTGCTGCGAGAACGACTGGATTTTCTTCGGCGACATGGTGCCCACTCGTTATCCCAAAGCCTCCCACGTCGTCGGCCCAGTGCTTCCATATTGCGACCGGATCGCCATAGATCTGCTCCAAGTCATCGTCGAGCGACCAGAGGCAAAGCATCGGACAGCGCACCTTCCGGCCTGCATCTCGATCATCACGGTCGTGGCGATGGTCGATCCTGACACCTGCGCGGTAGTCTTCGATCATCCCATGGACGACAGCAGGATCGTGGATGAAGGAAACCAACTCGTCATAGGCCTCACGTCCCATCTCATCTGGCCGCAAGGCGCTGTACCATGCCAATGGGTCTGCCAGGATGGCCCGTTCTGGCTTCTCGGGTTGAGCGAAGAAGAACCAGTGGTACCAATCGCGGGCAAATTTCCAGTCGGCACGCTCCAGATGCTCGATGACTGGCAATCCATCCACGGCAATCAGTTTTCGCACCAGGTCGGGATGGTCCATCGCCATTCTGAAAGCGACCAGGCTGCCACGATCATGCCCGGCGACGAAGAAAGTGTGGTGGCCCAATCTTTCCATCATCTCAACCAGCGCCGAAGCCTTTGCTCGCTTGGACGATAACCTGCTCTCGGGGTCATCGGCCGGTATGTAGGAGCGCCCGAACCCCGGAAGATCCGGGCACACAATTCTGAAATCTGCTGACAGCAAGTCCGCAACCCGGCCCCACGTCATATGCGAGCGGGGATGGCCATGGATCAGAAGCAGCGGCGGGCCAGATCCGCCGTGCCGAAGCCGTATCGGTCCTCCCTCGGTATCAATCATTTCAAGCGCGAAGTTGTCGAACATGTACCATCTACCTACAGGTCAACCATGAGCTTATAGAACCTTCTCACCTAGGAACGGTTCACGGCGGGATCGCCATTTCTCCGTGCCCCAGTCGGAATAATCCCGGGACGTGACGGGCTCCCCGTCAGATAGATTTGTCCTTGCCATCAACACTTGATGGAGCGAAAAGTTTGCAAGCCGTGGCAAGCCGCCGGTGGGTAGTCAAAGCAAACCAAACCTCGGGGTATCGCTGGCGCTCTCATGCGTGCGCGCTGTCCCTTGTTGTTTGTTTTCTTGTCTCTATGGTTAGCCCATTTCCGGAGGGTGGCATGCCTCGTCGATCGGCTCGGGCTCATTTGCTTGGTCTTATCGCGGTGGCCGTTTTGCCAGTCTGGCTGTTTGCTGCCTACCTCCTTGTAGAATATGCGCTTCATGAACAAAGCCGCTTTGAACAGGATGCCTTGCAGACGGCACGACAGGTCTCCTTGGTGGTCGAGGCCGAACTCCTCAATTTACAGACGATCCTCGATGGGTTGTCAAAATCGGGGTCTCTCGCAAAGGGGGATCTGAAAGCGTTTGAGGATGAAGCGCGTCGGCTTGCGCAGGGCACCGATAAGATCATCGCATTGCGCGACCTCGATGGCCGCCAACTTGCAAACACGCAGATTGCACAGGGAGAGCCATTGCCGCCCGTCGACCCTGTGACGACCGACGAGCGCGAAAAGCTGAAATCGGGCGGCATCTCGGTCAGCAATGTGTTCGCGGCCAAAGACACCACGGACTATCGGGCGGCGGTCGAGAGACGCGTGTCCGGACCGAACGGTGAAGAGTGGCTGCTTTCGGTATCCGTGCCGACTGCCCGCATTCGCGATGTCATGTTGCCCGCCGTGCCGCAAGGCTGGACTGTGGGCATTGGCGATCGCCACGGCAGTTACGTCGCACGGTCGAAGCAACACGAGGAGATGACGGGAAAGCCTGGGTTGCCGGAGTACGTCGAAAAAATCGTCAGGCCTCATGGCAGTTTCACGGCCCGCAATTTCGAAGGGACAACGCTGCTGGCAGGTTACTACCGTTCTCCGTACTCTGGATGGTTTTACACCGCCAATGTGCCGCTCTCAGAAGTCCAGGCGCCGCTTTGGCGTTCGCTCGCAGCGATTGGTGGAATTGGCGCGGCGGCGCTGCTCATCTCCCTTGCCCTCGCTTACATCGTTGGAGAAAAGCTGACCCAAGCCACGATTGATCTTGCTGGCCGCGCAGAGTCGCTTGGTAATGGCCGCGAAGTTCGGCCAATGTCCACCTCGGTGGCCGAGTTCGCCACGATCGCCCAGGCGATGGTCAATGCAGAGCACGCTATTACGGAACGCACGCGAGAGCTGCAGACCGTGCTTGAGACGGTGCCGGCAGCCGTATGGTTTACTTATGACCCTCAAGCTCGCCAAGTTATCCGAAATCGCTTCGCGGCCGAGTTGATGGGTCTACCGACAGTAACGTCCAAGTCATTCGGCGAACCCGATCTCGTTATTGACACGGTGGCCGTCAAGGACGGGCAGCGTGTCGCTCGCGAAGATCGTCCTTTGAGCCGGGCGATGCGCGGCGAGACGATCGACAACCAGGAATTTGCATACATTCTGCCGTCGGGTGTTCACCGTTACCTGCTCTCCAGCGCACGTCCGATCCGCGATCCGAGCGGATCCATCATTGGTGCCGTGCAAATCAGTTTGGATATCTCGGAGCGTAAGCGTGGCGAAGAGCAACGTCAGCTGCTGCTCAACGAACTCAATCACCGGGTGAAGAACACGCTGGCGGTTGTCCAGTCGATCGCCACCCAGACAATCCGCAACGCCGCGGATCTGCCGGAGGCAGGACGCAACCTGTCCAGCCGGCTCGTCTCGCTGGCGAAGGCTCACGATGCTCTGACACGCCAAAATTGGAGCGGCGCGGACCTCGGCGATCTGATCGCCAACTCGATCACCGCGCACGCACCGCTCGACCGTTTTCGGATCAGCGGCGAGGATGTCTGGCTTCCGCCAGCCGTAGCGCTTTCATTTGCTTTGGCACTTCATGAGCTCACGACCAACGCCATCAAGTACGGGGCGCTCTCGAACGGGGCCGGGACAATTTCAATCGCCTGGACGATTACCGGCGAGGAGGATGGGCGTAAACTCAAGCTGGAATGGCGTGAGTCAGGAGGGCCTCCGGTCATACCTGCAACGCGCAAGGGCTTTGGAACGCAATTGCTGACGCGCGTTTTCGACAATGAGCAATCTGGCGGAGTTGTCTTGCGATACGAGCCATCCGGCCTGCTTTGCGTTTTCCATGTGAGCCTCTCCAGGCAGACAATTGCGGGGGCAACGACCTAAGAGTTCATCTCAATGTGAGACACTACGCCGAGTGGGATTGCGGACGCTGGCTCCGGCCCAACTCCCTGGCGCGCGCAGGTCTTTCGTCGTTGCGTGCGCATTTCTGGCATGGCCGGCGCGAGGCCGAAAATTTGCGTGGCACAGCAAGACAATCTACGGCGAATTTCGTGGAACAATCGGATGCCCAGACCGTTGCCAAGCGGTCTTCAAGCTCAGGATTTGCCTTGTTTCAGCGACCCAACGAAAGTCTCGCTACCTCGCAAAGGTCTGGCGATGCCACTCATGGCCAGGGCGGATTGGCCGAGCCCAGGCAAATCGCCAACGTTGCGCGCCGACTGGTTGTCATCTCGAATAGGTTGGGTAACATTCGCGATCTGTCGCAAGCCGGCGGGCTGGCGGTTGGTGTCGCGGATGCGTTGGCCGAGCGTGGTGGCTTATGGCTCGGAGCAAGCGACGAACATCAGGACTCTGTCGCGAGCGACCAACCGCTGATCCGCCTCGAACGCTTAGGTAGGATCGAGACGGCTGCGCTCATCCTGCCGCGCGAGGAGTATTCGCTATATTACAACGGCTACGCAAACAGTACGCTATGGCCGCTGTTCCATTATCGGCTAGACCTGGTGAACCACCGGGCAGAGTTTCTAGACGCCTACCGGCAGATCAATGCGCGGTTTGCGAAAGCGCTCGCGGGACTGTTGTCGGGCAACGACGACCTAATCTGGATACACGACTACCATCTTATCCCCTTGGCCGCCGAGTTGCGGCGGCTCGGAATCCGCAATCGGATCGGCTTTTTCCTGCACATTCCGTTCCCGCCGCCTGACCTGTTTGCAGCCACACCCGACCATGAAGAGCTCATCGGCGATCTGCTTCAGTATGACGTTGTGGGTTTCCAGACCGAAACGGACGTGGCGAATTTTCGGCGTTCGGTGCAGGCCACCAATTCCACGACCTTTGATACCAACGGCGCAGCTGAGGCAAATGGCCGGACAGTGTTGTCGAAGTGCTTCCCAATAGGCATCGACGTCGATTCATTCTCTCGCATGGCCAACGACGCGGCCGAGGATGTCCAGATTGATTCCATGCGCCGTCAGATTCTGGGACTGAAACAAATCATCGGCGTCGACCGGCTGGACTACTCCAAAGGTCTGCCCGGCCGCATGCAGGCTTTCGCTCGCCTGCTGGAAAGGCACCCTGAACAAGAGCGGGCGGCAACTTATTTGCAGATTGCGTCGCCCACGCGCGAGGAGGTCAGCGCCTATGCTGACATCCGGTCACAGCTAGAGGCAACTGCTGGCGCGGTGAACGGGAAGTACGCCGATCTGGCCTGGACCCCGATCCGCTACATCCACCGGGCCGTAGCGCGCTCGCGGCTAGCTGGTCTGTTGCGCGCTAGCCAGGTCGGCTTGGTCACGCCTTTGCGTGACGGGATGAACCTTGTGGCAAAGGAATACATAGCCGCCCAGGATCCAGCCGATCCCGGAGTGCTTGTATTGTCTCGTTTTGCAGGTGCGGCGGAAGAGCTTGCGGAGTCCCTGATCGTGAATCCTTATGCGGTTGACGAGGTTGCCGATGCCATCGCAAAAGCACTCGTGATGCCACTTGATGAACGAATTGCTAGGCACGGCGCACTGCTCAAGCGCATCAGGCGCAATGACGCAGCAGAATGGCGGCGATCATTTCTCGCCGCGCTCGCGGGCGAGGGGTAGTGTGCGTTTGCACTAATCCTGCAAGCGGCCTGACTACACCGAGTTTACAAAGGGAAGCAGCTGTGTGGCGGCGAGCAGGCCGCTTTCATGCGGAATTACCAAGTTCGGCGGCGCGATGCAGGCCGGTGCGCGAAAATATCCGGCGCCGCCGTTTCCGAAGCAGGTGGCGCCAGAGTTCCTACCGAAACACTGCAAAACCGGACTGGAACGCCGCGGACAGAACCAAATGTCGCCAAAGGCGTTGAGTCGCGTTGCGTCATCAGCCGGGGCATTTCCATGACAAAGGGCGAGCTATCTACCTATCGGACCAAACGCGATTTCACCAAAACGAAAGAACCCAACGGCGAGCGTTTGATCGCGAAATCAAACCGGCTACGGTTTGTAATCCAGAAACACGCAGCCACACGGCTCCACTACGACCTTCGCCTTGAGCTCGACGGTGTCTTCAAGTCCTGGGCCGTCACCAAAGGTCCGTCGCTCGATCCTCAGGATAAACGCCTTGCGGTCGAGGTTGAGGACCATCCGCTGGACTACGGCGACTTCGAAGGCACGATCCCTAAAGGGCAATATGGTGGCGGCACCGTCCAGCTGTGGGACCGTGGATATTGGGAGCCAGAAGGCGCTATGTCTCCTGAACAAGCCTTGGAGAAAGGCGATCTGAAATTCACGCTCGACGGCAAACGCGTGCATGGAAGTTTCGTTCTCGTGCGCATGAAGCACGACCGCAATGGCGGAAAGCGAACCAACTGGCTTTTGATCAAGCACCGCGACAAATACGCGACTGATGGCAATGGCGACGCAGTGCTGACGCAGGACCGGTCCGTCGCCTCGGGCCGGAGCATGGAAAAGATTGCTGCCGGGAAGGGGGCCGGCCCGAAGCCGTTCATGATGCAAGGCTCATCGGTGCCCGATGCGGACGCCGTGTGGGACAGCAATCGCGGCCTCGCCGCTGAGGAACGCGCAAAGTCGTCAAAGGTATCGCCAAAGCCGTCGCCGAAAGCATCGCCACGTCCGAAACGCGCCGTTCGTGCTGATGCGGTCAAGATGCCCGACTTCATCGCACCACAGCTTTGCGCGACGCTCTCCCGGCCGCCTGTAGGAACAAACTGGGTTCACGAAATCAAGTTCGATGGCTATCGCGTCCAGCTGCGGGTCGAAGATGGCGTCGCCACGCTGAAGACCAGAAAAGGCCTGGACTGGACGGAGAAGTTCGGCGCCATTGCAAAAGAGGCGGAGAGCTTTCCCAACGCTATCGTGGATGGTGAGATCGTGGCGCTCGGCGAAAATGGCGCACCGGATTTCGCCGCGCTGCAAGCCGCGTTGTCGGAGCGCCGGACGAAGGATTTGATCTTCTTTGCATTTGATTTGCTGTTTGCGGACGGTGTCGATCTGCGAAAGCTGCCGCTCTCGGAACGCAAGGTAAGGCTAAGCGAGATGATCGGCGAGGTTGAGCGCGGTGAGGAGAACCTCATCCGCTATGTCGAGCACTTCACCAATGGCGGTGACGCTGTGCTGCAGTCCGCCTGCCGACTTGAACTCGAAGGCATTATCTCAAAAAAGGCTGATGCACCCTACGTCTCGGGCAGAACCGACACCTGGGCCAAATCGAAGTGCCGCGCTGGACATGAGGTTGTTATCGGCGGCTGGTCGACGACCAACGGAAAATTCCGCTCATTGCTGGTCGGCGTCAACAGGGGCGAACATTTCGCCTATGTCGGCCGTGTCGGGACTGGATACAGCGAGGCAAAGGTCAAGCAGCTGCTGCCGCGGCTGAAGGAGATGAAGACAGCGAAGTCGCCGTTTACAGGCGATGGCGCACCGAAAAAGGATTCAACCGTCTTTTGGACGAAGCCGCAACTGGTCGCGGAAATCGAGTTCGCCGGCTGGACCGGCGGCGGCAATGTCAGGCAGGCGGCCTTCAAGGGCCTTCGCGAAGACAAGCCAGCAAAGGAGGTAGAGGCGGAGCGTCCCGCCAATCCACAAGAGACGCAGATTGCCGAACCTGCCAGAGGGTCCGGCCGGACCGGAAAAACCCCAATCGTCATGGGCGTCATTATCTCGAAACCTGACAAGCCGCTTTGGCCGAATGCCGGTGATGGCGGGAAGCCAGTCACCAAGCTCGACCTCGCGGAATACTTTGAGGCCGTTGGCCCTTGGATGATCAAGCATCTCAAGGGCCGCCCCTGTTCACTCGTGCGCGCGCCGGACGGTTACGCCGGCGAGCAGTTCTTCCAGCGCCACGCCATGCCTGGCACGTCCAATCTACTGGAATTGGTGAAAGTCTTCGGCGACCACAAGCCGTATCTGCAGATCGACCGCGTCGAGGGCCTGGCTGCGATCGCCCAGATCGGCGGCCTGGAACTGCACCCCTGGAATTGCCACCCCGCTCATCCCGAGGTTCCCGGCAGGCTGGTTTTCGACCTGGATCCCGGTCCGGAGGTTTCCTTTGGCGAAGTTGTCGCGGCCGCCAAGGAGATGCGCGACCGTCTCGAAGATTTGGGGCTGGTCAGCTTTTGCAAGACCACGGGCGGCAAGGGCCTGCACGTTGTGACGCCGCTGGCCGGCCAGCGCAGCAAAACGAACTGGCCCGAGGCCAAGGCCTTCGCGAAGGCGGTGTGCGTGCAAATGGCGGCGGACCGTCCGGATCTCTACCTCGTCAACATGGCCAAGAAGTTGCGGACGTCCCGGATCTTTCTCGACTACCTCCGCAATGATCGCATGGCGACGGCCGTTGCACCCCTGTCACCGCGTGCCAGAGAAGGTGCAACTGTTTCCATGCCACTGACCTGGAGCCAGGTGAAGGCGGATCTCGACCCGAAAAAATACACAGTCCGCACCGTGCCGGGGTTGCTGAAGAAGACGGTTGCCTGGGCCGACTACGACGATGGCGAAAGGTCAATCGCGAGCGCGATCAAACGGCTCGGTTCAGCAAAGCTAGCGGCATGACATCGAAACATGCAAAACCGTCTTTCGCCGTCCCATTGGACACGGAACCGATGGAGGCAAAGGCCGCCGCCACGTTGCCTGACAGCGCTGGCCAATGGCAGTACGAACCCAAATGGGACGGCTTCCGCTGCCTTGCCTTCAAAGCTGGCGATGAGGTCGACCTGAGGGCAAAGTCTGGCAAGCCGCTCGGCAGATACTTTCCGGAAGTCGTCTCGATGCTGCGTGTTCTGAGGGCCACTGATTTCGTGGTCGACGGTGAGATCGTCATCGAGGTGAATGGCGCGCTCTCTTTCGATGCGCTGCAGATGCGATTGCATCCAGCGGAAAGCAGGGTTCGAAAGCTGTCTGTCGAAACCCCCGCCAGATTGATCTTGTTTGATATGCTGGCTAGGGCGGACTTCAACGTGATGGACCAGCCGCTGTCCGAAAGGCGCCAAGCTCTGGAACTGTTCGTAGAATCGGCTGGTCATGCCGATATCGAACTGTCTCCTTGTACTCGGGATTTGGCGACAGCAACGAAGTGGCTTGGCGCATCCGGTCATGGTTCGACGGACGGCGTTGTCGCCAAGCTTGTCGACGACGAATATCGGCCCGGCGAACGCGCCATGATCAAGGTCAAACGGTTGCGCACAGCCGATTGTGTAGTCGGCGGCTTCCGCTATCTGGCCAGCGCGCGCGAGGTAGGTTCACTACTGCTGGGCCTCTACAATAACCTGGGCAAGCTCGACCATGTGGGGTTCACGTCGACAATCGCGCGGGAGGATCGACCGCAACTGACCCGACAACTTGAAGCTTTGCGGTCGCCTCCTGGTTTTACCGGCAAGGCTCCGGGCGGCCCAAGCCGCTGGAGCACCGAGAGGAGTGGGGAGTGGGAACCGGTTCACCCCGAATTGGTGGTCGAAGTTCGCTTCGATCACGTCACGAATGATCGCTTCCGGCACGGTACCAAATTTCTGCGATGGCGCCCCGACAAGAATCCCAAGCAGTGCACCTTCGAACAGATGCTGAAAACATAAAATCGGCACGCGGTCTGTAGCGCGCGCGTCGCGCTTAAACCTTAGCCCTATGCGCTCGACTGCCCAGTGTTCGCTTCTTGACCTCCTTTCGTAGTTAGGCTGGGCCTCTGGCGTGATTCCCGCAACGACCCACTGGCTCCGGCGGCGGCGCTAATCGATCAGCGCGTCAATCCGCCTGGAACTATCCATTCCTGAATCCGCCGAGCCAAATTCCGCTACAGAGATTCGGTCGGCGTCACCGAAAGTTCTCATACCCGCTTGGTGTTTTCGGTGAGTGCTGAGGTTGCACCGCCTGCTGCTGACCGGATTTAGACAGCGGGAGCTCTCCCCCGTTGATGGTCCGAAAAACCTCGCTGGCAGGCTGCTCAACCATTGGGTTAGGTGGCATCGGTGTCGATTGCGTCATTGTGGAGTCCTCCGGTTACTGCGCTGCAGGTGCGCCAATGAGCGTTACTGTTTGCGTAATTGCGGGCCTGACCTAAGCAGCATCGACGCGCTGGAGATCAGAGACGCTGACCACGCCGTGCTGGCTGACGAAGGTCAGGGTCGTGTCCGTGCTCTGGCTCTGTGAAACACCAGATATGCGATGATCTCCGGTATCGTAGATTATCGTATTTCCATGATCGTCGATGACCAGACGGCGCTTCTCGTTAAACGCCGCGTAGCGCATATGGTTCTGGGAGCCAGCGGCAGACGGGCTTCCAAACTCGTCAGGCCACCACGAGCCGGCCGTTGCCAAACCAGCCGAGCGATAGCTCACATTCGTATCGTCGTTGCGCCCCTCCGCTGGATGATCGCGGAGGTAGGCGGACAGCTCGCCCGCGATAGCGTTGAGCTTCGCCTTGAGGCTGCCGTTGAACATGTCGCCGACCATCGTCATGCCGGAAGACCATTGCGACATGCCGCCGAAGTCGACATGGCTGAACTGGGCCATGGTCCCCCCGCCACGCCGCAAAGCGTCTAGAACAGCGGTGACAGCGCCTTCGGAGATGCCATGCTCGCGCGCAAGACGGGCGGTCAGTTCGGTGTCGTTCTGGGTCATCATGATGTCCTGAGAAATCGATGGAACAGCGTACGGCTGCGCATGCAAGCTTTGTCGGGCCGTTAGTCTGCGCAGCACGGAAGTAACGAGCGTCGAGAGGCGCGGTTCCAGTACCCGGCAGAACGGCAACACATTCGACAGTCACCCCCACCCAGCAATCGTGTAGTCCGCCGCGAAATATCGCGGAACATCCGTCAATGTCATTTGACGGAAACGCTTATTTGTCATGAACATTTGCACCCGGTCGCACTTTTGGGGGGCAGACCAAGGGAGGCTGCCATGACAAGACGCATCGATCGCGAGAAGATCGAGAGAGCGGACCGAGAGCAGATGTGTCCGGCGGCTCAAGCCGAGTCGGGCGTTTCGGCCTCTCGATCATGTTGGAATTGCTCTGCCCATTGCAGATCCATCAGCCAAGGCTCGCGCCGGCCGATCCAGAGTTCATAGCCTGGAATGATGTCGCTCGGGGCGAGGTCCAGAGCGCCCAGCATGATCTCCGCCTCGTCGTCCCGCAATGAGGCGATGCGCGATCCGCAATCGGGGCAAAAGCTTCGGCCATTGAAAGCCCGTAGGTCGCCAGTGCCCTGATAATCCGACCGCGCCCAAACGCCGAAGAAGTTGAACGCGCTGCCGCTTGAGCGGCGGCAATCCTGGCAATGGCAAAGGCCAACACGAAGCGGAGCGCCTGTGACCGAGAAGCGAACCGCACCACAGAGGCACCCACCCCTGCGAATATAATCTTCGCTCATGTCAGAGCTCGCTTTGGAGGATCACGGTTCTCGTCGGGGTTGGGGACGGGCAATTCGTCCGGCAAGAGGTCAGGGTCAGGCTCGCGCACATCTGGGGTCCAGCTTGGTGCATCCACCGGCGGTTCTTCGTGGGGCTCTGGTTTGGGCGGCATAACTATTCTCCCGGTCTGTTAGTTGGGCGCGGTGTCTTGCCGGCCACCGGACGTGCGTCGCCTTGTCTGGCCGGGAAGGGGTCCGCCAAAGGGATATTACCTGTGGGCGGAGCGCCTGCCGTCGTAGGGCTGGCTGACGCTTGGCGGGCGTCCTTGCCGCCGGGGCTTTTACGCTGGATTTCGACACCAGCCGTCTCCGGTTCCCAGGCAATTGCAGCGTTGAGGTTTTTGATTTTGGCCATGCCGTCATCTCCTTTGCTGGCCAACGACCGGCCGCCAGGAATGTTCCATGCAGCGCGGAACCCGCAGGGTGCAGGCCTGTTATCGATGATCACACAGGAGCAATGAAAATGTCTGACAATGAAAACCATCGTGAAACCGGCGCGACGAAATATCCCGCCAAGACGGGTGCCGAACCATCGGATGCGTTCTCCCAGGACGCAGCTGGAAACAAGAAGCCCAAGGGCGGAGTTGGATTGACGCGTCCCGTGGACGAAGTCGATGACAAGACGCATCAATCGGACGGACAGAACCCATCAGGACAGGTAAAGAGTGCTCGGCCATGAACGTCGCCAATCTTCAGCTCGAAGGTCTGATGATAGCAGTCGCGTCGATCAACAATTTGCTGGTCCACAAAGGCCTGCTTTCAATAGACGACATCGATATTGCGCTGCGAAAGGCCGAGGCCAATGTGACGGGCGACGAGCGGACTTATGAAGATATGTCGCCGGCCAATCGCGACGCCATCTGCTTCCCGATCCGGCTTCTGCAGATCGCAAACAATGCCCAAGGCGAATCCGACATTCCACCGTTCTCGGAAAAAAGATGGTTGGACAAACGAAAGAGCCGTATAACGATCAGCGGTAACCACGATGGCTCGATTTCGGTGACGGCTTACATCTCGCTGTTCTGAATAATTCCCGCTTCGCCATCTTGGATAGGCCTGCGCGATACCGTTGTGTTCTTGAGCCGAACGCCAGGGCCGCCATGGATCGTCTCGCCATCACTTAGAAAGGCAACCCCCGCCAGTTCGAGCGCCGATCGCATCGCGACAATCATGCCGGCGGCCGGAATGCGCTTCCCTTTCTCGAAGTCCCGAACCGTCCCCTCGCTGACCTGCGCTTTGGCGCTAAGCCTGGCTTGTGACCAATCCAGCAGAGCACGCGCCGCCCGGCATTGCTCGACAGTCAATTGGGTCACAAACTTCTCCTCGATCGACACGGTGCTCGTTGGCCTACGCGCTCTTGCGCTTCGGCTCGCTCTTTTTGGGTGTCGCTAGCCCCTCCTGCTTGAGGCTCTTCTTAAGCACCTCAGCCAGGTTGATAACGTTCTCTTTCGGCTTAGGAGCCGCCTTCGGTGGCGCCTTGCCCTTGCGCTTCGCGTCAATCATGGCAATCAGCGCATCTTCGTAGGTGTCCTCGAATTTCGAGGGATCGAAAGTGGTCACCTTCTTGTCGATGAGCATGCCGGCGATTTCCAGCAACTCGGGATCGTACTTCGCCTTGGTCAAGCCCTCAAAAACACTGTCCTCGGCGACCATCTCGTTGTGGTTTCGCAGCTCGGTCATCACCATGCCCTTGCCATAGGGTTGGATCACAACTTCCCGGCCGCGCTGATAGAGCACGATGCACGACCGTGCTGCGACGCCCTTGTTCTTCATCGCGTCGCGGATCACACCGTAGGCTTCGACGGCCGCGCCGTCGGCGGGAATGAGGTAGTAGGGCTTCTCGAGATAGCGGGTGTCGATCTCGCTGATCGCGACAAACTCGCCTACTTCGAGCGTGTGATCCGAGGTGAGCTTAAGCGCCTTGATATCCGCGGGCTCGATCTGAAGGAATTCATCCTTCTCGACCTCGAACCCCTTGACCTGGTCTTCTGCGTCGACGGTCTTTCCTGTCTTCTCGTCGGCATAGACGCTTTTGACAGGAAGACCGTCCTTGCGGTTCAAAATTTTGAAGTGGATCTTGGATGCCTCGCTGGTGGCGCCGACAATCTTCACCCCGCAAGTCACCGATCCAACCTTCAAAAAGCCCTTCCAGACAGCACGTGGCGCAGCCATGTCGTTCATCCTGTTTCCGGTCAGTGCAAACGAGTTTTCTTTCAAATCGTTCCCTCCGCCGCGGGTTCGGCGGAGTCGACTGGATCCAGCAAGAAGCTTGAAAGCCAAGATGGCGGGATCGACCGTGTCGCGGCGCCAGCGATCGTCAACAGCGGTTCGGCAACCGGCTTCGACGGCTCCAAGGTACTGACACGACGAAGAGCGGAATCCATGCCTTCGCCAGGGTGCTATCTGGCAATCTGACAGATAAGGGAATCCGCGTGAACGACGTTGCTCCGGTCCAATGTCGCCACCGCTCAACCCGCCGGAAAAGCAGGCCGCGGACGTCTCGAAATTTGGCGCGAAGGCCGATGAAACGGCCCGCGCAGCCGGAAGAAATTGCACCCGCCTAAGTGTTTCTGGCATCGCTGCAATCTCCAGTCGCCTCGCGCAGGCGTCGCCACATCACGGAAGCTGGCCGAAGATTTTGACTAGCAGGGCACGGCCGACCATACGGTGGCGCCGGCGAATGCTGACGCCCTTGTCGCCCAATGGCAGGGCGTTCACCGCGTTGGGGGCAAGCCCTGCTCGAAAAGAGACCGTCGATGGACAAACGCGGCAGGTCTGGAGCGACGTCGATGGCAACGAGGTGATCGAGAAATACACCATTGCCGGCGTGGGCCATCCAAGGCGACTTCACTCATTGGCCGATGCTTCATGCGGACCGCCGCAGACGGGGACAGTCGGTCCCGCGTCCCGTCCTGCGGCCGGCGCTATGCTGACGCTCCTACGGCTGTCCCGTTCACCGCCCGCGGCGGGGGCGAATTTCCTCCGTCCCGCGCGCGACAATTGTCCGCTGTTGCGGACGCGCGCAGAACTGCGGCTTATACGCCGTCTTTCCTTAGAGGGCCGACCGAGGGTTTACATCGAGAAGGGGTCTTCGACCCGTCCAGCGGCCCGCAGAACCGCGACCTTTGAGTCTACATCGAATCTCTGAACTTCGTTTCCACGACCTAGTAACGCAGCCGGCGCCTCAAGCGATAGAACGCCGGGGAGCTCTGCAAGTCACGCGCGGCGTGCGTCATGAACAGGACAACGAACAAAATCAGCAAGGTAAAAGCGATTCCGGTGATAATGGGCATTGGACACTCTCTGGAAATCGAACTCGGTGTGACGGTTGGTTCAAAGTTGGAAGGCCAGCGCAGTCAGCCCGACCGCATAACACCGGGCTCCTCTGTCGGCTGATCGCTGATTGGCTGCTGCTGGGAGCTGTCGAGCACCACGTCTGAAAAGTTGACTGTGGCGACCAGATAGCCGGCTTCGTCGTAGACCCTTGTGACCGATCCGGATTGGTCGAGACCGGTGGGAGCACCCGCAACAAGCGCCGCGTGGGCCTTTTCGATTGCTCGCGGGCTAGCCAAATCGGGACTCGCCAACTCTTCCTCGAATGTTGTGGTCTGGTCGAACTCTGTGGTCTCAAAGCGGAACTTCGGCATGAACATCTCCTGTCACCAAGCAATGTCCGTGCACAAATTGGGTTCCCGAGAACGACGTACGGGGAAGCTCGAAGACCGATATCCGATCCTTCCCGCCGACCTCACGTCCCATTGACTCTTTGTCAGGAAGAGAACAAATGAGGAACATGCCATCAGCATTTCGCGTTCAGAGGACAGATGAGTGCATCGACGCCGACTGCTGCCATTTCCGATCTCCGAGATCGCATTGCGCGTCTCGAAGGAGGAAGCACGCGCGAACGAGCGGTGCTTCCCTTCGGTGTCGCTTCCATTGACAGCCATCTGCCTGGGGGCGGGGTGGCGCTTGGCGCTCTTCATGAGGTGGCCGGTGGCGGCAATGGTGCAATCGATGGCGCTGCTGCATCGCTTTTTGCTGCAGGCATTGCGGCCAGGACGCAAGGCAAGGTGCTGTGGTGTGTGACGCGCCAGGATCTGTTTGCGCCGGCAATCGCACAGGTCGGACTTCACCCTGATCGGGTGATCTATGTCGAGGCCGGTGACGACAAATCCCTGCTCGCCTGCTTCGAGGAAGGCCTGCGGCACGTCGGACTAGGGGCTGTGGTCGCCGAGGTTGCCCGTCTGTCGATGACGGCTTCGCGACGCCTGCAACTCGCATCGGAAGGCTCTGGTGCAATGGGCATCGCTATCCGCCGCTGGCGCCGCCAGACCGAAGCAGCCGATTTCGGGCAACCGACGGCGTCTGTCACCCGCTGGCGGGTTTCTGCCCTGCCATCGCGTCCGCTCCCCGTGCCGGGCGTTGGCCGGGCACGATGGCAACTTGAATTGATCAGATCCCGTGGAGGGGAAACGCTCGATATCGAAGTGGAGGCTTGTGATGCCAAGGGTCGTCTCGCTCTTCCTTCCAAGCTGGTCGACCGACCGGCTCAGAAGGAAATTGGGCGACGTCTCGCCGCCATCGGATAAGCCGTTGGTGACAGTGGGGCGGCACGGCAATCGTCGCCTGGTGACCGCGGTCGATCGCGCCGCATTGGAAGCCGGCTTGCGCGTCGGAATGCCTGCAACGAAGGCGCAGGCACTGGTCCAGGGGCTGGCGGTCATGGATGCCGAACCCGATGCCGACGCGGAGGCATTGGAGCGGCTGGCGCTATGGGCATTGCGGCGGTACGCGCCGATCGTCGCGACAGATCCTTCGGACGGATTGGTCATGGACACCACGGGCGCCGATCATCTTCACGGCGGCGAGAAGTTGATGCTGATCGATATGGTCAAGCGTCTCAGCCAGGCCGGCATCTTGGCGCGGGCAGCAGTTGCGGACAGCTGGGGTGCCGCACACGCCGTTGCGCGATACGTCAGGCAGACCGTCAGCGTGGTTGCCGTGAACGCTACCTATGATGCAATCCTTTCGCTCCCTATCCCGGCGCTGCGCTTGCCCGATGCAATGGTCAACGGTCTGCGTGTCTTGGGCTTCGACAGGGTAGGCGAGCTTTTGAAGCAGCCGCGCGCGCCGCTGACCCTGCGCTTCGGACCGGAACTGGGTCGCCGCCTTGACCAGGCGACGGGGCGCCTTGCCGAACCGATAGAGCCGGTCCGGCCGGCTGATGTGATCGAGGTCAAGCGTGCCTTTGGCGAACCCATCGGTGCGGCCGAGACAATCGCGCGCTATGTCGGCAAGCTTGTTCAAGCGCTTTGTCTCGAGCTGGAGGCCAAGGGCCTCGGCGCGCGGCGGCTTGACCTGCTGCTCTACCGCGTCGACAACCGCGTCGAGGCCATTCGCGTCGGCACGGCCTTGCCGGTTCGCGATGTAAAGCGACTGACGCGCTTGTTGTGCGACAAGATCGAAACGGTCGATCCGGGCTTCGGCATCGAATTGATGCGCCTGTCGGCGCCGCTGGCTGAACCGCTGACGCCCAGACAGACCATTTCATCGCTCATCGAGCAACAGGACGCCGACATCTCAGATCTGATCGACATACTCGGCAATCGTGTCGGCGAGGAAAAGCTCTACAGGTTTGCCCCGGTCGCCAGCGACGTGCCCGAACGGTCTGTTCGGCGCGTGGCACCCGCGTCGGTTGAAACCGGCGACGCTTGGCCTGACCATTGGCCGCGTCCGGCGCGTTTGTTTGCCGTGCCGGAGTTGATCGAGGCGATAGCGCTGTTGCCCGATCATCCGCCGGCCAGCTTTACCTGGAGAGGCATCCGGCGGCGGGTCACGCGCGCCGATGGCCCCGAGCGGGTTTTTGGCGAGTGGTGGAAGCGTGACGCCGAGCTTGCCGCCGTGCGCGACTATTTCCAGGTCGAGGACGACGCCGGCGAACGGTTCTGGATCTATCGCGCCGGCGACGGCGAGGATGTCGCGACCGGCTCGCATCGCTGGTTCTTGCACGGCATCTTCGGATGACCGCGTCCTACATCGAACTGCAATGCACCTCGCATTTTTCGTTCCTGCGCGGCGCCAGTTCCTGCGAGGAATTGTTTGCGCAAGCAGCATCTATGGACATGCCGGCGCTCGCCATCTGCGATCGCAACAGCCTGGCCGGAATCGTGCGGGCGCATGAGGCAGCAAAGGCGACCCGCGTCAGGCTGATCGTCGGCTGCCGGCTGGATCTGGCGGAAGGGGCCTCCATCCTGGTCCACCCGACCGATCGCGCGGCCTACTCCCGACTTTGCCGCTTGCTGTCGCTGGGCAAGAAGCGCGGCGGCAAGGCGAAATGCGTGCTGCACTGGGCCGATGTTGTTGCTTATGGCGAGGGCCTCGTTGCGGTGCTTGTTCCCGGCCAGGCCGATGACACATGCTCACTTTGGCTGCGGCGGTTGCATGAAGCTTTTGGCGATCGGGCCTACATGGCGCTGACGCTGCGCCGCCGTCCCAATGACGCGTTGCGGCTGCACGATCTGGCCACCCTTGCCAGGCAGGCCGGTGTGCCAACGGTCGTCACCAACGATGTCCTCTTCCACGAACCGTCACGGCGCATCCTGCAGGACGTCGTCACCTGTATCCGGCACAATGTCACCATCGACGATGCCGGGTTTCGGCGCGAGCGGCACGCCGACCGCTACCTGAAACCACCGGATGAGATGGCACGCTTGTTCGGCCGCTATCCCGAAGCGATGGCTCGAACCGTTGAAATCGCCGAGCGCTGCCGGTTCTCATTGGACGAGCTTGCCTATCAATATCCCGAGGAGCGGATGCTGCCCGGCCTGACGCCGCAGCAGGCGCTGGAGAAACTCACATGGGAAGGCGCCACGGAGCGCTTTCCCGAGGGCGTGCCGGACAAGGTTGTCGGCACGCTCAAACATGAATTGCAGCTTATCGAGAAGCTGCAATACGCGCCGTATTTTCTGACAGTCAATTCGATCGTCCGCTTTGCCCGCAGCCAGGACATTCTGTGCCAGGGCAGGGGGTCGGCGGCCAACAGCGCCGTCTGCTATGTGCTTGCCATCACCTCGATCGATCCCGACCGAAACGATCTTCTGTTCGAACGCTTCGTTTCCGAGGAGCGGCGTGAGCCGCCTGATATCGATGTCGATTTCGAACATGAGCGACGAGAAATCGTCATGCAGTGGGTGTTCGACACTTACGGCCGTGAGCATGCCGCGCTCTGCTCCACTGTCATCCGCTACCGCTCCAAGGGCGCCATGCGCGACGTCGGCAAGGCGCTCGGCCTGCCCGAAGACCTGATCAAGATGCTGTCGTCGCAGGTGTGGGGCTGGTCGGAGGACGGCGTCCAGCCCCAACACGCCGAGGAGTTGAACCTTAATCTCGGCGACCGCCGTCTGCGCCTGGCGCTGGATCTGGCCCGGCAATTGATCGGCGCGCCGCGTCATCTATCGCAGCATCCTGGTGGCTTCGTGCTGACCCGGGACCGGCTCGACGATCTGGTGCCGATCGAGCCGGCCGCGATGAAGGATCGTCAGGTCATTGAATGGGACAAGGATGACATCGACGCGCTGAAGTTCATGAAGGTCGACGTGCTGGCGTTGGGCATGCTGTCTTGCATGAAGCGCGGCTTCGATCTCCTGTCGCAACACAAGGGCATCACTCTCGATCTCGCAACGATCCCGGCCGAGGATCCGCGCACCTATGCGATGATCCGCAAGGCCGACACTCTCGGCACCTTCCAGATCGAATCTCGCGCGCAGATGTCGATGCTGCCGCGCATCAAGCCTCGCACCTTCTATGACCTGGTCATCGAGGTCGCGATCGTTCGCCCGGGGCCGATCCAGGGTGACATGGTGCACCCCTATCTGCGTCGGCGCGAAGGCAAGGAGGACGTCGTCTATCCCAAGCCCGAGCTCGAAAAGGTGCTCGGAAAAACTCTGGGCGTGCCGCTGTTCCAGGAGCAAGCGATGCGGGTGGCAATCGAATGCGCCGGCTTCACCCCGGGCGAGGCCGATCAGCTGCGCCGCGCCATGGCGACCTTCAAGCATACCGGCGGCGTCTCCAGCTTCGGCGCCAAGCTAATCGGCGGTATGGTCAAGAACGGCTACGAGCACGAGTTCGCCGAAAAGACCTTCAAACAGCTTGAGGGCTTCGGTAGCTATGGCTTTCCCGAAAGCCATGCGGCGAGCTTCGCGCTGATCGCCTACGCTTCCTCCTGGCTGAAATGCCATCACCCCGATGTCTTCTGCGCAGCCCTTCTCAACGCTCAGCCGATGGGTTTTTACGCGCCGGCGCAGATCGTTCGTGACGCCCGCGACCATGGGGTTGAGGTGCGCCCGGTCTGTGTGAATGCCTCACGCTGGGATTGCACGCTCGAGCCCACTGAGGACGAGGATCGGTTTGCCGTTCGCCTTGGCCTGCGCATGGTTCGTGGCCTGGCCAATGCTGACGCGGCCACAATCGTCACCACACGCGCTGACCGGCCGTTCACTTCGGTCGATGATTTATGGCGCCGAGCCGGCGTTCCCGCTGCCTCTCTGGTTGAACTTGCGCAGGCCGATGGGTTTCAACCGTCATTGTTGCTAGCCAGGCGTGAAGCCCTATGGGCGATCAAGGGACTACGCGACGAACCGCTGCCGCTGTTTGCCGCCGCGTCTTCACGCGAGCAGCGGACGGTGGCCGAGCTCCAGGAGCCCGGCGTCACATTGCGTGCCATGACCGCCGGTGGCGAGGTCGTTGAAGACTATGGCCATGTGGGGCTTACACTTCGCGATCATCCTGTGTCCTTCCTGCGTGCAGATCTGCAACGCAGGCGCATCGTCTCGTGCCGGCAGGCCATGCAGGCGCGTGACGGACAATGGCTGGAGGCGGCTGGCCTCGTATTGGTCCGCCAGCGGCCAGGCTCAGCCAAGGGCGTCATGTTCATCACCATCGAGGACGAGACCGGGACCGCCAATCTGGTCGTTTGGGTGAAGGTCTTCGAAAAATATCGCAGGGTAGTCCTTGGTGCCGGCATGATTGGCGTCTATGGGCGCATTCAGCGAGAAGGCGAGGTGGTCCATCTCGTCGCGCATCGGCTCACCGATCTGTCAGTCGATCTCGCCAGCGTCGGTGATCGGAATGCCGCTTTCCCGTTGCCGCATGGCCGTGGCGACGAGTTCCATCACGGCAGCCCGACGCCTGATCCGCGCGGACTGCCGAAGGGGCCGAGGCCGCGAAACATCATCGACCCCTATCTGCACATCGACCAGATCAAGGTGAAGACACGGGATTTCAAATAGGCTGGGGTTTCAGCTTTGCCGACGAGGATGCGCACGCTGGCCAACGCCGCTCTGCCTGCCGAAAGGCGGCTGACGGGAAGAAGCGAGGTTGTCCTAGCGATGCAAGGTCGGCCGATAGATAAGCTCTTGGATACGGCCGTCGAGCGTGCGCTGTTCGACACCCGGAGCTCCTCTCTTGGTGTGAACTTGCGATAATGCGGGTTCAGCTAGCGCTATCGTGAAACGCTTTGGCCGAAAACTTTGTCGAGGCGCTCCTGAAGCCGCGTTGCCGACTTGTCGAAGCGCGCTTCCAGCGTGGGAGCGGCGCCACGGCAAACATCGACGACGCGGCGCGACCATTTCAGATATCTGGCTCCGCTCTTTGCCCTGAAACGGGCATCGGGACCGTTTAGAACCTCCTCGATGTTGGACGTCCGATCCGCCAGCTTGAGCCTTTTAGTTCGAAGGCCGGCCGTGGCGGTATGGTCAACCTGTCGCTGGCGGCGGGCTTTTCCTTTGAGCCCCGATGGATCGCTTACATCGGCGACGAGATCAGCCACTGCCTCGCCGAAATGCTCACGGAGGGCGCTCTCATCGGTATCTGTGTATTCTAGCGTATCGTGCAGCCACGCAGCGGCCACCAGAACTGGATCCAGCGGCTCGATGCTTGCGCACATCGCTGCCACCTCGGAAAGATGGACGATGTAAGGATCTTTCATGTCTTCCCGCATCTGGTCCTTGTGAGCATATGAGGCAAAAAGTGCCGCTTCCGCCATCTGCCTCACATCACGTGGAGTGATTTCACGAGCGCTCATGCAACAGTTCCCATCACCCGCAATAACCAGCGAATCTCTTCCAGCATGTTCCGACCTCATCAAATCGACCATTACATCTCTTGGCTCGAGGAGTGCCGGCGCACCAGGGTCAGTCGCTCCCTTGCCGTACGGTTTCGACCGCCAACGACCCAGCTGGCAAGGCCTTCAAGAGTTCTGCCTCGGGTTTTGTGAGATGTATCCATGGTGCCCAGTCCTCCGGGCGCAGCACCACTATCTGGCGATTGTGGATGGGCGCTACATCAGGCCCGGGTTCCGTGGTGAGCATGGCGAATGTGGGCGGCTTGTTGCCTTCGCCTTCGCGCCATAGTCCGGCAATCGCCATGAACGGGGTGCCGTTGAGGGTGAAGCGATGCTTCGCCTTCGGAGACTTCTTTCCGGTGAACTCGAAAAACGCCGATGCCGGGATGAGGCAGCGCTTGCTGTTGGCGAAACTCCGTCCGTCCGAGCGGAAGTTGAAGACAGGCCCGCCCTTTGGCCCGGACGGCGGAAAGGAAAAGGTCATGCGCGTAAGCTCGATCGCGTCGCCAGCCGCGCGCATGATCGGGGCGGGGTCACTGATGCGGATATCATCCGACAGCGGCAAATCAAGTTCCGTCTGATGAGCGGGAATATCGAGCGCCAGCGATTGCATCATCCGGCAATATTCGGCCCAGACGACATGCTGCTCGTAGTCATTGCACATGGCTGCCCCATACGTTCGGTCTATTGCAGAGTATGCAAAATAGCGCGGCTTGGCCTCGGCGCCAGCACGCTGTGATTTTCTGCTATGCTCCGAAATCCTGGGCGACACGCTCGAGCACTTTGCGCGGTTTGTTGGCGATGACATCGCCGTGGCTAACAATGATGCGCTCCAGGTCGGGATCTTTTGACCACTTGCGAAAAGCCGCTCCCAGCGTCTTTCCGTCCTGGACAAAAAACCATCTGGCAGCGCGCGGAGTGCTCGGCCGGTCGACCCCAAAGCCAAGAACGCGCGCCATAATGTGGGCGCCAATTCCATGGGGATGGCGCACATTGGCGAGGATGTCGTTGACGACAAGGGTGGTGTGGCCGTCACGTCGCACGAATAGCGCCGCCTCCTTCTCCCCTAAACCCGGGACCGTCTCCATCCGAACGGAAGGATCATCAAAGATATCGGCAGTCGAATCGACCTTGACGACTTTCTCCACAGCCTCCCGCGCCCCCGGCGGGCAGACAATTTTCGCCTGGGGATAGCGAAGCTTCCAAGGCTTGATGTCGAGCCGATGGCCAGCGCCCGGCACGATGAGAAAGGCTGGATCGCCGAGCGCTTCGATTTCCCGCATTTCCGACTCTGCAAGAGGTATGCAGCTCCAGATCGCCGTGCGGTCTCCCGTCAGGCCGATCACTGTCATTCGCCGCGGAAAATGACCGAGCGGCATCTGAATCTCACCGCTGACTGTCAAGAGACCGGTAGCAACCGTTTCCAAGCGGCCATGCGGCTCAACTTGCCATGTTTCGTGAACCTTAGGCATGCAAACACCCACGCTTGGTTTGCATCGATAATTGCCGCGTGTGAATTTCGTTCCGCATGGAGCAGCTGATCGAGCGTGGGTCCTACCGGGCGTCCCCTTTTGGACTGGGCCGCCGGCAAAGCTGAAGCCCCGCCTGCGACGGATCTTCCCCCATCTGGGCTTCCATCCCTGACGCGCCCGCTGTCATGCCGGCGCCTCTTCCTGCCGCCGATTGGCATCGAGACGGATCGATGAGAGTGAGAGTGCAGACCGGGCTTGCCGTGACGGGTTGAAGGTCGGGAGAGAGGCTCCTGGCGCCCGTCGCGGAGAACCGCGATGTTCAGAAACACTCGCGCCCGTGCCGGCAATGACCGCACGGGCCTCTATCAGGAAATCACCGACAAGATCATCGCCGAGCTGGAAGCCGGTCGCATCCCCTGGGTGCAACCTTGGGGGACGGCGGCGGCAAAGGCGCCGCTCGCCATGCCGCAGAATGCGTCAACGCACCGGCGCTATTCAGGGATCAACGTCCTGATCCTGTGGGGCGCGGTCATCGGGCACGGATTCACAGGGCAGAGTTGGCTCACATTCCGTCAGGCTCTCGCCCTCGGCGGTAACGTGAGGAGGGGAGAGCGTGGCACGAGCGTCGTTTACGCCGACCGCTTCGTGCCCGAAGATGAGCGCAAGCGAGCCCGGGAGAGCGGGGACCAGGCACAGGCAATTCCATTCCTCAAACGCTTCACAGTCTTCAACGCCGATCAATGCGAGAACCTGCCGCAGGACATTGCCGCCGTCGCACCACCACCTCCGCCCGGCATGATCGAACCACAAGCAGAGGCACTGATCCGGTCCACTGGCGCGGATTTTCGGATAGGAGGCAATCGCGCATTCTACTGCCCTGCGAGCGACTTCGTGCAGGTCCCCCCGCCAGCCGCCTATTTCGAACCGATCAACTGGCACCGCACCGCCTTCCACGAGTTGGGGCATTGGTCGGGTCATCCCTCCCGGCTCGGCCGTGACATAGCCGAATCCTTCGGCTCCAAATCCTATGCGCGGGAGGAACTGGTGGCGGAAATGGCCGGCGCCTTCATCTGTGCCTCGCTCTCTATCCTGCCAAGGGTGCGCCATGCGGACTATATCGGTTCATGGCTGGAGGTCCTGCGCGAGGACAATCGCGCCATTGTCCGCGCTGCCAGCGCGGCGTCGAAAGCCGCCGAGTTCATCCTTGGCTTACAACCTGGCGTCGATCAAGCGGCCGCGGCTGCAGCGAACGAACGGGAGGCGGCGTGATGAGGCCAAGCCGACCCGGAGCCGGGAGTGCGCTTCCGCGGCTATCCGCTTCGGTCGTCGAAAGAGTGAGAGGGGTGGCGGAATTTCATGACGGGTTTTCGGTCGAGAGAGAGTCTCTCGGCGCCCGTCGCGGAGAAAACACCATGGCTACAGCCGTCCAAAAGATCACCTTGTCCTCCTCACGCGACATTCCGTTCAACAAGCTGGTGCTCGCCCAGTCCAACGTCCGGCGCATCAAGGCCGGCGTCTCAATCGAGGACCTGGCAGCCTCGATCGCCCGCCGGGGCCTGATCCAGAGCCTCCATGTTCGTCCGGTGCTCGATGCAGGCAGCGAGGAGACCGGCATGTTCGAGGTGCCGGCCGGCGGACGCCGCTACCGTGCCCTCGAAATGCTCGTGAAACAGAAGCGGCTTGCCAAGACCGCACCCGTTCCTTGTGTCTTGGGCAGCAGCGCTGTCATGGCGGAGGAAATTTCGCTGGCTGAGAACATCGATCGCGCCCCACTTCATCCGCTGGATGCATATCGAGCGTTCAAGGACATGTTCGACAAAGGCATGTCGGAGGAGGAGATTGCGGCCGCCTTCTTCATCTCCGTCACCATCGTCAAGCAGCGCCTCAAGCTCACCGCCGTGTCGCCGGCGCTGCTCGATGTCTATGCCGACGACGGCATGACGATCACCCAGCTCGAAGCGTTCTCGGTCACCAGCGATCACGCGCGACAGGAGCAAGTGTGGGAGGCGATCAAAAACAGCTGGTCGAAGGAGCCATACCAGATCCGCCGCATGTTGACCGAGAACAGCGTCCGCGCCTCCGACAAACGGGCCGTGTTCACAGGTCTCGATGCCTATGAAGCGGCAGGCGGTCAGGTGCTGCGTGATCTCTTCCAGTCCGATGATGGCGGATGGCTCGAAGACGCGCCGCTGCTCGACCGTCTTGTGACCGAAAAGCTCCAGGTCATGGCTAACGAAATCGCCAATGAGGGTTGGAAGTGGATCGAAGTCGCGGTGAGCTTTCCCTATGGCGCGGCGAACGGCTTGCGTGAACTCGAGGGCACGCCCGTCGACTTGACCGATGAGGAGCAGGCAACGCTCGCCGCGCTGCGTGGCGAGGTCGACAAGCTGCAGGCGGAATACGAAGAGGCAGACGAGTTGCCCGATGAGATCGACCAGCGGTTTGGCGAGCTTGAAACCGCCATTCGGGCGCTAGAGGCGCGCCCCGTCCGCTTCGATCCGGTCGAAATTGCACGAGCCGGCGTCTTTCTCAGCGTCGATGCGGATGGATCGCTTCTCGTCGAACGTGGCTATGTGAGGCCGGAGGACGAGTCCCCCGTTGCGACTGACGAGGAGAACGATTTCGGGACGGAGGGGACCGGCGATCCGGCGAAGGCAGGGTCGATACATCGCGCAGTCATCACCATCGGTGGCAGGCCGATCGAACAGGAGGATGAGGAGGAGGACAGCATCAAGCCATTGCCGGATCGCCTGGTCATGGAGCTGACCGCCGAGCGCACGCTGGCGCTGCGCGACAAGCTGGCAAATGATCCGGCGGCCGCCTTCCTCGCCGTGCTCCACAAGTTCGTGCGGGACGTGTTTTCCCGGTACCGCTCACAGGGTGTCGCGATGGAGGTCTCCGTCCGCGGCACGGTCTTCCCTGCCCAAGCTCCCGGGCTTCGTGACACACCTTACGCGCAAGCGATCGAAGCCCGTCATGCGAGCTGGGAGACCCGCCTGCCGGAAGACGTCAGCAACCTTTGGGGTGCACTTGCGTCGCTCGGGGACGACGAGCGAGCCGCGTTGTTTGCCCATTGTGCCTCCTTCGGTGTGAACGCCCTCTATGAAAGGGCCGATCGCTACGGCAACGGCGCCATCTCGGCGCATGGCGTCCGGCAGCGTCTCACTGATGCCGATCATTTGGCCCGCGTGGTCGGCCTCGACATGGTCGATGCCGGCTGGCGGCCGACGGTCGGCAACTATCTCGGACGCGTCACCAAGGCGCGAATTGTCGAGGCCGTTCGTGAGGGTGACGGCGAACGCGCAGCCCAGCTTATCGAACACCTGAAGAAGGACGACATGGCCAAGGAGGCGGAGCGGCTGCTCGCCGGCAGCGGCTGGCTGCCTGAACCGCTGCGGCTTGCCGGCCTCGATGCCGAGCCGGTCGAGCAAAACGCGGACGACACAGACGAAACTTTGCCGGACTTCCTGGCAGGTGACGACGAGGATGGATCGGCCGGCGACGGGAACGAACAGCATCTCGACGCCGCCGAATAGTCACGGCCTTTCCCTGGCCAACCGGCTGCCCGGCACTCGCAAGAGCGCCGGGCATTTTTGTGTTCGCCGGTCAGAGTGAAAGTCCGGCCGAGACGGGTTTGAGCCCGTCCGGTCAGAGAGAGCGCCGGCGGGCTTTCTCGTGGCGCTCTCCCAGGGCCTTGACCAATGAACGTTTCGTTTTCGACACCCATCAACGACCCAGCCACGGCCATCCTCGCGGCAGGCGGACTTCTCCTTCTCCATCTCGAACGGGGTCAATGCATCGACACGGCCGTTCTGCGTACGGCGATGGAAGCCTCGTTCGGCGCATCCGACGCGAGCGGGGCATGGGACTGGAAGACTGCCTATGATGCATGCGAGGCGGCAACCGTCCTCTTCCTGCGCAAATATGGAAAATCACTTCTGCGCAAAGCCGGATCTTCGGCTCACGCCTTGCCGCGCTTTGGCAGGATCGCCGGCCTTCTGCCGACGCATACGCGCCGCTCCGAGGAGAGTCAGGCCTTCCAGCAGTTCTCGACGCCGATCGCGCTTGGCCTCGCGGCCGTCACCGCGGCCGCCATTACGCCTGCGGATCGGGTCCTGGAGCCTTCCGCTGGCACCGGCCTTCTCGCCATTCTCGCCGAGATCGCCGGCGGCTCGCTCGTCCTCAACGAACTTGCCGAGTCCCGCGCCAGCCTGCTGTCCAGCCTCTTCCCGGCACTCTCGGTGACCCGGTTCGACGCTGCCCAGATCGATGACCACCTGGACCCGACGATTATACCGACTGTGGTGCTGATGAATCCGCCATTTTCCGTGCTCGCCAATGTGCGGGGTCGGGCTTCTGATGCAGCCAGCCGCCACATTGCTTCGGCCCTCGCACGGCTTGCCGAGGGTGGCCGGCTGGTCACGATCAGCGGCGCGAACTTTGGACCGCAGGCGCCCGCCTGGCGCGATGCCTTCATCCGCCTGCAGAGACATGGTCGCGTCGTCTTCACCGCGGCCATCGAGGGCTCGGTCTATGCCAGGCATGGCACGACGATCGAGACGCGCATGACGGTCATCGACAAGCTGCCGGCCGACGATCCATCTTTCTTTCCGGAATCTCCCGGTCTTGCTCCGGACGCCGCAATGCTGCTCGGTTGGATAGAAGAGCATCTTCCCGCAAGGTTGCCGGTCGCCGAGACCATCAAGGTCCTTCCAGCTGGTTCGGTTCCACGCTCCGTGCGCGGCTATCCCGGCCGCTCTGTCGCTTGTCCTGCTCGCCACGAGCTTTCCGGGCCGGCCGGTGTTGAACTCTCGTATGAGACGATCGACTGGGCACCCGGTGAGCAGGCGCGGCTGACCGACGCGATCTATGAGCAATACGGATTGCAGACGATCCGCATTCCAGGCTCCCAGGCGCATCCCACCAAGCTTGTCCAATCCACCGCCATGGCCTCGGTCGCGCCGCCAAAGCCGAGCTATCGGCCAACGCTTCCCGGCGATATCCTGTCGTCACTCTCCGATGCCCAGCTCGAAACGCTGATCCTGGCCGGTGAAGCCCATTCGGGCTTTCTCGCCGGTTCATGGTTGGTCGACGACGGTACCTTCGATATCGTCAAAGCCGCGCCGCAGGATGCGGAAGGGGCGGTGCGCTTCCGGCAGGGGTTTTTTATCGGGGACGGCACCGGCGTCGGCAAAGGCCGGGAGTCCGCCAGTATCGTCCTCGACAATTGGCTGCAGGGCCGCCGCAGGGCCGTTTGGATATCCAAGTCGGACAAGCTGCTTGAAGATGCTCAGCGCGACTGGTCGGCGCTTGGAATGGAGCGTCTGCTGGTCACTCCACTGTCGCGCTTCCCGCAGGGCCGTTCCATCGCTCTGGCGGAAGGCGTCCTGTTTACAACCTATGCCACGCTGCGTTCCGAAGACCGCGGCGAGAAGGTTTCGCGGGTCAAGCAGATCGTAGAATGGTTGGGCTCCGATTTCGATGGAGTGCTCATTTTCGACGAGGCGCACGCAATGCAGAACGCCGGCGGCGGCAAGGGGGAGCGCGGCGATGTTGCCCCCTCGCAGCAGGGCCGCGCCGGCCTGCGCCTGCAGCATGCTCTGCCGAACGCCCGGGTCGTCTACGTCTCCGCAACCGGAGCGACCACCGTCGACAACCTGGCCTACGCCCAGAGGCTCGGCCTGTGGGGCGGTGAAGACTTCCCGTTCTCGACCCGGGCGGAGTTCGTCGAGGCAATAGAGGCAGGCGGCGTGGCGGCGATGGAGGTACTTGCCCGGGACCTGCGGGCGCTGGGCCTTTACACCGCTCGTTCGCTCTCCTTCGACGGTGTCGAGTATGAGCTCATCGAGCACGAACTGACATCCGAGCAGCGGCGCATCTACGACGCCTACGCTGCCGCCTTCGCCGTCATTCACAACAATCTCGACGCAGCCATGCAGGCCGCCAACATCACAGGCGACAGCGGCACACTGAACCGCCAGGCCAAGTCGGCCGCCCGCTCGGCCTTCGAGAGCGCCAAGCAGCGTTTCTTTGGCCATCTGCTGACATCGATGAAGACGCCGACGCTGATCCGCTCGATCGAGCAGGATATCGAAGCCGGCCATTCGGCAGTCATCCAGATCGTCTCCACTGGCGAGGCGCTCATGGAGCGGAGGCTGGCCGAAATCCCGGCGCAGGAATGGAACGATATCCGCGTCGACATAACGCCACGCGAATATGTGCTCGACTATCTCGCTCATTCCTTCCCGGTCCAGCTCTATGAGCCCTTCACGGATTCAGGGGGCAACCTGTCATCCAGGCCGGTCTATCGTGACGGGCAGCCCGTCGAGAGCCGCGAAGCGGTCGGCCGCCGGACGGCGTTGATCGAAAAGCTCGCCAGTCTGCCGCCGGTACCCGGCGCGCTTGACCAGATTGTGCAGCGCTTCGGCACGGACACAGTGGCTGAGGTGACGGGCCGGTCGCGGCGCATCGTCCGAAAGGGCGACAGACTAATGGTTGAGAGCCGCGCGGCCTCGGCTAATCTCGCCGAGACGCAGGCTTTCATGGATGATGTGAAACGCGTTCTAGTCTTTAGCGATGCCGGCGGGACGGGACGCAGTTACCACGCCGAAATCTCGGCGCGAAACACGCGGCTGCGCGTCCACTATCTGCTGGAGCCCGGTTGGAAGGCCGACACCGCCATCCAGGGTCTCGGCCGCACACACCGGACCAATCAGGTGCAGCCGCCGCTGTTTCGGCCGATCGCGACCAATGTGAAGGCGGAGAAGCGTTTCCTCTCTACCATCGCTCGGCGCCTCGACACCCTGGGCGCGATCACGCGCGGTCAGCGCCAAACCGGCGGGCATGGCCTGTTTCGGCCAGACGACAATCTGGAATCGCACTATGCGCGCGCGGCCTTGCGCCAGCTCTATCTGCTGGTCGCCCGCGGCAAGGTCGAAGGCTGCTCGTTGCAGCGGTTCGAGGAGATGACCGGCCTGAAGCTGATGGACGATAGCGGCATCAAGGATGAGCTGCCGCCGATCACCACATTCCTCAATCGCCTGCTCGCACTCACCATCGACTTGCAGGACATTCTGTTCGCGGTCTTCGAGCAGTTGCTTACCGCAAAGGTGGAAGGCGCCATCGCGGCTGGCGTCTATGATATCGGACTGGAAACGATGCGGGCCGAGAGCTTCGTCATCACCGAGCGGCGTACGATCTACACCCATCCGGGCACCGGCGCCGAAACGGAGCTCCTCACCATCGCGCAGCGCCAGCGCAATCGACCCATGTCAGCGGAGGAGGCTGTCGCCCATCTCGACGAGCAACATGCCTTTCTCCTCATCAACGAACGCTCAGGGCGCGCCGCCGTGCAACTGCCGGCACCCTCGTTCATGCTCGATGACGGCGAGATCGAGCGACGGGTTCGCCTGATCCGTCCGATGGAGCAACATCATGCCTCACTGCGCGTGATGGAGGACAGCCACTGGGACAACGCGGATCGCGACGCTTTCGAGGCGGCGTGGAGCGCCGAGGTTGCCGGCGTCCCCGCGTTCTCCGATTCGACCATCCACATCGTCGCGGGCTTGCTGCTGCCGGTCTGGAAACGGCTGCCCAATGAATCAAGCCGCGTCTATCGCCTTCAGACCGATGACGGCCAGCGCATTATCGGCCGCAGGGTTTCGGCCGCCTGGGTCGCTGGCGCACTCGCAATCGGTGTCAGCACGTTGAGCGCGGAGGATGCGTTCAACGCACTGATGGAGGGTCGCACGACGCTCGACCTCGCTGAAGGCCTTCATCTGCGACGTGTCCGCGTCATGGGCGCCAATCGCATCGAGCTTTCGGGCTTCACCGGTACCATGCGCGAGCGGCTCTCGGCGGACGGGCTGTTCCACGAGATCATATCCTGGAAATTGCGCATGTTCGTCCCCACCGATGCACATGGATCATCGGTCCTTGCCAAGGTCCTTCAGCGCTATCCCGTGCAGCGCGTTGGTGAAAGGGAGGCCGCATGATGTTTCCTCACAATGCTTCCGAACTGGCATGGCGCCTTGCCCAACAGGCCGAAGCGGCATGCCGGCGCTATCTTTCCAATGGTCACCGCGAGGGCAGGTATTGGCTGGTTGGCGATGTTCGCAATTCGCCTGGGCGGTCAATGTTCGTCCGCCTTGAGGGTCCAGACTCCGGTAAAGGCCAGGCAGGCAAGTGGACGGACGCCGCAACCGGTGAGCACGGCGATCTGCTCGACGTCATCAGAGAGTTTCTTGGCGCGGCAAGCTTCAAGGACGTCGCCGATGAGGCGCGCAGCTTTTTGTCCATCCCTCGGCCAACTCCCGACAAGACGGAACGCAAACGACAATCGGCTCCGGTTCGTTTCGGTTCTGTCGAAGCGGCCCGGCGGCTGGTCTCCATCTCGCAGCCGATCCCTGGCACGCCCGTCGAGACATATTTGCGTGCACGCGGCATAACGGCCTTGCACGAAACCGGAAGCCTTCGCTTTCATCCGCGCTGCTACTACCGTCCCAACGAGCCCGGGCCGACCGAGACCTGGCCGGCAATGATCGCGGCAGTCACCGACATCAAAGGCAAGCTCACCGGCGCACACCGCACATGGCTCGATCCGGGCGGCTTCAGCGAAGCCCATCTCGGCCGGGCTCCGATCGACACACCCCGGCGAGCCATGGGCGAACTGCTCGGGCACGCGGTCCGCTTCGGCGTCGGCTGCGACGTGATGGCGGCCGGTGAAGGTATCGAGACCATGTTGTCGCAACGTTCGGCGCTTCCCTCCATGCCGGTCATTGCAGCCCTGTCGGCTGCACATCTGTCGGCCATCCTGTTTCCCGACACGCTTCGCCGGCTCTACATCGCTCGCGACAATGATCGGGCAGGGGATGGAGCAATGGCGACCCTCATCGAACGCGCCAATTCGGCCGGGATCGAGGCGATGGTGCTGACGCCCCGGCTCGGCGATTTCAACGAGGATCTGCGTATGCTCGGTCTGGACGCGGTCAGAGCGTCCTTGCGGGTTCAGATCGCGCCACAGGATGTCATGCGTTTCATGCTCCTCGCTGCCTGACCGGAAGGAGGGTGGTGACGGCGGCGAGCCGCTGTCATGTCGTGCGCATGTCGCGTTTCTCCGCTGGGGATCGGGCCGGCCCACGGCCTTCCAGAGGGCGATCGGGCAGCGGGCGGCCCGGACCGGCAATGGCTGCGCCCGGCTATTTTCCGGCAGCCCTATCCACCCCGCGCGGCGGGCCGCGCGGGGACCCCGGCTCGGGCCTTTCCATCGCGAACCAAAATAGCCGTGCTCGCCATCCTGCACTGCCGTTGCGGCCCTGCGCTGGCGCTGCGGGTGCAGGTCCGGACCGCCCGCCGCCTTCGTCGCCATGAAGGCCGCGATGGGCGCGGTCGATCCACCGAAGGAAGCCGACAATGGTTAGCCGGCAAGACACCGAGTTAGAACCGCAACCAGCATCGTCCCCCACCGAACACCTCCTGCAGGAGCTCCAGCTCTACGGGTACCGTCCCTTCGAGGATGAACCCGATCCGCGCCCGCTTCCAGAGGGCCAGGTCATCGCAGCCAGCATCTCCGACATCTTCGACGCCCTCGTGGTGGCGATGGCCGACACACGCCTCGAACCCGACCTTGAGGAGCTTCTCTGGGGCACGGTCAATCTATTCCATCGCGCGTGCAACCGGATCGAGCGCGAACTTGACGAAAACGAGGTGGCCCAGCAGCGCCTGCAGCGTGAACAGGATGGGTCCGAGGTCAAATCCGTTGAACTCGAACGGCTCATCGCCCAGGGGCAGACGCTGCTCGAACGCCGCAGTGCCTTCGAGCTTATGCGCGACCAGGCCGGCGAGCATTTCGAGCATCACTCGCATTCGATCTGGCGACCCCGTTCGGGCTCCGTCGTCAACCATCGCCATCTCACCGCGGCAATGATCGACAGTCGTGATTTCCTCGCCGCCAAGAAGTATGCCGATAGCCACGCGCTTCTGCCTGCCGGTCCAAAGGTCGCTTTCACTGGTGGGCTCGACTTCAATGACCATCGGCTGATCTGGGCCAAGCTTGACCAGGTCCATGCCAAGCATCCCGACATGGTCCTTCTCCACGGAGGGTCACCGAAGGGAGCCGAGTTGATCGCGGCCAAATGGGCTCACCATCGCAAGGTTCCGCAGGTTGGCTTCAAGCCTGACTGGACCCGGCACGCCAAGGCCGCTCCCTTCAGGCGCAACGATGCAATGCTAGATACAATGCCCATCGGCGTCATTCACTTTCCTGGCACCGGCATCCAGGACAACCTCGCTGACAAGGCACGCAAGCTCGGCATCCCGGTCATAAAATTCGGCGCCGCATGATGGGTCGACGAGGCCAACGTCACACGATGCCATGTTCGCCCCGGACGGATTCTGACCAGCCTTCTTGGCAGTTTGCGGCGAACGAAGGCAGGACGTTTAGCTAGAGGCTTCATCGGCTTCTGAAATTGCAAGCACGGCCCATCGCCGCGTTTATCGGCGCAATTCCTTGGTCCGGTCCCAGGACCTGATGCCATCAACCCATGAAGGGTCGGACTACGCAAAGCGTGCCGCCATTCCGGCTTCGCCTCCACGGTGATTGCGGCCCTCGGCCGGACACATCGGGCGCCTGTCACGCGGGGATGGTCCCCGCTTCCAAACCGGAGCCGGTAAGATGTCCCTCGCAGAAGCAAACGCCTTCGCCTTCAGCCTCGCCACCAGCATGATGGTCAGCATCGTGATTTTCCGGGCCGGTGACGGCACTCTCTCGGTCGTGCCGGTGAACGAGTATGACGGCGACGAGGCTGCCATCATCGGTGAAATCGACCCGTTCGCCCCATGACGGGGGCGAACATTGCCTTTGGCTAAGTAAGACCTTTGGCATTTTTGTCCGTGGTTTTTGTTGCTATGCTTTGCACTGCGCCGAGGTGGTGGTGGAAGGCACAATCGTCAGAGCTATTCTCTCGGAGACACCATCATGATCATTCTCGGCATTCTCCTTTGCATCGCGGGCATCGGCATCCTGTGCTGGTTGCTGTTCACGCTTGCTATCTTCGCCCTTCCGCTGTTCGCCGGGGTCACCGCAGGCACGTGGTCACTCAACGCGGGTGCCGGCTGGCTTGGCGCGATCCTGGTCGGCGTCCTGGCAGCCGGGTTGACACTCGGCGTCGGCCAAATCCTCCTCGGCGTTATCAGGTCCATGTGGGCGAAGATAGCGATCGCGCTGGTCTTCGTCGCGCCTGCGATCGTTGCCGGCTACCATGCCACTCATGGCATCGCGAAGCTCATGATGCCTTCGGAAACCTGGCAGATCGTCTTTTCCGCCATTGGCGCGATCGCCGTTGGCGTCACGGCGTTTCTCCGGATCGCGGGCATGGCCGCCGGCGACCAATCCGGTAGGGGCATGGTTCAAGCTTAAACCCGCGCGAGCGAAGCAGATGGACCAGAGCGATGAAGGCCTTAGCCTCCTCATCATCGGGGTTGGAGCGAACGGGTTACGTGCCAAGAATCGAGCAACGTGCACGTGCCGGCGCGACCTCGTTTGGTCTTGGACTTTGTTCGGTCGATGCTGCAAGGCAGGTCCGACCAGTCGGTGGCAGGAGGGCAGCGCGGCCGGTGGCTGCGGCGTTGGAGGTGCGTGGGCTTCGCGGCGCCTGGAATGCGTGGACGAAGCCAGTGAACTCGTAGCGATCTGCTGGAGGCGCGTTGGACGCCACCGTCTCCGTTGCCAATCCGTCCCAAGAGCGCTCCAAACGACCTCTTCAATGGGCTGATCTGGCCGAAGGACGGCTGAAGCCTCGACCGCCTAAGCCGCAACGGCGCGTCTCGACTTTCTTCCCCTGCCGGGCGCCCACCCCATGCCGCAAGTGCATGGGGACCCCGAGCGCCGCCATTCCTCGCGAGACAAGAAAGTCGTTCCTGCGCCGTCCTCCGCGTTGCTCCGGTCGCAGGCGATGCGTCGTCGGTCGCCTCCGGCCAAGTGATCGCCATCGAGGCCGCATGGTGCGGGCTCGGAACAGAAAACGGAGACTTACAATGGCTACCATCGGCACTTTCAAGAAGTCCGCCTCGAACGAGTTCACCGGCGAAATCGTCACCCTCAGCGTCCAGGCCAAGAACGTGCGCATCGTCCCAGACACACGCGCCACTGGCGAGAACGCTCCCAGCCACCGGGTGCTGGTCGGTCGCGCCGAGATCGGCGCCGCGTGGTCGAAGACCTCCAACGAGGGCCGCGACTACCTGGGCCTCAAGCTCGACGATCCGAGCTTCAACGCCCCGATCTACGCCAACCTCTTCGACGAGGAGGAAGGTGAGGGCTTCTCGCTCATCTGGTCCCGCCCGAACGCGCGGCGGGGCGATTAAGACCCCGCGCAGGCCCCGGCCGGAAGGCCGGGGCCTTCTTTCGCGGGCGGCCGGTCCGGTTCATCTCACTCAACCGAGGCGATGCCGAAACCGCATCGCCTGATGCCGATCAACCATCCTCCGTCGGCGCTATTGTTTCTATAAAATGCAGGCTTTCACTCTGTGAAGATGAGGCAAGCGATGATCGAGCCGTTTGACGAAACCGCGCCGACCAGTGACGAACTCACCGAATACGATCAGGAGCACATCAAGCTCTATGCACGCCTGCTCGACGCCGCCGACGACGGCGCGGACTGGCGCGAGGTGGTCGAAATTCTCTTCGGCATTGATCTGACGAAGGAGCCACAACGCGCCCGGCGTATCCATGACAGCCATCTGGCGCGAGCGCGCTGGATGGCGCGTGCTGGCTACCGCCATCTTTTGCGTCAACCAGGCAGCTAGCACCGCCGCTCCTGTCGTTCCCGGGTGATGCCGTTTTGGCATCACCCGATGCCCGGCGAGGGTCTTCCACCAATCGCTACAACCCGGAATTGTTTTGAGGCGGGGTCTACGCGTTTCTTGCGTGAGGAGCTCTTGGATGAGGCCGGATACGTCGCATTGGCGAGACAATGCCAGCTATGATTATTTCGATACATTGCCCGTCGAAGGGCTCGCCTGGGAGTGTCTGCGGCGTCACGAACCCTATCAACGGCACTATCAGGCGCTCCTGACCACCAGGGCCGAAAAAGCACCCTTCCACTTTGAGACACAGCGGCTGTGGGGGTTGCGATTTCCCGGCCAGGCCGGATTTGTCCGCCTTGGCGCAAGACGTTCTGTGGTCGCCTGACGTCGATCCAGCTGTGGTTTCTCTCGTGCCGGCGCCGGAATTCCTGTCGTCGTTGCGATCGGCGCCTTTGACCGGTCTTGGGGCGGTCCACGACAGCCCGGAAGGACGTCACATCGTCCACAGTGCAGGCGTCGCGACCCAACTTCTCCTTCTGCCGGGCAGTGATCCGCACGGCCACGTGGCGGCGCTGATCCCCTTGGATGCAGAAACGTTGGGACGGATCGAAGCACTCACCCGTTTCTGGCGTTCCTTGCAGGGGCGCCCAACGGCTTCGGACACGCGTATGACCCCACAGCAGCGCCGCCGGTTTCGTCTGATGATGCAGGCCGCTGACGGCCGTGCGAACGGCGCGAGCTACCGCGACATTGCGGTTGCTTTCTATGGACACAAGCGCATCGCCGCCGATCCTTGGAAGACCTCGGCGTTGCGCGATGCGGTGATCGGCCTCGTCGAAGGCGCCACCGCCATGATCGGCGGCGGCTATTTGCAGATCCTGCGTCATCGCCGTCGACCATAGCGGGTCTGGCCCTGGACAGGGGGGTGGGATTTTAGCCTCCCTCAACTTCCCCATCCCTTGCGAAGCGCATTCTCCGCCACCGTGGTCCCCGTCCACCGCTGAACGCCAGCGGCTGCCAAAAACCCCACGGAGGTCCGACCCATGCGACCCGATATCGCCGTTTTGCCGCCGCGCTTCCTGCGCACCAAGGAAGCCGCGGATTTCCTCAGCCTGTCCGCCCGCACGCTCGAAAAGCACCGAACCTATGGCACGGGTCCTTCCTACCGCAAGCTCGGCGGCCGTGTCGTCTATGCCGTCGACGACCTTCAGGCTTGGGCCGAACGCGGTGCCGTCACCTCTACATCCGATCCGCGCGGTTCGGTCCTGCCGGCCAAGCGTCATACACCGTCGCCGCCGGCGCATGGCGGACGATACGCACGCTGACCGCGCGCGGATTTCAAATGGTGGCGCGAAACCAATCCCTTTCGGAGCGCGGGCAACTCGACCTGTTCCGGGCGCTGCCTGGCGACTTCGCCCCACGAGACGCGCAGGATCTCATGGCCTATCCGTTCTTCTCCCTTTCCAAGACCCATCGCGTCACCCCGATCGATTTTGCCGCGGGCAACGTCACGATCCGGGTCGAAGCCGTACCCGATCATGGGATGGCCACTATCTGGGACGCCGACATCCTGATCTGGGCCGCGAGCCAGATCGTCGAGGCGCGCGACACCGGCCTTCGTACCTCGCGCCTGATGGCCGCCACGCCCTATGAGATCCTCACCTTCGTCGGCCGCGGCAAGAGCCTGCGCGACTATCAACGCCTGAAGGCGGCGCTTGACCGGCTGCAGTCGACTACCGTCTCGACGACCATCCGTCAGCCCGCCGAGGGCAGGCGTCACCGGTTCTCATGGATCAACGAGTGGCAGGAGCGCATCGATCGCCATGGTAAACCCGCGGGGATCGAGTTGATCGTCCCCGACTGGTTCTACCAGGCAGTCCTCGATGACGCGCTCGTGCTGACGATCGATCGCGCCTATTTTGACCTGACTGGCGGGCTGGAGCGCTGGCTCTATCGGCTGGTGCGCAAGCATGGCGGACGCCAGCGCGACGGCTGGCGCTTCGACTTCCGTCACCTTCATCAGAAATCCGGCAGCCTGTCGCCCCACAAGCGCTTTGCCTTCGAGCTGCGCGACATCATCCGCCGCCAGCCGCTGCCCGGCTACACGCTCTTCCTCGAAGTGGAGATGGGCGGCCGGACGCTGCTCGCCTTCGAGCGGATCGCCTCCGGTGGAAGGCCTGTGGACAGCCTCGTGCTATCGGGAACCGGACCTATCGTGCCATCGGGAACCGCAGGCTCGTGCTATCAGGAACCCAAACGGGGCCTAACCCTTGGAAAGCAAAGCCGAAATCGCGCCCTTAACTTAGAGTCTAACCCAGAGTCTAACTTTGAAGAGCGCGCTCGTGATGTGCAAAGGCTCATCCGGCGAACCAGCGATGCACTCAGCATAGACGCCGACAAGACCTCGAATGGGCCATCGGTCTCTGACGGCAGCAGCACGGCAACCAGCGTCTCCGAAGTCCCGAATCCGCCTCTTGATCCGCGCTCGGGAGCCACCCGATGAGCGCCGCCACGCACCACGCTCGCGACGAACTCGTCCATGTCGAACTGACCTGGGTTGAGAAGAGGCAAGAGAACTGGATACGGTTCGGCACCCACGCCCAGGAACAGATCGTTGATCGTCGCCGGCGCATCCTGTCCTATCGCCCCCGCACGGTCTTCGCGTTCGTCCGCTGGGCCGCGAACGACTTCGGAACGATCATCTCACGCATCGATATCGTGCGTGCGGCCGCACGTGGCGAAGCCTATCAGACACTGCCCTTCGTGCGTCCCGGGGGCGACATCCTTCTGAAGGTCGAGAGCTGGCCCAAAGTCGAACGCGTACTGCAGGCGATCGACGCCGTCCAGGCCCTCGGCATCGAGCCCGAGTTGGTGTCGCCCGATCACTGGCGGCACATCCACAACCGGATAACCGCAGGCCACGCGCCGCGCAGCTACACACTCGACCAACATCGCGCGTTCCTGCTGCGCAGGAGGACCGAACCGTGACGCGCGCCGGGATCATCCTCGCTAGCGTTCTCGCTGCCATGGGCGTCGGCTATCCCGGCCTCACTTCGATGCCCACGAAGCTCATCTGGAATGCGTCAGCCAGCGCACCGATCGGCTTCTACACGATCGACTTCGACGGACCCTTCGAGGTCACCGATCTTGTCGCTGTCGACGCGCCCGAGCCACTCGCGGCGTTCCTCGCTGATCGCGGCTATCTGCCGATGGGCGTGCCACTCTTGAAGCGAATCCTTGGCGTATCCGGGCAAATTGTCTGTCGCTCAAACCTCACCGTCACCGTCGATGGCGTCGAGGTGGGCGTGGCGCTCGAACGTGATCGTGCCGGCCGTGGCCTACCTGTCTGGCAGGGTTGCCGCCGCATCCCGAGCGGCGAAGTCTTCCTGATGAACTGGCAGGTCCGCGACAGCCTCGACGGCCGTTACTTCGGCCTCATCTCCACAGCCCAGATCATCGGCCGCGCCGTCCCGCTGTGGACGGACGAGGGCGGCAACGGCCGCTTCGAATGGCGCGCGCCAACGCGGTGAGCGCGCGACCGGCGGCGCTCGTCGTGCCGCCAGCCTTCATCACCGCACAACTCTAGAACAGGAGCCTGACATGCAACAGATCGGGGAATTCACGCGCCAGAAGACTGGCTATAGCGGGCGCATCCAAACGCTCAGCCTCAACCTGGATATCGCCATTGTTGCGGCAGAGGCGAGCGAAACGGAGAATGCGCCTGACTACCGCGTTCACGCCGGCAACGAGGACGGCCCCGAGATTGGCGCCGGCTGGAAACGCTCCAGCGAGAAGGCCGGAGACTATGTCTCGATCCAGCTCGACGACCCGACCTTCGCGCAGCCGATACGCGCGAACCTCTTTCGCAATGGCGACGACAAGACGTCCTGGTCGCTGCACTGGGCGCGACCGCGCGACCGCAGCGAAAAGGAGTGAACGATGCGCGCTCGCCGTCCCTCGACGAGCCATCGCGGTGCGCCCGGGCCGCTTCGCGCTGCCCGGCGCATGGCTCTGCTCCTCCTTTGCGGCCTGTCCGTCGCCACCGTCATGCCGGTGGCGACAGTGGCGCAGGACTTGGCCGTCGCGCCATTGTCCCAGCGTGATCCGTTCGGCGCGCACATCGCAGAAGCCTCGCACCGCTTCGGAGTTCCGACCGCGTGGATACGCGCCATCATGCGCAAGGAGAGTGCGGGCGATGCGCGCGCCGGCTCCAGCGCTGGTGCTCGCGGCTTGATGCAGATCATGCCCGGCACATGGGATGATCTACGCGCCCGCTGGTCGCTTGGCCGCGATCCGTTCGATCCTCGCGACAATATCATGGCAGGAACGGCGTATCTGCGCGAACTGCACGATCGCTACGGTTCGCCGGGGTTTCTGGCCGCCTACAACGCGGGGCCTGCGCGCTACGAAGCCTATCTGGCCGGGCGTCCGCTACCGGCCGAGACCCGCGCCTATGTCGCAGCCCTTGCCCCGCTTGTCGGAGGCCGCGCGACCACCCGCCCTTTCGCCGTCACGTCTGTCGAGGCAATTCCCTGGAAGCACGGCTCGCTCTTCGTAGGTCAGCCGGATCGCATACAAGCTGTCGCTCTCATGCCGACCGAGCGAGCACCAAATGACGCGAGCTCTGCGCCCACCGTGCGCGATGTCTCCGCCATCGTGCCGCTGTCCGAAGGCCTCTTCGTGGCGCGAGCGGGCGAAGGGATCCAGCCATGAGCGCGCATGGGCGTTTTCGCGCAACCGCAAACTTCAGCGCACCGTGGCGTGCTTGGAGGCGAAAGGTGGGCAGAACAACCGGAAGATGGCGAGATAAAAGGCCGCGAGGTGCGGCGTCGATCGGTTGTGTAGTTTCATTAGGTTATGCCGCATTTCCACGAGGTGCGAAGATTCGGCGCGCCTCGCCTAAACACTTGTTTAGCTTTGATTTCAATGCCTTGATACGATGTGCGGATACTCGCCATGAACGGTGAGGATGGTTTCCGAATCCGCCCCGGCCGCATCCGCTCGTCTGGCGCCCAGCGCGCCAGGCCCTTCATCGCGCAGGCGCTTGCCGCCGCCCAGAAGGCCGGCGCCCGTGTCTCTCGCACCGGCCGGATCAGTCCGGGCAATCGCTCGACCTTCGGGCGTGGCCGCACGGCGAGCGTGCGCGCCAATCGTCTCCTCACCAGCCGCTCGCGCACCGTGATCATCAAGACACGGCTGGTGCGCCATCACGCGCGCGGCGCCCCGCTTGCCGCCCATCTCACCTATCTGCGCCGCGAGGGCGTCACCCGCGACGGGGAGAAGGCAAGGCTGTTTGGGCCGGAGGTGGGTGAGGTGGATGGCGGTGCTTTCGCCGAGCGGTCCGGCGATGATCGGCACCACTTCCGGTTCATCGTCTCGCCGGAAGACGCCGTCGACATGGCGGATCTCAAATCCTTCGCCCGCGACCTGATGGGCCAGATGGAAAAGGACCTCGGCACGAAGCTCGATTGGGCCGGCGTCGATCACTGGAACACCGACAACCCGCACCTTCACATCATCCTGCGCGGCCACACTGATGACGGGCAGGATCTCGTGATCTCGCGCGACTACATCAAGGAGGGGATGCGCGCCCGCGCGGCCGATCTCGTTACCCAGGAGCTCGGCCCGCGCAGCGATCTCGACATCCGTCGCAATTTGCAGCGCCAGGTCGAAGCCGAGCGCTGGACCCAGCTTGACCGGCAGCTTGTTCGCGACGGCCGCGACACAGGCGTCATCGACCTTGCCGCCGCCCCGAACGCCCAGCCCGACGAGTATCACGTGCTGAAGGTCGGGCGGGTGCGCAAGCTCGAAACCCTTGGACTTGCCGTACAGGTCGGCCCGGGCCAATGGATGATCGACGACAAGGCCGAGGCGACGCTGCGCGAGCTTGGCGAGCGCGGTGACATCATCAAGCGGATGCATCGCGCCCTGACAGAGCAGGGCATCGAGCGCGGCGCGTCGAATTATGTGCTGGCGGCGGAGCGCCTCGACACGCCGATCGTGGGTCGGCTGATCGACCGCGGTCTCGACGATGAACTGAAGGGCACCGCGTACGTCGTGGTCGATGGCACCGACGGCCGCACACATCACATCAAGCTGTCCGACCTCGATGCCGCCGACGACAGCGCTCCGGGTTCGATCGTCGAGCTGCGTAAGTTCCATGACGCGCAGGGACATGGGCGCGCAGCACTCGCTGTCCGTTCCGATCACGATATTGAGCGGCAGGTTACCGCCGCCGGCGCCACCTGGCTCGACCGCCAGAACATCGCCCGCGAACCGATTGCGTTGTCGGAAGGCGGCTTTGGGGGCGAGGTGCGGCAAGCGATGCAGCGCCGGGCCGACCATCTCGTCGAAAAGGGTCTCGGCGAGCGGCATGGCCAACGCATCAGCTTCACGCCCAACCTGATCGACACGCTGCGTCGACGCGAGTTGGAGGCGCTCGGCGAAAAGCTCTCGACCGAAACCGGCCTGCCCTTCAATCGCGCCCGCGGCGGCGAGTTTGTCGCCGGTTCCTATCGGCAACGTTTCACGCTCGCCTCCGGCCGCTTCGCCATGATCGATGACGGCCTCGGTTTCCAACTGGTGCCCTGGACGCCGTCCCTGGAAAAACATCTTGGCCGCCACGTCTCTGGCGTCGCTCGCAATGACGACGGCATCGACTGGAGTTTTGGCCGCAAGCGAGGCCTCGGCCTCTAACCTCATGTTGAAGAAAGGACCGCTTCCATGTCCGCCACCAAGATACTCTGGGGCCAGATCCTCGCGGTCGTCGCGATCGTAATTTTCACGACCTGGGGCGCGACGGAGTGGGTGGCCTGGCGCCTGGCATTCCAGCCCGAGCTCGGCAGGCCATGGTTCCGTGTCCTCGGCTTTCCGTTTTACCTTCCGCCGTCCTTCTTCTGGTGGTGGTATGGCTTCGATGCCTACGCGCCGTCGATCTTCGTGGAGGGAGCCTTTATCGCGGCTTCCGGCGGTTTCGCCTGCGTCGCCGTCGCCATCGGCATGTCGGTCTGGCGGGCTCGCGAGGCCAAGAAGGTCGAGACCTACGGCTCCGCCCGCTGGGCCGACAAGCAGGAGGTCAAGGCAACTGGCCTCCTCGACCCCGATGGTGTGGTTCTTGGGCGATATGACGGGGCCTATCTTCGCCACGACGGGCCGGAGCATGTGCTGTGCTTTGCGCCCACACGTTCGGGCAAGGGTGTCGGCCTCGTCGTCCCGTCACTGCTGACCTGGCCGAGTTCAGCCGTCGTTCACGATATCAAGGGAGAGAACTGGCAACTCACCGCAGGCTTCCGTGCCAGGCATGGCCGTGTCCTGCTCTTCGATCCGACCAATCCAAAATCCTCTTCCTACAATCCGCTGCTCGAGGTGCGCCGCGGCGAATGGGAAGTCCGCGACGTTCAAAACATCGCCGACATCCTGGTCGATCCAGAAGGCTCGCTCGAGCGGCGAAACCATTGGGAAAAGACCAGCCATGCCCTTCTGGTCGGCGCGATCCTGCATGTCCTCTACGCCGAGAAGGACAAGACGCTTGCCGGCGTTGCCGGTTTCCTCTCCGATCCAAAGCGTCCGATCGAATCGACGCTGTCGGCGATGATGAAAACGGCGCATCTGGGTGACGGCGGTCCGCATCCGGTCATCGCCAGCGCCGCGCGGGAGCTCTTGAACAAATCCGACAACGAGCGCTCTGGCGTCCTCTCCACCGCCATGTCGTTCCTTGGCCTCTATCGCGATCCTGTCGTGGCCGAGGTCACGCGCCGCTGCGACTGGCGCATCAGCGATCTTGTAGACGACAAGCATCCGACGACACTCTACCTCGTCGTGCCGCCGTCCGACATCAACCGGACCAAGCCGCTCATTCGCCTGATCCTTAATCAGATCGGCCGCCGCCTGACCGAAGATCTCCAGGTGAGGGCGAAAGGGCACCGGCTGCTTCTCATGCTCGACGAGTTCCCGGCGCTTGGCCGCCTCGACTTCTTCGAGTCGGCGCTCGCCTTCATGGCCGGCTACGGCCTGAAAAGCTTCCTGATCGCTCAATCCCTCAATCAGATCGAGAGGGCGTACGGCGCCAACAACTCAATCCTGGACAACTGCCACGTCCGGGTAAGCTTTGCCACCAACGACGAGCGCACCGCCAAGCGGGTGTCCGACGCGCTGGGAACCGCGACCGAGATGAGGGCCATGAGGAACTATGCCGGCCACCGGCTGTCGCCGTGGCTCGGTCATCTCATGGTCTCCCGCTCGGAGACGGCTCGCCCGCTGCTCACGCCAGGTGAAGTGATGCAGCTTCCCTCCACCGACGAGATCGTCATGGTCTCGGGTGCGCCGCCGATCCGCGCCAAAAAGGCGCGCTATCATGAGGATGCTCGCTTCCGGGAGCGTATCCTGCCGCCGCCGGTGCTTACGGGGACGGAGGAGGAGGGGAGGCCCGACGACTGGACGAAACTGCCTCTGCCTTCCCGTCCCGGGATTGCCGAAGCCACATCATCGCCCGCCGTCGAGGATGCGGACCTGACCGAATCCGAGCGTCGTCGGCAACCCGAGCTCAGTCGCGTCGAGCCGGTCGTGAAGCCATCGACCGAGAACGAATTCGAGATCGATCACCTCGACGACGTGGAGGACGATGTTGCCCGCAATCGTCGATTGACGCGCCTCATGCAAGGCATTGCGCGGCAGGCGTCGCTCGACCCCGGCGACGGCGTGGATATGTGAGGCTCGGATGGCAAAGTCACCCCGCAAACAACGCCTGTCCGTCTATCTCGATCCGAAGGCGATGAGCAGGCTGGTCGAACATGCGGCGCGACGTGATCTTTCGCGGTCGCTCGTCGCGGAAGCGGCCATCGAGTCGTTCCTCTCACCCGATGCCGCCGAGCGACAGGAGGCGGCGATCACCAAGCGGCTCGATCAACTCGATCGCCGTACGGCACGCCAGGAGCGCGATCTTGGAATTGCCGTGGAGACGCTCGCCGTTTTCGTCCGCTTCTGGCTGGCGACAACACCAGCGTTGCCCGAGCCCGCGGCACAGGCTGCCCACGCCAAGGCTGGCGAGCGCTATGATGCCTTCGTCACCGCGCTCGGCCGGCGCCTGGCGAAAGGTCCAAAGCTTCGACAGGAGATCTCCGAGGACATCGATGGCGGCCTGGACACCCACCAGCCCGGCAGGCCCGTGGGCTAAATGGCCCTGAGCGATATCAGGATTTTTCGTTGAAAATTATAGTCTGTATGCTATAAGGCGAGGGAGAATGAAAAACCAAAAGCCCGCAGTATGGATGGGGTCGTCGAAGGGCGACCTGCGCGAGTTTCCGATCGATGTTCGCCGGTTGATGGGTGTCGCAATCAACGACGCCCAGAATGGTGAGGAGCACCCGGCTGTCAAAGCCCTGAAAGGGTTTGGGGGCCGCAGCATCCTCGAGGTGGTCGACGACTTCGACGGAGATACCTACCGGGCCGTCTATGCCGTGCGCTTTGCCGGGGTGATCTACGTGCTTCATTGCTTCCAGAAGAAGTCGAAGAAGGGCAGGGAGACACCCAAGCACGAAATCGATCTCGTGACAGTGCGATTGAAGGCGGCTGAGGCGCACTACCGCGAAAACTATGGGAAAGGAACAAAGTCATGACAGAAGACATCACCGCCGAAGTGAGCAGCGGCAACGTGTTTGCGGACCTCGGCTTCGACAATCCCGAAGAGGAATTGCTCAAGGCCAAGTTGGCCCGCGAGATCCGCGCCATCATCAAGCGCCGGCGCCTGACCCAGGCGAAGTCGGCCGAGCTGCTCGGAATGAAACAGCCGGACGTCTCCGCGATCGTCACCGGGCGAACGGGCAAGTTCTCGATAGATCGCCTCGTGCGTTGCCTCGATCGGCTCGATTACAAGGTGGATGTTGTGGTGCGCCATAAACCTCGACGGTCAACTCGTGCTGAGGCCGCTTGATCAGACGGCTTTGCCCACGAGCGCACAATTGACGGCGAGCACCGCCCTTGCCCGAAGATCGCCGGACTTGATTACAGGTCCGCACCGCCAATCTCCTGTATTTGCACGCTACGCCACTACGCCTCGATATAGGTGTTGAAACCACTCGAGATGCGGTTCTCTTAATCATCCCCGTCCAGGGCCGCCCATGTTCCCCGGATCGAAACGGGGACACGATGGCAGCTTCGCCTCACAATTCAGAAAGTCTGGCGCGCGGCGCACGCATGCTGCGCACAGCGCTCGGACCCGCGATCGCGCGCTATCTCGACGACGCGAGCATCGTCGAAGTGATGCTTAACCCCGATGGGCGCTTGTGGATCGATCGCCTGTCCGAGGGCCTATCCGATACTGGCGAACGTTTGTCGGCGGCGGACGGCGAACGCATCGTTCGCCTCGTCGCTCATCATGTCGGTGCCGAAGTCCATGCCGGCACCCCACGCGTCTCGGCCGAGCTGCCCGAGACGGGGGAGCGGTTCGAGGGGCTTCTTCCTCCCGTTGTCGCGGCGCCCGCCTTCGCGATCCGCAAGCCTGCCGTCGCCATTTTCACCCTTGAAGACTACGTCGCGGCCGGGATCATGTCGGCGCGCCAGGCGGACACGCTGCGCCAGGGCGTTGCCAACCGCGCGAACATCCTGGTCGCCGGCGGCACATCCACGGGCAAGACCACGATGATCAACGCGCTGCTCGCTGAAGTGGCCAAGACCGCCGATCGCGTCGTCATCATCGAGGATACGCGCGAACTGCAATGCGCAGCACCCAATCTCGTGGCGATGCGCACAAAAGACGGCGTCGCGTCTCTGTCTGATCTTGTTCGTTCATCGCTGCGCCTGCGCCCCGACCGCATTCCGGTCGGTGAGGTGCGCGGGGCCGAGGCGCTCGAACTGCTGAAGGCCTGGGGCACCGGCCACCCCGGCGGCCTCGGCACGATCCACGCTGGTAGCGCCATTGGCGCGCTCCGACGCATGGAACAGCTCATCCAGGAAGCCGTCGTCACCGTTCCACGCGCGCTGATCGCCGAAACAATCGATCTGGTTGCCGTCCTTTCCGGTCGCGGCTCCGCGCGCCGGCTGTCCGAACTCGCCCGTGTCGATGGCCTTCGCCCAGACGGCGATTACCGGGTCGCGCCAGCCGTCCTCGCGGGCGACGACAGCCCGACCTTGCCCATCCAAAGCCCTGAAGGAGGAAAACCGTGATCCAACGCCTGCGCCTCGCGCGCCATCGCCTTGCCATGACAGTTTCGGTTCCCACGCTCATCCTCTTGATGGCCGCGCCCGCTCATGCCTCCGGCTCGTCTATGCCGTGGGAACAGCCGCTGCAACAGATCCTCCAGTCGATCGAGGGCCCGGTCGCCAAGATCATGGCGGTGATCATCATCATCGTCACCGGCCTGACGCTCGCCTTCGGCGACACGTCGGGGGGCTTCCGCCGGCTCATCCAGATCGTGTTCGGCCTGTCCATCGCCTTCGCGGCGTCGAGCTTCTTCCTGTCGTTCTTCTCGTTCGGCGGCGGGGCGCTGATTTGATGGCGGGCGCTGTCGAACAGGGCGGCCCAATGCCGGATTATGCAGTGCCGGGCTATACGGTCCTCGTGCACCGTGCGCTGACCGAGCCGATCCTGCTCGGCGGCGCCCCGCGCGCCATTGCGATCATGAACGGGACGCTCGCCGGCGCCGTGGGGCTGGGGCTGCGTCTCTGGCTCGTCGGCCTCGCAATCTGGGCGATCGGCCATGTTGCCGCCGTCTGGGCCGCCAAGCGCGATCCGCTTTTCGTCGACGTCGTTCGCCGGCATCTGCGCATCCCGGCGCATCTCACGGTCTGAGGGGGGCCATCGGATGATGAATCTTGCCGAATATCGCAATCGTAGCAGCCGGCTCGCCGACTTCCTGCCCTGGGTGGCATTGGTCGGCGCCGGCGTGGTCTTAAACAAGGACGGCAGCTTCCAGCGCACCGCGCGTTTCCGCGGCCCAGATCTCGACAGCGCCGTTCCGGCCGAACTAGTCGCCGTCGCCGGCCGGCTCAACAATGCCTTCCGCCGTCTCGGCTCCGGTTGGGCGATCTTCGTGGAGGCGCAGCGCCATGCCTCGACCCGTTATCCCGACAGCAGCTTTCCGGATGCGGCCTCCACGCTGGTCGATGCGGAACGAAAGGCGGGCTTCGAGGAGGCCGGCGCGCATTTCGAGTCCAGCTACTTCCTGACACTCACCTATCTAGCGCCCGCCGAAGACACCGCGCGAGCGGAAAGCTGGCTTTACGAAGGCCGCGAGAAGAAGGGCCTCGACCCCAACGCGGTACTGACCGGGTTCGCCGATCGCAGCGACCGCGTCCTGCGCCTTGTCGAAGCCTTCATGCCGGAATGCCGCTGGCTCGATGACGCCGAGACACTGACTTACCTGCATGGCTGCGTCTCGACCAATCGTCACCGTGTCCGCGTTCCCGAAACGCCGATGTATCTCGACGCCATGCTGGCCGACCAGCCGCTGACCGGCGGGCTCGAGCCGCGGCTTGGCGCGTCGCACCTGCGCATTCTCACCGTCACGGGTTTCCCGACCGCGACCACGCCGGGTCTGCTCGACGAACTGAACCGGCTGGCGTTTCCGTATCGCTGGTCGACACGCGCGATCCTGCTCGACAAGACCGATGCGACCAGGCTGCTGACAAAGATCCGGCGTCAATGGTTCGCCAAGCGCAAATCGGTCGCAGCGATCCTCAAGGAGGTGATGACCAACGAGGCGTCCGTCCTCGTCGACACCGATGCCGCAAACAAGGCCGCCGACGCCGACATGGCGCTGCAGGAGCTCGGCGCCGACTATGCCGGCATGGCCTATGTCACTGCGACAGTGACTGTTTGGGATGATGATCCCAGCATCGCCGACGAAAAACTGCGCCGGGTCGAAAAGGCGATCCAGGGCCGCGATTTCACGGCAATGATCGAAACCATCAACGCCGTCGACGCCTGGCTCGGCAGCCTGCCGGGTCATGTTTACGCCAACGTCCGTCAACCTCCCATCTCCACCCTTAATCTCGCCCACATCATTCCGCTTTCCGCGGTGTGGGCGGGGCCGGAACGGGACGAGCATTTTGCAGCGCCCCCTCTGCTCTTCGGCAAGACCGAAGGCTCGACCCCGTTCCGGCTTTCGCTTCACGTCGGCGACGTCGGCCATACGCTGATCGCCGGCCCGACCGGCGCCGGCAAATCCGTGCTTCTGGCACTGATGGCGCTGCAGTTCCGCCGTTATGCGGGGTCGCAGGTTTTCGCCTTCGATTTCGGCGGCTCGATCCGCGCGGCGGCACTCGCCATGGGCGGCGACTGGCACGATCTCGGCGGCGATCTCAGCGACGGGGCGATCGACAGCGTCAGCCTTCAGCCGTTCGCCCGCATTCCTGATGTCCCCGAGCGCGCCTGGGCCGCCGACTGGATCGTGTCGATCCTGACGCGCGAGAATGTGGCGATCACCCCAGAGGTCAAGGAGCATATCTGGACGGCGTTGACCTCTCTGGCCTCCGCGCCTTTCGAGGAGCGCACCATCACCGGTCTGGTCGTGCTGTTGCAATCAAATGATCTCAAGCAGGCACTGCGCCCTTACTGCGTCGGGGGTCCCTACGGCCGGTTGCTCGATGCCGAGCGCGAACATCTCGGATCGGCGTCGGTCCAGGCATTTGAGACCGAAGGACTGATTGGAACGGGTGCTGCGCCAGCGGTCCTGTCCTACCTCTTCCATCGCATCGAAGACCGGCTCGATGGCTCGCCGACCCTCCTCATCATCGACGAAGGCTGGCTTGCGCTGGACGATGACGGCTTTGCCGGCCAGCTCCGCGAATGGCTGAAGACGCTGCGCAAGAAGAACGCCAGCGTCATCTTCGCCACGCAGTCGCTCAGCGACATCGATGGTTCGGCAATCGCGCCGGCGATCATCGAGAGCTGCCAGACCCGGCTTCTGCTGCCGAACGAGCGGGCCATCGAGCCGCAGATCACCGCGATCTATCGCCGCTTCGGCCTCAACGACCGGCAGATCGAGATCATCGCCCGGGCGATGCCGAAGCGCGATTACTACTGCCAGTCCCGTCGCGGCAACCGGCTGTTCGAGCTCGGTCTGTCGGATGTGGCGCTCGCGCTTTGCGCTGTATCCGCCAAGACCGACCAGGCCGCGATCGCCCGCATCGTCGCTGAGCACGGCAGCAATGATTTCCTCGCTGCCTGGCTCAACCACCGTGGCGTCGGCTGGGCCGCTGAACTCATTCCCGTCCTAACCAGCCCCGCCCTCACCAACAAGGAGAAATCCCCATGAAACAGCGCCGTTCCCTTGGCATGCGGCTTGCTGCCGCCCTGCTTGTCGCTCCGGTCGCCCTGGCGCCAATGCTGGCGACGCCGGCACACGCCTTCATTGTGTTCGATCCCTCGAACTATACGCAGAACGTCCTGACGGCAGCGCGCTCGCTGGAGCAGATCACCAACCAGATCACCTCGCTTCAGAACCAGGCGCAGATGCTCATCAACCAGGCCCGCAATCTCGCAAGCTTGCCATTCTCCTCACTGCAGCAGCTCCAGCAGTCGGTGCAGCGCACGCAGCAGTTGCTCGGCCAGGCGCAGAACATTGCCTATGACGTCCAACAGATCGATCAGGCCTTCCAGCAGGAATACGGCAACGTCTCGCTGTCGGCTTCGGATCAGCAACTCGTCACTGAGGCGCGCTCGCGGTGGGGAAACACCGTTGGTGGCCTTCAGGATGCCATGCGTGTGCAGGCGGGCGTCGTCGGCAACATCGACACCAATCGCAGTGAGATGTCGGCGCTGGTGGGCCAGAGCCAGGGTGCGAACGGAGCGCTTCAGGCAACACAGGCCGGCAACCAACTCCTCGCGCTTCAGGCGCAGCAACTCGCCGATCTCACCGCTGTCGTCGCCGCGAACGGTCGGGCGCAGGCGTTGCAATCGGCAGAACAGGCCACCGCCGCTGACCAGGGCCGCGAGCAGCGCCGGCGCTTCCTGACGCAGGGCTCGGGCTACCAGCCCGGCCGTGCGCAGATGTTCTATAGCAAGAACTGAGGCCCGCGATGGACGGCAAGATCCTCGCTCGCATCGGTGCAGTCGTCTTCATCGCGGTCGCTTTGACAGTGACCGCAATCGAGATGAGCAGCAAGGACGATGAGTCTGATGCCCTTGCGACGCGGGACCGTTCCATCGCGTTACAAGACCCACTCGCGGCTGAATTGCGCCGCTGTTCCGGAATCGGGGAGGCCGGCCCTCGCGATCCCGGCTGCCTGAAGGCGTGGGCAGACAGCCGGCGCCGGTTCCTCGGTCAACGTGACTCGGCAACCGCGCCTGCTCCGGTAGCGCCGACAACGCTGTTTCCGGACGTAGCGGCGTCAGCCGACCGGAAAGAAGGAGAGCGGCCGGATGTGACCGCTCCCGCGATGCAGGTCGAGCCGCCCCGGCCGGAGATCCGCTGACATGGGCGGCATGGGCGTCATCGACCATTTCCTCGAAGTCTTCACGCGCTACATCGACGGCGGCTTCGGCCTGCTCGGCGGCGAGGTCGGCTTCATCGCCACGACCCTGATTGTCATAGACGTGACGTTGGCGGCGCTCTTCTGGTCCTGGGGGGCGGACGACGATATCATGGCGCGCCTCGTCAAGAAGACGCTGTTCGTCGGCGTCTTCGCCTATCTCATCTCCAACTGGAATAATCTCGCCCGCATCGTCTTCGAAAGCTTCGCCGGGCTTGGCCTGAAGGCCTCGGGTACGGGTTTTGCCGTCAACGATCTCATGCGCCCGGGCAAGGTGGCGCAGACCGGGCTCGACGCCGGCCGGCCGTTGCTGGACTCGATCTCGAACCTCATGGGCTATTGGTCCTTCTTCGAGAACTTCATCCAGATCGCCTGCATGTTCTTCGCCTGGGCGCTGGTGCTGCTGGCCTTTTTCATCCTGGCAATCCAGCTCTTTGTCACCTTGATCGAGTTCAAGCTGACGACGCTCGCCGGTTTCGTGCTGATACCCTTCGGTCTGTTCGGCAAGTCCGCCTTCATGGCCGAGCGGGTGCTCGGCAACGTCATTTCGTCCGGCATCAAGGTGCTGGTGCTCGCCGTCGTCATCGGTATCGGTTCGACTCTTTTCTCCGAGTTCACCGCAGGCTTCAGCGGCAACACGCCGTCGATCGACGACGCGATGGCGATCGTGCTGGCCGCGCTGTCGTTGCTCGGCCTTGGCATATTTGGACCCGGCATTGCCAACGGTCTCGTCTCCGGCGGCCCGCAGCTCGGCGCGGGCGCGGCGGTCGGCACCGGGCTCGCCGCCGGCGGCATGGCAGCAGTGGGCGCCGCGGCCGCAGGCGCCGGCGTGTCCGGCGGCGCGGCTGTCAGCGGCGGTGCAGCAGCGGCCGCCCGTGGCGGTGCCGCCACCGCGGGCAGGGCATCCACAGCCTACAATCTCGGCGCGGCCGGACACTCTGGCTTTTCCGGCGTCGCATCCGGGCTCGGCGGTGTCATCAGCGCCGGCGCCCAGGGTGCCATCTCACCGCTCAAGCGCGCGGCCAATAATGCGGCAGGCAGCATGAAGCACAGCTACCAGTCCGGCGCTCGCGCAGCCTTCGAGGCGACGGGCGGATCATCCACCGCTGGCACAATCGGCGCGGACACTGGCGAAGCCGGCTCCGCTCCCGTCGCGTCTTCCGTAGCCGAAAGTCAGCCCGCTTGGGCGAAGCGCATGAAGCGCTCGCAACAGATGACCCATGGCGTCCAGGCCGCCGCCCACGCCGTTCGCAGTGGCGACAGCCATGGCGGCGGCTCCTCGATCAACCTGTCTGAAAGAGACTAAGCATGTTCAAACGACCGTCCACGCACTACGGCAGATCCCCGCAACCCGAGACGCCCTACCAACGCGCTGCACAGGTCTGGGACGAGCGCATCGGTTCGGCTCGCGTGCAGGCGCGCAATTGGCGCACCATGGCCTTCGGTTGCCTGGCGCTCGCCGCCGGGTTCTCCGCCGCGCTCGTCTGGCAATCCGCCAACGGCTCGATCGTGCCCTGGGTGGTGCAGGTCGATCGTCTGGGCCAGGCGCAGGCTGTCGCCCCAGCGGTCGGCGACTATCAGCCGAACGATCCGCAGATCGCCTTCTACCTGGCGCACTTCATCGAACAGGTGAGGTCGATCCCCGCCGATCCGGTCATCGTGCGGCAGAACTGGCTGCGCGCGTATGACTTCGCGACGCAGGGCGGGGCGCTGGCTCTCAACGACTATGCGCGCGCCAATGACCCGTTCACCATGGTCGGCAAACAGCAGATCGCCGTCGACGTGTCGTCGGTCATCCGCGCATCCCCAGTGAGCTTCCGCATCGCCTGGGTCGAACGCCGCTATCAGGACGGCTCCCTTGCTTCCACGGAGCGCTGGTCCGCGATCCTTACAATTGTCGTGCAGCCCCCGCGCGACGCCGACGCACTGAGGAAGAACCCGCTCGGCATCTACATCAACGCCATCAACTGGTCGAAGGAGCTTGGACAATGACGCCCGCACTCTTCAAGGCCGCCCACTGGGTGTGTCCAACTTTCCTCATCCACGCAATGCCGGCTTTCCGCAAGATGGCCTTTCCAGCACTGCTGCTTTGCACTTCGGCGCTTGCAGGCTGTGCCACCAGGCAGAAGCCGCCGGAGATTTCCTATGACGATCCGATCCCGGCCGTGCAAGCCGTCGATCCGCCCCCGCCCGTCAAGGTGGTCGAATTGTCAAAGCCGCTGCCGCTTCCAGGCCAGTTGAAGCCGGTCGGCAAGGACGCAAAACCCGAGCCGGAACCGTCCGATCCGACCGCGCGCGTGAACCTGGCCAATGCGGCCGCGCGCATGCAGCCTGTCCGCAACGGGTTCATCAACTCGATGCAGGTCTATCCCTTCGTCGATGGCGCGCTCTATCAGGTCTATGCCTCGCCGGGACAGATCACCGACATCGCGCTCCAGCCCGGCGAGCAGCTCGTCGGCTCCGGCCCCGTCGCCGCCGGTGACACCGTGCGCTGGATCATCGGCGATACCGAGAGCGGTACGGGCGGGACCAAGCAAGTCCACATCCTCGTCAAGCCGACGCGCGCCGAACTCATAACCAATCTCGTCATCAATACCGATCGGCGCACCTATCACATGGAACTTCGCTCGACGCCGTCGACCTATATGGCCTCGGTCTCCTGGCAATACCCGCAGGACCAACTGATCGCCTTGCGCAGGCAGAACCAGCAGGCTGAAGCTGCGCAGCCGGTCTCGACGGGCATCGATCTTTCTCGCGTCAATTTCCGCTACGACGTGACGGGCGATCGCGCACCGTGGCGGCCGCTGCGCGCCTTCGACGATGGCAAGCAGGTGTTCATCGAGTTCCCGCGGGGCATCGGCCAGGGCGAGATGCCGCCACTCTTCGTGGTCGGGCCGCAAGGCGACACGTCGGAACTGGTGAACTATCGCGTCCGCGGCAACTACATGATCGTCGACCGGCTGTTTGCCGCCGCCGAGATGCGCTTCGGCGCCGGCAAGAACCAGCAGCGCATCCGCATCTCTCGCACCGATGGGGTAAGGAGCAGTCGATTTTCATGGATGCGTGGCCCTGGTGAGACCCCGAAAGCGACGAGCCTCCGTACGGACAGCGGAGGGCCGGCATCGTGACCAGCAAATTCGATCCCGGGAAGGAAGAAGACCGGGGGCCGAGGAATGACGCCCGGCCGGAGGCGCCGGTCGAGGAAGACGCCCGGCCGTTGACAGGCGAGCCGGCCGCGGCCATGCGGCTGCGCGCCGAGCCGCCGCGCGTGACACGTCTGTCCCGCAAGGCGCTGGCCGGATTGGGGCTCGCCGCAAGCCTGATCGTCGGCGGCGCGCTGATTTACGCACTTCAGAACCGTCAACAAGGGCAGGGGCAGGAACTGTATTCGACCGACAATCGCTCGACGCCCGATGGGCTCGCCGGCCTGCCAAAGGACTATGCGGGCGTTCCGAAGCTTGGCCCACCGCTTCCCGGCGATCTCGGCCGCCCGATCCTCGCCGCACAGAATCGCGGCCCCGCGCCATCGACAGGCCCCATCGGTCCGGACCCGGAGGAGCAGCGCCGGGAGCAGGAACTGGAAGCGGCGAGGACCGCGCGACTGTTCGCGTCCACGCAAACGCGGCCTGCAAGTAAGGCGACTGCCGCTCAAGCCACGACAGAGACCATGCCAAGGCCCGATCTCGCCAGCCTTGGCCTCGCGCCGCAGCCAGCGACGCCCTCGGCGCAGGACCGCCAGCGCGAATTCCTAGATCAGCCACCGGACAAACGCACCGTGTCGGCCGATCGCGTCGCGGCGCCGGCGTCGAAGAACGTCCTGCAGGCGGGCGCGGTCATCTCAGCCGCCCTCATCACCGGCATTCGTTCCGACCTGCCGGGTCAGATTACCGCGCAGGTGACGGAGAATGTCTATGACAGCCCCACCGGACAAATCCGCCTCATTCCCCAAGGGACGCGCCTTATCGGCCAGTATGACAATGGTGTCGGTTTCGGCCAGCGTCGCGTTTTGCTGGTCTGGACCAGGCTGATTTTTCCAGACGGCCGCTCCATCGTTCTGGAACGTGAGCCTGGCGCGGACGCCGAGGGCTATGCTGGCCTCGAGGACGGCGTCGACTATCACTGGGGCGAACTGTTCAAGGCTGCAGCACTTTCCACGGTTCTGAGCATCGGGGCGCAGGCAGGCTCATCGGGCCAGGAGAGCGACATCGTGCGCGCCCTTCGCCAGGGTGCTTCCGACAGCATCAGCCAGACAGGCCAGCAGATCGTCCAGCGGCAGCTCAACATAGCGCCGACACTCACCATCCGGCCGGGATTCCCGGTGCGCGTCATCGTCACACGCGATCTCGTACTCGAACCTTACGGGGGTTGAAAATGGCCAAGCTGAAACTGGGACCAATCGCCGACGACAAACCCGTCAAGGTCATGGTGGAACTCCCTGCGGCACTGCACCGCGATCTGGCTGCTTATGCCGAGATCCTCGGTCGCGAAGCGGGCCAACGGCCAGCCGATGCGCCGCGCCTCATCGTTGCGATGTTGGAGCGGTTCATTGCGACGGATCGAGGCTTCGCCAGCGCAAAGCGATCGGAGGGTGGTTGAAGGCCGGACGACTGAAGTTGAGCCTTGTCAATCTCGCCGGAATTCATGGAGTAATTTCAAGCGCTTGACGGGGTCGGCTCAAGTCGCGTATCACCATGTTTCTTGCAGTCCCAACCAGCCGCAAAAGCGTACGCTTGGGGTTCGATTCCAGCCACACTGCCTTGACCGAACTGATGCTGTTTGGACCGTCGATGGGTTTCCACACCGTAGCGCCGATGGCGACTGTCCTGGCAAAACCTTCGCCTGCCAGAGTTACGCCTTGGCCGAGTTGTATCTTGAGGATGACCGTCGCTTCGCTCGCGCGACATATTTGTATGGCGGGGCCACCATCTGCGGCAATCTTTTCCAGCAAAACCGGATCCTGCGGCGATCCGACCGAAACCAGCAGACAAGTATCTGCGAGATCCCTCCATCTGACTGCCGGCCTTTCAGCGAGCGGATGGCCGCCGGGCAGGAGAACGAACAGGCGCTCGTGCCCAAATAGCTCGCTGCGGCATAAGGCGCCGTTCTCGAGCCCGTGCGTGAAGACGATGTCAAGGCGCCGGCGACGTATTGCCGCCAGACACTGTTCATGGGGAACGTCCTCGATGGCGATGCACACGTCCGGATGTAAGCTGCGGAATCGATCGACAAGGCGCGCCACGAACGCCCGGCCTATCTGGCCGCACAACCCAATCTTGACTGTTTTGGCATTCTGGTCGCCACGACCACCTCCGGCCAAGGCATCTTGCAAGCCTTCATAGTGAGCCCGGACGAGGTCAGTCCAGGCCCGGCCTGCTTCAGTTAGCCGAACACCATGGACGTCGCGATCAAACAACTGCATGTCTAGCAATTGTTCGAGAGCAACGATGTTGCGGCTGACACAGGATTCCCTCACTCTGAGAACTCTTGCGGCCTGCCTGAGGCTACCATGGTCGACAGCTGCGAAGACATGGTCCAAACGGCGGAGCGTGTTGTTGACCTGTCTCAAGGCTCAGGAGCCTATTCTTGCGCGGCGGCGCTAACCGGCAGGGTCGGATACAGGCTGGTTTCGTAGACGTACTCGAGCGGAATGGCTGGAGCGGCCATCTGGGAAAGGTACCGGTTGAGGTTTTCCGCGCTATTGCTCGCAGCGAGGCTACAGAAATTTCCACTGTTCCAGGTCAGGGACCAATGGCTGAAATGCGCGCGCATCGCGTCAGCCATCTGCGCCAAAGTGACCTCATTGCCGAACATCGTATCCAGAACGAGGGTTTGCTTCTTCTCGATTTCGTCTGGGGGAAAATAGCGCGCCTTGAAGCCGAAATCCTTCTGGTATTCGCGACGCCTGTAGTCCGGCTCCTCGGTAGCCCGGAACTTCTCGACGAAGACGAAGATTCCGTCCTGCTTGAGGTGCTGGGTCACGAACTCGATCTGGCTTGCTCTGTTTGGCGAGTACATCTGAAAGGTCGTGTCCTCGAGAATAATATCGAAGCCGTGGGCGAATTTTGCCAGTCGCGGATCTGAACGCAGGACGTCCTTCGTCAAATGATGGAAGGGGCCGACGAAGAAGTCGGCGTGCTGCGGTTCGCCATAGGCCATGAAGCATTTGTAATTCTCTGCGTTCGGGCTGCACGACAGCGTGCGTATCTGTCCTTCGGACAGTTCCGACAACGTTCTCGCCATCGTGCCTTCCGCTGTTCCAAGGCTGTATAGCGCAAGCGGAGCGCCACGGAGCCGTGCGTATTTTAGCACTGCATAGGCCATCCGGCACTCTTCCTCCAGTCTGTAGGGAATGCTGCCGTGATAGTGCTGGTCGAAAAAACCTTGTCGTGCCGCATGCAGGCTGACCAGGCCGCGCAGCAGGTCATCGCTCGGCAGAAGGCGGGCGTCGGCGACGGGCTTGCGCATTGGCATCCCGCTCTTGCCAGCGGCGGTCGCCGCGAAAAAGCCGGCTAGTCCGTTGATCCGTGGGCCATGGTCGCACTCAGCCAGAAAGTCGTCGAGTCCACGCATCGCAGTATGCCTCCAGCACCGTTCCATTGGTGAGATGCCGATACGTCGACGGGGGAAATTCCACTAAGATAAGAGTGGTCTAATATTTCGCCTGGCTCAAGTATCGGCTGAGCCAAATGGTAGGCCTGCGGGATACAGACGGCTTTCACTCGATTGTCATTTTTTCGCTAAAGTCACATCTTCTACCAATCCAGAGTTATTTGCGTGTTGTTCAGCAACCCATGGTTCGCCACATCACGCAACGACTGGCCACTCGCCAGTAAGGAGACTGTGGATACGTGAGTACTCTTGCCCTCGACCCGACCGAGAACCGCCGTTCACACCACCAATCGCTTTCCCACAAGTATGAAAATTGGGGGAGCGTGCGAGCGGACGTCGTCAAAAGGACCGGGCTCGAGCGCCAGGAGACAAGAATCCTCCAGCCAAACCATGTGTTCTTGATGAACCTGAAGGGCACGGCGTGCCGCGGAGAAGACATTGTGGACGGGCGCCGGATTGCCTTTTTGCCGCGCCGGGCCGGTTCGATAATCTTCATGCCCGCCGGCAGTGATTGGAATGGGTGGGACGAGGGGGATGCGACCGCTTCCTACCTACTGGTCTCGATTGAAAAAGGGTTCGCCGACGACGTGTTTGCGGGGATGGCTCGCAATCGCGCGGCCGTGCTGCCGCCTTCGATCGGATTTCGGGACACCACTGTAGAGTCGGCGTTGCAGAGGATTGTCTTGGAGCTCAAGCAGCCTGACCCCATCAGCGCAACGATGGCGGAGTGCCAGGCCACGCAACTGCTCGGGCAAATGTTCAGGTTGAACGGCGTCCATCAGGAACCGGCAAAAGGCGGTTTGTCATCGTTCGATCTCAAGCGAGCGGTGGGAATGATCGAGGCATCGTCGGGCGGCAGACCTACGCTCGCCGATTTGGCAAAAGAGGTTGGGGTTAGCCGGTTCCATTTCTGGAGGGCCTTCAAGCACTCGACAGGCATGACGCCGCACGCATTCATTGCGCATCGCCGATTGGAGCACTCCGCGGATATGCTGCGATCGACCAATTTGTCGGCGACGGAGATCGCGATGGAATGTGGTTTCGGCAGTTCGAGCCATTTCACGACCGCCTTTAAGCGGGCCTTCGGCGCGGCCCCCACGGAATTTCGTCGTAAGTGCAGAATCTAGGTGGCCGGTTGTCGGTTCTCAGCAACTATCGGAAAACCCCAACGTCACAGTAAAGCAGGCTTGGCGGAAGAAGGTATCCATCGGCGATCAGCCTGGATGCGCCGCTCATGTCAAACCTGGTTCGAATTCTTCATGGCAACGGACGGGCCGACCGGTTCAATCCCTGCCTCGGTTTCCTGGCCAGCACGCTGTCGGCGGCTGTTGCCCGAAACGGCTACTACATCGCATCCGCCTGGATTCTCGTCGAGCGGGGGTACGGAACTGCCGGCGTGGCGACGTTCCTTGCGATCGCAAGCATTGTCGAATTCATCGTGAGCCCTCTGGCCGGCGCGGCGGCGGATCGATTTGACAGGCGACGCTTGAACGTTAAGGCAGACCTCAGCCGCTTCGTCGTTATGCTGGCTACCGCTGGCGCGCTTCTCTACATGGACGTGTTTCTGATTATCTGTCTGTCAGCGGCCCTCTTTTCGTTTTGCGACCGTGTCGCGCTTACGAGCTCTCAATCAATGATCCCCTTGATAGCTGACGGTCGCGATCTTGTAGCCTCGAATTCCGCCGTCTTCTTCGTCATGCAGTTCGGCAATCTCGGCGCAGCTCTGCTTAGAGGACCTTTGCTGCATGAGCGCTCCCCAGCCCTGCCATTCGCCGTTCTTGCTGCCTTCTTCCTGTTTTCGGCGGGTTGCCTTGCCTTGATGCGGCTGGAACCGGTTTCGCGTGATGTCCGCATCGCCAAAATCTCTGCGGCACAAATCGATCCGAGCCTGCGTCGTCTCATTGTCGTCTACGCGCTTCTCTATACAGGCGCGGTGCTTGTCAGCGTCATGGGGTCGAGCTTCGTCTTCCAGGAGCAGAAGGGTACTGCCGTGGATTTCGGCTACCTCGAGGCTGCATGGTCGGCGGGCTCACTGATCGGCGCGGTCTCTCTGTTCCGAATTGAAAGAACGATGAGTACCCATGCGCGGCATCTCATGCTTTTGGGCTTAACGGCGCTGGTACTCATGGCGCTGACATCTCTGCGCATGCCCTGGACAGTGATCCTTTTTGCCGCGCTCGGATTCCTATACAATCTTGGACGCGTCAGCGTTGAAGTCACATTGCAGTCGCGTGTATCCGTTTATCTATTGGGCCGGGCAAAAGGCATTATGCATAGTGTGGCCGTGGTGCTCGGGTTACTCGTCTTCGGCATCGCCGCCGGTGTAGGAGATCGAGCATTTCCTTCGACGATTTTCTTCAGCTTTGGAGTGGTGCTCCTCATCAGTATTTCGTGTTTGAGCGTCGGTGCCGGTCAGCCACAAGAAAAAGGTGAATCGTGAGGTGGAAGAGCTAGCAGCAGGTGCCGATGCGAAACAGGCAGTCCTGGGGTCGCTGACGGCACTCTACCCCTGGATGAAACCTTATCATTCCCGGCCGATCCGCGATTATGCATTTCGCCTGTTTGCGGCGCCGGCTTCGGGTCCCATGCCAGAAATCCGGCTCCGAGCCTTCACCAAACTACTCGACATCATCAGGAAGGCAGCGACACGAAACGGGTTGCCGACCGATACGGCCTCGGAAATCTGCAGGGATTTCGAAAGACGCCGTGTGATGCAGACAGGGCCTCATTTGTTTCTCCTCATGGAGCCGGAAGCTTTTTACACACACGTCTTCAGCCTCCTCGGCCTCTCGGCGCATGGCTGTTCGACCTATGTTTCCTATGCCGTTTCGACGGTGAACCTCGTTGAAAAGGCACGCAAAGGGCCAGGCTGGCTCACAGTCGACGGGAAGCCGATCAACGTCTTTGGCCTCAGCCGAAGCCGGATGATCGGATACAGCCTGTTAGCCGGGCCGGGACCCTATAGGTTCGAGTTGTTGCCAACGGAACCGAACACTGGGGGAGACCCGCTCGCGCTGCTTCGTAGCCTTCTGCCGAAAACGCAATTCGAACGGCCCGCACACGCCATCAGAGCAGCCAATCTTATCCTTTGGCCAAAAATGTTCGGAGAGCGATTTGCCTTCCTGCAGATCGACGACGAGGATATCGCCGACCTGGTGGCCGACCATCTGTCGGACGAAAATTCCTGGCTACGCATGAGACTGCTGGAAGACCCGAAGTTCGCTTCCAACATCCTTGCCGGCCTCGACGGGCTCGCGTCCGGGCCCTGGAGTGGCTGGCTCGCGCGCGGCACCGACTTCTTCTGGTCCTATGAAAATGGCAAACGCCGTCCGCTGCGTCTGGTCGCCGGAGAACTCATCGATCCTGCGACCGGTATGAAGGTGGCGTGCTTCACAGCCCAGGACATTCTCGAGCGGCTGGCAAACCGCAGCCTTGTCCCGAATCTCCTGCTGATGTTTCTGGTTTTGTCGATCCTGCCCGGCGTGCGCGCGCTTGGAGGCAGCTATCAGCCGATCTACTACCCCCTGATGCGCTATGTCGTCTGCCGGGCGCTTGAGGCCGCAGGCGTGGATGGGGATCTTCGGCAGGCCCTCGCAACCGACGACGTACCGGGTGCTTGGGGACATCGGGTAATTGAGTGTGATGATGATCCGTTCGAGCTGTTGCTAAATGGCAGGAACGGCGGGATGAGTGATCTTATCGACCGTTTGGGCGACATTTCCTTCGCCGAGGCATGTGGAAGCATGAAAGGCTTCGTGTCGGACCCGTCATGGCATCAACTTCACAGCCGGCTGCGGCAGGGTTTGGTCACACCGGCTGATGACGAATGGGCATTTTCCTGAGATGTTTATGCGCTTCCGGCAACTGGCATGTGTGCGCCGGAATGCGAATGGCTGCTTTGCAATGTCGGTCGCGGAGGCGATCCAGATCCCGTTCCCAAAGCAGATGCCAGGTCTTCAGCGCCAATGGAAAACTCTACCGGGTGGGTCGGCCTGCCAATGACTGATATGGCCGCCGCGGTCGCTCGTCGGAAAAGCGTTTGCTACGCGTCTTCGTGAAATGTGCCGTGCGCAGCAGATTGTCTGTTCTGTTTGCGCCCGGATGCTGCAGCAGTCGTTCACGACCTGTGGGCAAGGGCTAGCCCACAAGTCGCATCGCGGTCATGAGCCTTTGGGTCGATTGTACCGCTATAGACTCAAGCTCCGTCATGGAGGAAGAGCCTTGATCGAGTCCGATTGCGTTCAGGTAGAGAGGCAGCTGGGTCGCATGCTTCAGTCGCTCTAAGTCGCCTTTCTCAAGAAGGTTCTTCGCGTCGCTTGCTTAGGAAGGAGCAGACAGCGCACGCGACGCTCACAAACAACTCAACCTGCTTCTCCTCGAGTTCTTTTTCTTCACTCAGATGCCGCGCGTTCTCTGAGGCGAACCCCCACAGCTTCTCAACGGCGACGTCGAGCGGTTTCGGCAGATCGAGCTTCTTTGTTAGTTGCCCGAGCGTTGGCTTCTGTTCGCCAAGAACATCCCGCGCCGTGCATTCTAGCGCTGCCGCAGCGTGCTGAACTGCCCCGGTCAAATCGGGCGAGGGGCGGCGAGACAAGTCATGGATCGCTTCGCGGATTTCGTTCGCTGCCGTGTTTCGGCCAGCACGTTCTAAAACCGAGACCGCTTCGTGGGTCGTCGTCTCAAATGTCTGCTCCCCGCGATAGATGATCCCTTCATCTGTCAGCTCCCAGCCGATGCCGTTTTCACGGAAGCACCGATTGAGTTCGCTGCGAAACTCCTCGGCGCGATCCGTGCCGGCCCGCATTTTCTTGTAGATGGATTCTGCGATGTCATAAACCTTGAACCACTCGCAGTGCGCCAAAAGGTACTGCACTTCGTCCGAAATATTAGGGTATTCGGACCAGTTGTTGCGGTCCGGCGCAACGAACAGAACCCTGCAGATTACCTCCCGCAGATCGCTCGGAGCCCATCCCGCATCGGTGGCGATCTGGGCGACGGCGAAACGCAAGCTGTCCGGCGCGTCCTCGCGAATCGTAATGTCACGCTCGGGACCGCGATAGCCGTGCCTCTGCGAAAATCGACTCTCCATTTGGTCACCCTTTCGGTTCAGCAGGGCGCTTGGCGGCCGCCATTGCATCGCGAAACGCGAGCGTCACGAAATCCCTTCCCTGATTGCTCCTCTGGCCCCTCTCGGTTAGGACTGCTCTCATCTCGTTGGTCGTCGTCAGGATGTTGGACATCGAATTGGCGTGAGCGATTGCTGGTTCGCTCCCCACCAATTCGACGCCCTTATGCAACAGGTAGACCTGGAAGCGGTACACCTGTGCCGCAATATCGCCAGCGTTGCCGTTGTTGACCGCATCCACGCCCTCGAATTCGATTGGCGCGTCGAAATTGTGGATGGGAAGAACTTTATCGTCGAACTGCCGGAAAAGGATTCCGGCCCCACGTGACGGGTCGGACATATGTCTGATGTGGTAGCTCTCGTTCTGCCGAAGCGGCCCAAAGAACTCACCATCCTCGCCCCGCTGAGCAATGGGCTGGATGATGCGAACCGCCGCCTTTAGGAGGGGGTAGTCCACGATCGGATGCGTAATCTTGCGCGTCATGGCATGACCCTGAAAGACCACGCGCCCCGCGAACTCTCCGTCGATCTGCCTGTCGATGCGCTCCGGATGCCAGAAACCACAGCCGTCAGAGAATGCATAGTCGCTGGATGCGTTGAACAGGATAATGTTGTTTACCCTAAGGGCGAAACAGCTAGGCTGGTGCTGGAAAATCAGGCTCTCTATGCCGAACGCATTCAGCCCCATCGCTTGCCCATCGAGAGTGTAGAGGTAGAGCAGACGATCCTTCGTGCCGATGCGATTACCGACATGCAGATGAGGATCGATGGTCTCCATCGCCTTCTGCAGAATTAGCTGGTTCAGCCAGAGGCAGACACGAACCTTGTCGAGCCAGTCTAGGAGCAAGAGGTACTGGCGAGACGTTATGGGCCGCCTATCTAGCAGTGCCAGCAAGATTGGCTTGACCGCTGCTTCCAGCGCGCTGTACTCCGCATTGCAAGCCTCGCAGGCAGGCATAACCAGAGCAGACCAAGCGAATTTGATTGGTTTACCCGTTCCCGGGTCGAATGCCATCGTCACGACGCGACTTGGGGCGCCCGTGAGCTCAAGCAGCCATTTGGGAAGGATATGCTCCCGATTTTTGTTAATCGCAGGCTCGCCGCAGAAAACACAATGCCGCCTTTTCACACTTAAATCCCGCCCTTGATTTCCGAAATCGCTCGTCCTCGCCGTTGGTCTGCGGGGTTCTCTCACTTTGCCCGACTAGGTCCATTCTGCGATTACGCTCGTGGAGCAGCGAGCTTGGTGGTGTGTAAGTCAGGGTCCAACAATCGCATCAACCAATGACATCGTACCGACGACGCCGCAGCTGTCTTTTGCCCTCCCGAAGGCGCAGTGCCTTACTGGTACGAGGTGAACTCTTCGCTTAAAGCGTCGTCGCTCTTGATCACCGATTCGAGTATGATCAGCCCGTGCGAAATCAGCAAGTTATCCCTATCCAAGTCTGATCATCACTCTTCCAGCTCACCTTAGGTCCCCAAGGTGATATTACATCGCCGGACACGGAGCATGTTAGGCGGAAATGGTCGGCGAAAGGTCCGTATCGCGTTCGTCTTAGAGTTAGGCACTATCTGACGGACGCAGAACCCGATCTGCCTCAAGGCTTTCCCAGCCACCCTCTAAATGGATGAGCGCATAGCGGGTCCCATCTACCCCTTCTTTGGGCTGGATGGTCATTACACCGACCCTGAAAACGAGGGTGGGCCGATCCTTCTCTCTAAGCCGCTGGCGGTGGTCGCCAATGTGGCAGACATATCCATGCTGCTCGATCTGCTGACACAAATCCACAAAGCTTCGGGCATATTCCAGCTGTTGCGACCTCGGACAATCGTCCCATATATCATTAACGTCCGTGATGTAGTCGGACATCGCCGCCGCGATGTCCAAAGCCTCATCGGCCGTGACGGTCGAAGTATCAATCCGGAACGCATGTCGCGCCTCAAATGCACTGAGGAAGTCGCTCGTCGTGCGAATTGGCTGGGTAGGCACCAACACCATCTTGCGGAGCGCGCACTCCATATCGGCTCTTTGCCGAGCTTCTTCTTCGGGCGTAGGCTTCGCAAAATATTTCACGTCGATCTGCAGGGCACGAGCGATACTGCGGAGCGTCTGCTCCTCAGGGCGGTGGCGGCCGCTCTCAATCTTTTCAATCGTGCGCGTCGTGAGGCCAGCGGCATCGGCCAAATTCTCTTGCGTGAGCCCGTGCAGCTTACGGATGAATTTGACTTGCTCGGCAATGTAGGTCGGGTTGCGTTCCATTGTGTCCATTTTCGCTCTCCTTGTTGAGGATGCAACGACTATGACAGCGGACTCGCCTGAATGTCCCCGAACGCTACCCGAACGCGTACCGAACGAGCGGCAGCGCGGTTATCAAAGTTGGCATCACCTAACTTGGGAACGCTCCAGGCCCCTGTTGCATCACAAAGGCCACGAACGTAGAATCTGAGTCGGGTTGGGCACCTGTGACCTGTCGCCGGGTCAAACGTCTAACATCGATAGCATCTTTTCTTTCAGCTCGAATGCATCCCAACCAATGGGCTGCTGCGTAATCGGCGAACAGCGCTGCCCACTTGGAGGTATGCTTCATGTTCACGCTGAAAATGCATGTAACGCCTGATAGTATCGAAGCCATCAAGGCCGAACTCACTCGTTCCCTGCCTGGAATCAAATCTTCTCATCGATGCGAAGCACTCGGGCGCGGTCTAGGATTTGGTACATACGCAGCTTTGAAAGCTGCGGCACAATCAACCGATTCGGCGCTGGCAGATGTCAGTGGCGACCCATTCGTTGACTATCTCGCAAGCCATCGCTTCGAGACAACCAGCCGACACTTGTACCACGCCGCTACCAAGGCAGTGTTACGCAAGATCGTAGAACAAACACCTACACTGACCATGTGGGGCATAGGCATAGGCCGCCCACAACGACAGTCGGATGGGAAGTTTGAAAACGCGCGCGAGCACAGCGCGCGCTTTGTCGAGGCTCGCTTGGAATTGCAAAGCGACGCAGCCGTTGTCCCCTTCCTTCTCTCATTGGCGTTGCTTGACCGGGTGAAGCGCACCAAAACGATCAGGCCGGACACCGGCAGTTATTGGCTCAAGCATGTCGCCGAAAATTATGTTTGCACCTATCCGGACGGTGACGAGCTTGGGCCGCAGTATGTGCCAAACGGGGCGTTCGTCGCCGCTGCAATACATGCTGGTTTTCACTTCAAGCGGCATATCGACCAATTCGGCTATGATGAGCCAAGCGTCAGTTTCAACATGTCAACGAGGGCTCTGATCGTTCTTGATTGCGAGATTCGCCCTAACGGCGCGAGAGCGCAGGAGTGCAAAAGCAGGGAAGAAATGCGCTTCAATCGAAAGCATCGCATCTGGCCGTACTGACTATATGTACGATTTGCCTACGCGTCAGGGCATATGCGCTTCGCAGTGGACGCTGCTTACAATCCCGTGTGTAATGCGGGCGGGGGTATTCCATGGATACAGAAGCGCCGAAACAGGGAGTCCTGTTCGACGATCGGTTCTTAGACAAGTATGCGGGGCCGAATCGATATTGTTTGGCCACAGCGTACCAAAAACATCCCTTTCTCAATCAAAGACAACGGCAAGGGGATGAGCCCCGAACAATTCAAGCGCCGCTGGAAGACGCTGGACTACAATCGCATCACAGAAGAAGGAGCGAAGTCGTCACCACCGGCAGACATGGCTGACGCCACGCCTCGTAACGCTTATGGCCGCAACGGCAAAGGCCGCCACGCTGCGTTCAAGTTCTCAGATCCCTACCGGGTGCGAACTTGGCGAGACGGCATCGAGACGGTCTACGAAATTCGTCGAGGGACCACACAGCCATTCGATGTCAACGAGATCAGCTCGCGCGGCGGGGTAAAAGGCCATGGCACGGAGATTACGGCTACGTCGTCCGACGGGGTTTCGTTGGATGCGGATACGGCCCGAGAGATCATTGGGACGCGGTTCCTGGCCGATCCAAACTTCGTGGTCTCCCTTGATGGGACATTGGTCACGTTCGACGACATCCCAACCCACAGCATCCAGAAGGCCGATCTGGAAGTACCCGGATACGGCCAGGTCCATATTGTCATGATCGACAGTCAGAAAGCGGACAGGACGACGAAGCAGCACGGGATCGCCTGGCGTGTAAACTCTCGGTTAGTCGGAAACCCCGGCTGGATCGGCTTCGACCATGAGCGCATCTTGGACGGCCGGACGTCGGAAGCGAAGCGTTTCCAATTTATCGTGTCGGCCGACTTGCTCGAAACCGCCGTTCAAGCGGACTGGAGCGGTTTTATTCCCGGTGATTCCGCCTGGCAGGCAACGCAGCCAATCGTGCATGGTAAGATCAGAGAATATCTGTCGTCTTTCTCGGCGGAGCGGCGCCGCGAAGCGAAAGAGACCGTCCGGGAACATCTCGTCAAGACAGTTCGCCTGCTTCCGCCGGTCGGCCGCGACCGCTGGAATCAATTCGTCGATGAAGTGATCGATAATTGCCCGTCGATCTCGACCGAGGAGGTCGGCAAGGTAGCAGGAATTCTTGCCAATCTTGAGCTGAGCACTTCGAAATTCGGGCTGATGAGCAAGCTTCACGAGCTTCAACCTGGTGACCTGGACGCGCTCTACCAGTTGCTTGACGATTGGACGCTGAAGCTCGCTAAAGATGCCCTGGATGAGATCCAGACACGGCTGAAACTCATCGAGGACTTGGATACGAAGCTTCGCGACGAGACTATGGACGAGGTCAGCGATCTTCAACCCCTCTTGGAGCGCTCGCTGTGGGTATTTGGTCCAGAATTCGAGAGTCTAGAATTCACGAGCAACAGGGGGATGACTGAGGTTATCCAGAAGATTTTCGGCGCGAACATCACTGGCAGCAGGTTACGGCCGGATTTCGTGATGCTACCCGACGGTAGTGTCGGATTGTACAGTCGCGACGCGCATGACCTTGGACACGAGGTTGACGGGGTTGCACGTCTGGTCGTTGCTGAGATCAAAAGAGCCGGCGTGACGATCGGCGCAGAGCAGAAAACTCAGGCCTGGAATTACGTCAAGGAGTTGATCGAACGCGGGTTAATCACCGAGAAAACCAAGGTGACCTGCTACATCTTGGGGTCCAAAATTTCTGCTGCCGAGGTTGGCGAAAGGACCGAGCTGACTGGGCGGGTCACGATCATTCCGATGATCTACAATACTTTTATCCGCAGGGCAGAAAAGCGGATGCTTGGCCTGCGCGACAAGCTCAAAGAGGCTCCGTTCTTGAAGGAGCACGGCATTGACGCAGAGGCGTTTGTCAATCCGCCGCAAGCGCAAGAACCTGTATTGCCGGTCTGAGCGCCCCGGAGTTAGCGGCTGATTTATCCGGCTGCCTTTTTTGCTACGCGCTTACGACCGGTGCTAGCTCGTGCTCTCGTCGTAAGCGGCGCTATGGCGCTCTCGTACAATGCGAACAAGTGCTCCACTCGTTCTCGATCACTTACAAACGGTGAGGATCGAAATAAGCGATCGACCGCGGCGTCGAGTGCCCGGTGAGCCTTACGCAGCAGAGGAGGCATTACGTCGGGATCATAGAGATCGCCGAGCGAGGCTTGCGGATGCGCGGCGCGAGCATCCAACACCGCTTGAGCAAGAAGATCGATTTTCGTTTTCGTCTGGTTGTCGAGCGCCGGCCAGGGAAACGGGTTGTAGTTGATGCCGGGCGAATATTGGTAGTCGCTCTTGAGCCGCCCGCCCACAAACGCCACCCAAGCCATATGCATCTTTGAGACGATTAGCCCGAAATGGTGGAGTTCAACGCCGGTCGCGATCAAGAGTTTATTGCTTGGCACTGTGGGTGGCTCTAACCAGGCGACAGGAAGATACTCGCGACGTTCGGAACTCACCTCCGGGATCGCTAAGAAGGAGGAAGTGGGAAGGACCGTAACGTGAAACTCTGTCGGCGTGCTGGCTAGACTTTTGGACAATGCACTGGCCGTCTTGTTCTCCCCTTCAGGATCGTCGCGAGGGGGTAACTGACCAAGCCGGTATCGCCTCGTCTTCTCCACGAGGTCCATCACCAGCGGCATACTTCGCAGACGGTTCGGCCCCACACCTCGCAATGTCAAAATCCATCGGTCACCGCCGTTGATATGTTCATTGGAACCGACGTAGGGCCGAACCAGCTCGGCGGCATCAGGCTCTGCCTGAATAAAAGCTGCCCGCTCGGGCCCGCTCATAATTAGGTATCCGCCGTCAACTGGCTTGGAGCCGACTCGTATGGTTGGCACGCCCCCCTGCGGGCGGCGAGTCCGCTGAACGACCAGGTGACGATTGGCCAATCTTGACGCATCAAAAAGATAGGGAGACAGGCTCTTATGGAGAGTCTCGTCCGGATTCGAGTCGGTGTCGTGATATGAAAAGAGACGCTTTTCCGGCACTTCGTCGTCTCGACGGGTCAAGCCGATAATTACACAGTGGACGTGTGCTTTACCGCGCGCATCAGATCCCCAAGCAAATGTGCGATGAGCAAAGGCGATCTCAAGGCCGTACCTTCCGAAAATAGCGGGCCAAAGCGCGGCCACTTGCTCGCCTTGGGTAATAGAATTTGTGGAAACGAAACCGATCCGCGCTCGTGATTCCTGTAGGTATTCGGCGGCCTTTAAAAACCAGGCGCCTACATAGTCGAGCCTAGATCCAGAAGCGCCGAGCCTGTTCATCAGTCCCGTTGCTTGGTCCTGCTGGTGCGCACCGCGCATGACGAATCCAATGAACGGAGGATTGCCTAAGATGTAAGAGCATTCCGCGGGCGGCAGCACATCGGCCCAATCCGTATCGAGCGCGTCGGCGTGGTGAATATGGGGCGCAACTTCGAGAGGAATCCGGGCATAGTTTTCGCCAAACTCAAGAGAGAGTCGGTTGTTCATAATGTGGTCCATCATCCACAACGCGACTTCTGCGATACGTGCTGGGAATTCTCCGATTTCGATGCCGTAAAACTGATTCACATTCACTTTTGAAAGCGAGGAAACATCGAAAACGCGCTGTCCCTTCGGGTTCAGCTCACGGAGCAGTTCAATTTCCAATGCACGTAGTTCGCGGTAGGCGATAATCAGAAAATTCCCGCAGCCGCAGGCTGGATCGATCAGCTTGAGACTTCCGAGCTTGTCCTGAAACGCCTTGAGCACGTTTGTACGGCCGGTGTCCCGGCGCGCTTTCAGTCGCGTAAACTCCGCCCTAAGATCATCTAGGAAGAGTGGTTCGATGACCTTCAAGATGTTCTTTTCGGTCGTGTAATGGGCGCCGACAGCGCGGCGTTCCTTTTTCTTCATGACAGACTGAAACAACGACCCGAAAATTGCCGGGGAGATCGCATCCCAGAAGAAGTCACAAGCCTCGACCAACCGCCCGCGCATTGCTGCGTCAAAGGCCGGTATCGGCAAGCGCTCTGCGAAGAGGTCGCCGTTAATATATGGAAATTTGGTGAGATCCTCGTCGAGAGATTTTTGGCGTCGGTCCGGCGGCGTATTCAGGACATCGAATAGATGGCTGATCCATTGTCCAACATCACTGCCGTCTTCATGGGTTCGCTGCTCAATGAGGTCTTGAAAAATACCTCTAGGTTCGAAGATGCCGGTATCGTCAGCAAAGAGGCAAAACACGACGCGCACCAGAAACCGTTCCAGATCGTGCCCGTCATAGCCTGATGCTTTCAAAGCGTCGTGGAGCTTTCCCATAAGCTCCGACGCCACGATGTTAACTGGGTCTTGGTCGAGGAAGGTACGGGTTTGAATGCCTAAGATGAAACCGAACTTCTCGATGTGCCGAGGCAGCTCGGAGAGAGAGAATTTAACCTCGCTGTCCTGCTCAAGATCGTACAGTTCGAAAGTCTGAAAATCGCTTAGAAGAATGAAACGAGGTAGCTCGATTTCCTTCAAGCCTGGGAAATAATCGAGGGCCTGAGCCTTCGCCTTGACCAAATTCTTTCCAGCGCTTTTTTGCTCGACGAGCAAAAGGCCCTTCCAGAAGAGATCGATAAAGCCACGATCCTTCCCGAGTTTCTTTACCGGCTCCTCGAAGCTCGCAACTCGGCGGCGTGTGACGCCAAAAATCTCGAAAAACTCATTGTAGAAGGTTTGAGTTTCACCCTTCTCGTAATGGGCATCTTTCCATTCGTCCGCAAAGCGAGCCGCCCGAGCTCGAATCTCATTCCACGATAGGCGCATGCCTCCAACCTGCGCCATCGCTCAGACCAGCGTAGGGTGAAGATTGGAACCAACGATTGCAGGGGCGCCCTTGGCGTCCGCTTCCTTCATGGCGCTCTCACGCTCCCGCATAGGCACGGCAACGTAGCCTGGATCGAAGGATCTCGCCCTCACAATATCCTCTCCATACTCAGATTTCATAATACTCTCGCGTGATGTACACCCTAATACAGTGTATAATTAGATTGTTCCGCCAATGCTCGCAACATAAGTTCCACGCTAGATGCGCCCGTCCCAAGTGAGTAGATTCGCGCGAGCCGAGTGGAGCAGTCGAGACGGGTTTGGGCAACGCCCTAGCTGCAAGATAGCGCTCATCGGCATGGTTAGCGGCGCGCGGTCGGATCGGAACGGGCCACCTGCCGATCTTTCCATGCGTCAAGACACGCTACTTGTTGGATTTCAGGTTGATGTTTTTGGTCCCACATCCGCAACGAAGCGCTTCCCTTTCACCCTTCGCGGGCGAGACACATAGGAATTCAGTGCAAGCAGCAGCCGGGCATTGCATCGATTTCAGGAAATCCTGAAATGCTGAGGCGACGCTGGCAAACTCCTTCGACGTGAGGTTGGCCCACTGATTGTAGTGGACCGCCTTGTTAATCATCCACTGGTCGGACTGGGTGGCTGCTATTTTCTTTTTGGCATCGGCCTGCATCACCTCGATGTCGGCAACGTTCATTTCCCAAGAGACAGCCGAGTCCTTTGCCTCCTGCAATCGGTCTTTCCACGCCTTGATGACCGCGGGCCAGAGATCGCCCAGGTCATACTGGCCATTGCCATGGTAGACGACCTGGCCCCGCAGATTGTCGGCCAGGATGGTCGAGATGTATTCAAGATAGCGTCGCAACGTAGCAGCCGCGCCGGCGACATCGTTCTTCGCCAGCTTGTCGGCGATCTGCTTCCACACATCACCCTCGCTCCAGACCTGCGGCCCCGTATCGACCGTCCACCCGCCAAAGCTGATGTTGCCCTGGATGAGGTTTTCTGTCCGCATGAACTGCAGCCAAACCGGATCGTGCGTGGTGAGCACAAATTGCGTTTTGGGAAACTTGGCTTTTAGAAGGGCGCAGACTTCCCGTCTGTGCCCTGCGTCTACCGACATCAGGATATCGTCGAGCACCGCGAGCGTGAAATCGTCGCCGAGCATGTGTTTCATCAGCGCAAGATAGAGACATAATCCCATTCCGTCCTGGTGGCCTTCGCTGTGGTACGCACCTGGAGGAAATTTGCCCCGTCCGTAGAAATCAACGTCGAAGGCGAGCTTGCCAACTGACGGCGTCAGCTTGCCCTCAAACTTCTCCTCGTCGTCCCGATTGACGAAGCTGTAGTACTCGGTGAAATCCGTCTGGACGTCGTCATAGATTTTCTCCAGTACCGACGTACTGACAGCGCCATACTGCTCTGATACGTTAGCTGCCAATGTCTCCCGTGATTTCGCCGTCTCGGCTTCAGCTGCGACTGCACGCAATCGGTCAAGCTTCTCTTGGCCAACGATGAGGAAGTCCTTCGCTGCTTCCTCGACGGATGGGTCAGGCAGGGCATCAGCAAGTTTTTTCAGATCATCAGCCGCTTTCGCGACCTCGTTCGGTGGGACTGCGCCAATCCTGCCAAGGACCGCAACAGCTTCAATGAGGCCTGCGGGGTCATTGAGAACTCGCTGGATCGCCGAGCGATCGGTCAGACAAGTTGCAGAGAAGGAGGCGATGGCGGCTGAATCGATCTTGGGTTCGACATTTCCGCATGCCTGCTCAATTTTCTTCGCGGCGCCGACAGCGTGATCGAGGCGTTCAACGATAGGCTGGATGGCCTGATTGTATTCGTCCAGGATCGACGAAGCGGTGGACGCTCGTGCGACCTTTTCTGCAAGATGGTTTTTGAGATGCTCCTGGTCCCAAGCCGCATCACATAGCGGGCAGGCATCGCTGTCGATCAATTCCAAACCCTGCTCGATCAACACCTTCTGCCTGAAGCTTCTCAATATCTCAGGATCGGTAGTGAACTTGGTCAAAGCCGCGACGGCCTTGTCGCGCTGTTGTTTCATCTCCGGGTCGCTGAGTTTTGAAAGTCGTTGCTCATGCAGCGTGAGGTCCGAAAGTGTCTGCGTTTTGGAGAGGCGCTGCCGCTTTGGCTGATCCACGTCGGCTGAGGCGACACCCGCTTTAATCGAAGTGTCAGCTGTAAGGTCGACCAGAGGTTCAAGTTGGAGAAGCGCACGGCGCTCATTGACCGCAGCCAGCAGTTCCGATTTTTTCGGGGCACTGACCTTTAGATGCTGCCAAAGGTCATCGCGGGCGCGACCATCTTCCGCTTTTGCCCGAATAGCCTCCTTCTTGGCGTCGTTGGCCACCTTTTGCAGGGACACGCGAACCTTTTCGACCTGGTCCAGGCGAAGCAGTGCTTGGACATCCTTCGAACGGTCACCCGCTGGCGTAAGGATGTATTTGATGATCTCCCGGCGCGACAGCGCGAACTCTGGATGCGTTGCAAGACGTGCAAGGAGTGCACGCGTCTTGGGCTCATCAGGGGTTATGTTGGCAGTAGTCGGATTCTTGACGCTGCGCTCGATCACGATCTCCTTGCCTAGAGACGGCGCGAGCGCGGTTATCCGGACGAGAGCGTTCTCTGGCTTCGTTTTGGAATCAACGTGAGGCGCATGCGCCTTCACACTCAACTCGCCACTTCCCGAGCCGCCCAGCCTCGTGATGTTACCTGTCAGTGCGAATTCAATAGCATCAACGATCCCGCTCTTGCCGGTTCCGTTCGGCCCCGCGATTCCAAAGCTTTTGCCGTTGAGAGATAGCGTGAGGCTGCGGATACCGCGAAACTCAACGATCTCGATTTGCTTGATTCGAATCATTATTTGGGCTCGGTCGGCGGAAACAGCGCTTTGCGGAGACTCTCCGCGTCCAGCTTTTGCCCTTCGAGCGTGTTCCTCAAATTCTTAATCGCGTCTTTTGGAATTGTCTCGTCGGCTTCAAGCTGCTTGAGGAATGCAGTGAATATCGTTTCAACCGTGGATGAGAGAGGTGGATTTGCGTTCGCCATGCACTGAACTTATGCCTAAAGCATAAGTGCCGCAATAAATTGAGTAGCCACACAGGTTTTACTTGAAAGACAGGAGCGTGACCGCCTTTTGGCGGTCGGGCTGTCGTAAACCGAACCTCCGAGCGCGACGCAGCTATCCGCCTTTTTCGGCGTCTCGCGCCTTAACACCACGACGTTCCGCATACTCGATCAATGCGAGCTCAATGACAGCGGTTATCGACCGACGTTCGGACTCTGCGAGTTGTTCAGCCAGAGCTAGCACAGATGGGTCCAAACGCGTTGTGAATGGCTTTTTTATCATTGTCGCTTTTCGGCTTGAACTTGGCGCAGAAAAAATGCATAACAAAGCACGTGCAGTGCACATGCATAGCGCGTGCTACGACCGATCAAGGTGCAGGAAGACTTTGATCGACCTGACCACAACCGCGCTGTCAGAAGTTCGGATCATGGCTGATTCCGACAATACCACGACTTTGCCTCTCGTCATCCGCAGGAGGGGGTACTTGGGGCAATTGCAATTGCTAGAACCTGTCTTTCCGCGAACGGGACATTCAAACCAGAGGATCTAAGAGCCGTACACCTTCACCCTTTTGACCAGCGGACAAGAATTCGACACCCGCTTTTATCAGAGCCGCCTCAATGGCCTGGAGAGTGCTGATCCGGGAATCTACCTTGCCGTTTTCCAACCGGACCAGCGCATTCAGCGACACGATTGCCTTGTCGGCAAGCTCCTGCTGCGACCAACCAAGCAATGCTCGTGCGGCTCGAATCTGTCGTGGACTGACCATGGGTCCACAATCGGCAGGCCGATATTGTTTGCCACCTATAGGGTCATTTTGCACCCTATAAGGTATATTAAATGGCGATTCGACTTTCAGTCACGTCGGTCGAAAAACCCGGAGCGTACGCGAAAACTACAATCCCGGCTGACTAATGGAGCATCGAACGGCCTTGTTGAAACCGCAACGCTCCATCCTCCTTCGGATAGAGACGAAGCCAAAGATCGAGAGTGACCCTCATCCCGCCGATCAACATGTCGGCAGGCAGATTGCGACCGTTCGCGTCCAATCGGACGTCTCCCAAGCCCAGCTTGCCCGATCCATCGGCATCAGTTTCCAGCAGCTCCAGAAATACGAGAACGCGAGGAACCGCGTGAGCGCGTCGATGCTCTACGAGATCGCCAGCTCGCTCGGCGTACCTGTCGGCCGCTTCTTCGAAGGCCTGCCCGGAAACGATGAGGCCCGGGTCGAGGCGCGGCCCCTCCCGGTCGATGAACGCCTGGATTTCATTGCCAGCGCGGAAGGGCGGCGCCTGATCGAGGGACTGGTGAAGCTTCCGCCGCGAGTGCGCGGTCGCGTCTCGGCCCTGATCGCAGCGCTAGGAGAAGAACTGGCCCTGCCAGACACAGAGGCGGACAGCGAAACGGCCGGCGAATCCGCGCCGGCCGAATGCAAGACCGTCTGACGGCCGGCCGTGCCCGTCAGCCGAATTTTCGGGCAGCGGGCAGGGCGATGCGGCCGCAAGTCGAGGATACTTCGATTTCGACGCCGAACGCCCGCGAGCGGGTCGCGAATCCCTCGAGGATGTCTCGGGCCGCGCTTCCCGTCACAGCGACGGGCACCAGTCTGCCCGTCGCTGATCCGAGGGACTGAGGTTCCGCGCCGATAACGACGGGCAGGAGATCTATTCCCGCAAGGTTTCCGCGCGCATCATAGCGGCACGCGGCGACGATGCTTTGCCAGACCTCCGGTGGATCCCATTCGGTTTCGTCGGGGTGCACATGGAAGAGGAAATTCCCCAAACCGTAGAAGATCGGCGAGCCATTGTAGATTTCCACGGCCTGCAGCACTGGAGCGCCGTGGCTGACGAAGAGGTTCGCGCCGGCGTCGATGCACATCCGGGCGAAGGTCTGCACCCAGCGCGGCACGTCCTGCCAACCTGGTTCCCAATGATGGTGGTGCAGATAGGCGATGACGAAATCGCCTTGTGCCGCCGCATGCCGGATGGCGGACAGATGGACACTCGCGCTCCGCTGATCGACTTCGATCATGCGGCCGAAATCGGCGGCTTGCGTGAACACGGTGCCGTAGAAATTGATCTCCTTGCCGGCTGCCACCTCTACAGGGTCCTCCGGTTGCGCATAGTTGGCCAGTTCAAAGGGCGAGCTTTGCAAATGCGCGCCCAGTCTTGCCAGTCTGCTGAAATGTCCGTCCGGCACCCCCATCTTGCGAAAGGTGTTCAGACGATTGACGCCCGGCCGAGCCGGCCGGAAGGCCGTGCGGTCTTCGGCATACATGTTGGTCGGGCCGGGGCCTGCATCCATCGCAAGAAGCGCGACCTCTCGCGCGCCCAGCCGGCGGCGCCCCGGTTTCCTGGCCTCCGTCTCGTCGGCTCCGATGCCGGCATGGAGGAAGCCGCGCGCTTCCACCTCGTCCAGCGTCGAGAGGATGCCGCCAGCGCCGAGATCGAAAGCGTGATTGTTTGCGAGCGCAAGCGCGTTGAAACCGATGGCCTGCAATGCGTCGAGCACTTCAGCCCTGGAATATCCGAAGTATTTGCCTTTGGTCGGCCACCCGCCGTGCTTGCCGAGGATCGTCGACTCGAAGTTAGTGAAGACGACGTCGCCTTGGCGCAGGAAGTCCTTAACCGCGATGAAGCGTTCGTCTTTGACGTCACGAATATCGTGTTTGATCAGGGATTGGCCGGTAACGACCGCACAGAATTGGTCTTTCATGGGGCTCGCCTTGAAGGAGGGGAGGGCGCCGGCGTTTCGGCCAGCGCCACGTCAATGTGGAAGTCGGTCGCCGCTTATTGCGAGACGGCAGGCGAGATGTCGCTCTTGAACCATTTCAGGCTCAGCGCCTTGATCGTCCCATCCTTGGTGGCGGCGTCGATCGCTGCGTTGAACTTGGTGAGCAGTTCGGTATCGTCCTTGCGCATGCCGGCGCCGACGCCTGGCCCCCAGAGCCCGCCCTTCAGTTCCGGCCCGAAAAACACCACATCCGAGCCGGCAGGCGTCTCCAGAAAATCCCGCCAGGTGAAGTAGTCGGCGAGGCCGCCGTCGATGCGACCCGCGGCAAGATCGAGCTTCATGTTGTCCTGGCTGTCATAACTGCGGATGGTCACGACATCGCCCAGCATTTCCTTCACGACGGCTTCCGAATTCGACGAGCGCAAGGCCCCGATCGCCTTGCCGGCGAGTGTCGATCTGAGGCGTTCAATGGTCGCTTTTTCCTTGTCCCCGATGGTCGAGAGGTTGACCTTCTCCTTGGTGTCACCGGCGTCGAGACCCAGGTCCTTGCGCACAACGAACTGGTTGAAGCCGGTGGCGTAGGGAACTGAGAACGCGATCTTCTGCTTGCGTTTTTCCGTGATCGCCATGCCGGACATGATCACGTCGAACTTTCCGACAAGCAGTGCCGGAATGATCCCGTCCCAATCCTGCGGGACGAAGGTACATTTGATCTGGATGCGACGGCACAGCTCCTGTCCAACATCGATATCGTAACCGTAGAGTTGACCGTTCGCGTCGGTGCTGTCCCAGGGCGGCGAAGCACCTTCGGAGGCGATCGAAATGACGCGCTCGCTTTGCGCGCTCGCCGGGTATGCCGACATCAGGGATGCGATAGAAACAACAATAGCCAGGGGTATGCGCATGATGCACCTCTTCGTTGGTTAAGATGGAAAGGGCTGCCGAAAGACCCGCGGGTCAGGGCAGGGGCGTCGTGATTTCTGGGTCAGGTAGGGCGGGGCGCAATCGCGCCTTTCGACGTCGCACCGGATGGCCGTCGGTCGAAAGCCATCGCTCCAGGAGCTGGATCGCTTTTACGGCAATCGATGTCAGCGACAGATAGATCGCTCCGGCGACGATGAAGATCTCGTACGGTGCAAACGTGGTCGACACCATCTGTCTCGCCATGCCGGTGATTTCGAGCAGCGTTACGGTGCTCGCAAGGGACGAGCCCTTGATCATCCCCACGACCTCGTTCCCGTAGGCCGGAAGCGATATTCTGAAAGCGATCGGGAAGGTGACCAGACGAGCGATCTGGAAGCGTTTCAAGCCGAGAGACGTGGCTGCCTCGGTGACACCTTTGGGCACGGACTGGAGACCGCGGCACAGGATCTCGGTGGTGTGCGCCGCGCTGTTCAGCGAAAATGTCAAAAGGGCGCACCAAAAAGGATCCCGCAGGATCACCCAGAAGATGCTGGCTCGCACCGCCTCGATCTGAGCGAGGCCGTAGTAGAGCAGGAAGAGTTGAACCAGCATCGGCGTGCCGCGTATCACATAGGTGTATGAGAGCACCGCAAGCGAGAGGCTGGGACGTCCAAACGCGCGGATGAAGGCCAGCGGCACGGACACAAGAAATCCGGCCGTCAGCGACAAGACCGTCAGGGTCAATGTGAGACCGACGCCCGAAGGCAGGACAACCATTGCGTCAAGCATCAAGCCGAGGTTCATGGGTCGCTCCCTCCTACCGGCCGAGTGCCGGATAGCGTCGCTCAGCCAGCCGGATCGACAGCAGCGTGACGGTGGTCAGCGAGAGATAGAGAGCGGAGGCCGCAAGGTAGAAGGTCAATGGTGCGCGCAAGGATCCGGCCCCCACATACGCGACGCGCATGATGTCGGTCAGGCCGACGATCGAGACCAGCGCGGTGTCCTTGAAGAGCGAAATCCAGAGATTGCCATAGGCCGGCAGCGCCAGCCGCAGCATCTGCGGTCCGATGACGAACACCCAGCGTTGCCAGGCGTTCAGCCCAAGCGACTTTGCCGCTTCGGTTTGATCGGCAGGCACAGCCGCAATCGCGCCGCGAAACACTTCGGTCGCATAACCGCTGAAAACGACCGAGAGCGCGATAACGCCTGCGGTGAATGCGTTCACCTCGACATACCGGCCGGCGATCTTGCTGGCGAGCGTCGTTCCGCCGAAGTAGATGAGCAGGATAATGAGAAGTTCTGGTACACCCCGGACCACAGTCGTGTAGGCCGTGACGACTGCGTTGACGCGGGGTAGGGCCGTGCCCTTCGAAATCGCCAGAAACAAACCAAATGCCGTACCCAGGCAGCCGCTGACAAGAGCCAGGCCTATGGTCACGGTGAGCGCGACAACAAACTGAGTAGTAAAACCACCCATGGGGCGCTTTCCTCGACTCGCAATTACCGCAGGATACGCCGGTCTTTATCGCCAAGACCAAGTCGTATAACCCAAGGTTGCGATTTGCTATATTGGTAATTTGGAGTTAATTTGAGATATTTGCTAATTCTAGCACTTGAAATTACACACTCAATCTATAATTTTTATTCTTTTATCTATAACGTGCCGTTATATACTGAGGCGGTTCGTTGCTCCCCAGGTTGGCGGTTATCCGCTTCCTTCCCAGGTGGGCGTTATCAGGGAATGGAGCGCAGGGATGGAGTTGCTACAGAGCGACCTCAAGCTCCGTCAGTTGAAAGTCTTCCGAGAAGTTTTGCGGGCCGGTTCGACAAGGCGAGCAGCGGTTGCGCTCGGGATAAGCCAGCCTGCCGTCAGTCAACATGTGAAGCAACTCGAGAGCACGCTCGGCATCACACTCTTCAAGAGGTCGGCCAACCGCATCGTGCCCTTGCAGGAGGCCTGGGAACTCCTGCGAAACGTAGAACTTGCCCTGACGTCCCTGGATCGGCTGGAGGCGTCGATTTTCGCAATGAAGAACGAGGAAAAGCAGAGGATTGCGATTGCCGCGCCTTCTGTTTTCGGTTTCGTGACCTTGCCCAAGGTCGTGGCGATCATCCACGCAAAGACCGCGTCGAATGTCCGCTCGATTTCGGGAAGCTACGAGCAGATCGGCGAGCACATCCTGGCCGGCCGGGCGGATATTGGAATCTCGAGACTGCCCCTGGATCCAAGCCTGTTTGAGTGGGCGCCGCTTGGATCGGCACGAAACGTATGCATCTTTCATCCCGACCACCGTTTTTCAAAACAGGCCGGTATCGAGGCTCACGACCTGGCAGGCGAAACGATCGTCGATATCGATCCCCAGTTCGCGGCCCACCAAATGAACTTCAACGCGTTGCGATTCGCCGGCGTTGAGCCAAACATATTGGTGGAATTCGATTGCAACGGTCACGAAGCCGGATACGTTTCGGCTGGCCTCGGCATTTCGATAACCAATGAGATCATTGCGCGCGAATACGCGGCGTTTCACTTGGGAATAAGGCCAGTGGAGCCGTCCGCGCTCTATCACTACGTTGCGATTTGGCAGAAGGGCAGAACCTTTTCCAACACGTTGAATGTGTCGCTCGAGGCGATCATCGCCGCGTTTTCCACGGAGCCCCCTGCGCGAGGTTGACAGATATTCCTCCCGAAGCGGCAGAGATTGCGTTTGTTCCCGGTATTATTTCCAGAGAGATGAAGCCTGATAGAGGAAACGGAGCGGCGGATGGGCAGATTCCAACATGTACCGGACCGGCGAGCCATTTCCCGGTTATTGCGCTACGCTGAAGTGCGACGCAATCCGCCAAGATGGTTGAATACCGCAGCGGGCGTCCGTCATTGCGCTTTAGAAGTTGCCGATAATCGTCTGGCGCGGTTCAATTTTGTGCCGATAGTCGGCACAATGGGGCGATGCGCGACAACATATTTCCATCGCCTGCCTGGCAAGGCCATCTCGATCTCTATGACTACGCCCGCGGTAGCAGTGTGCCGGATGCACGGCGTCGGCGCCGCGCAGGACGTGTTGCCGAAGATGGTCGCGACCTCAACATCTCCGATGACTGGCCGGACCGAGTCCCGGTCACTGACGTCGAACTCGATGTCTTCGAGGTTCAATTCGGGGCGTTGTTGGACGAACTGTTGCGCCAAACATAACAATTCTAAAAAGGGAGGTGTCACATGACCCTCACGGTGATCAACGCCTTGCCTTCATCAGGGCGCGCGGCTTTGTATCTAAGAGTTTCGACTGGTCGGCAAGCCGAGCACGATCTTTCGATTCCCGATCAGCGACGTCAGCTCCAATCCTATTGCACAGCGAAGGGAATATCCGTTGTTGCGGAGTTCGTGGAGGCCGGCGCATCGGCTACAGACGACCGCCGCCCGGAGTTTCAACGAATGATGGACGCAGCGGCGCAAAAGCCGGCTCCGTTCGAGTTCATTATCGTGCATTCATTCTCGCGCTTCTTCCGCGACCAGTTTCAGCTTGAGTTCTATGTGCGCCGCTTGGCGAAGAACGGCATCCGGCTAACATCCACCACCCAGGATCTCGGTGACGATCCGATGAGTGTGATGATGCGCCAGATCATGGCGCTCTTCGACGAGTATCAGTCGAAGGAAAACGCCAAACACACGCTTCGAGCTATGCGTGAGAATGCCCGGCAGGGCTATTGGAATGGCTCCCGCGCGCCCTATGGCTACAGGATCGTCGCTGCCGAGCAGCGCGGCTCGCGGACGAAGAAGAAGATCGAACCGGATCCCGCACGAGTCGATACCGTCCGCCTGATGTTCCGCCTCGCGCGCATTGGCGCGGGAAACGGACCCATGGGGGCGAGGCAGGTCGCTGACTTCTTGAACATTCGAGGCATTCGGACCCAGACCGGTGGACGGTGGGGTGTTGGCGCGGTGCATCAAATTCTGACGCGCGAGACGTACATTGGACGCCACCGCTTCAACGTGGCCAGTTGGCGCAAGAAACAGCAGAACCCCGACGACCAGGTGGTTGAAGTGATCGTCGAGCCTATCGTCGACCCTGAGGAGTTTGCCGAGGTCCAGCAAATGATGCGGTCCCGAAGCCCGCAGTTGAAAGCGCCCCGATTCGTGAGCGGAGGCACCTTGCTCGGTGGCGTCTGCTTCTGCGCTGACTGTGGTGGGGCGATGACCCTGCGTACATCGGGAAGGGGGAAACAGTATCGCTACTACACCTGCTGCACGGCAGCGCGTCAGGGAAAGACCGGATGCCGAGGACGCACTGTCCCCATGGAGGAACTCGATACGAAGGTCGTTGCCTATATGGAGGATCGGCTACTGGAGCCAGCCCGCCTGGAAGAGCTGCTGTCGGGGTTGATAAAGCGGCGCGACGAGCAAGCAGAGCGGCGAAAGGGCCGAGTCGCCGAGCTGAAGAGGCAGGCTGCGGACGCCGATGCCAAGCTCACGCGATTGTACGAGGCGATCGAAAATGGCCTCGCCGATTTGGGTGATTCCAATCTTAAAGGGCGAATCGGTGAGCTGAAGCAAGCCCGAGACGCTGCGCGTGCCGACGCTGAGCGTGCAGAAGTGCGCACGGAAAGCGGGGAAACCACGATTACGCCGGAGTTGCTTCACCGGTTCGGCTCAGAGGCGCGAAAGAAGATTCGAACGGATAATGGGTTCAGCCGTCACTACGTGCAGGCGCTAGTGCAGCGGATTGAAGTGGGAGATGCCGAAATTCGGATCACTGGCTCCAGAATCAAACTCCTGCAGGCGCTTGCCACGGAGCAGGGGGGCTCGGGAGTGGAACCGCGTGTAAGCGGCGTTCGCAGTTTTGATCTGAAGTGGCTCCCCGGGCCGGATTCGAACCAGCGACCAACCGGTTAACAGCCGGTTGCTCTACCACTGAGCTACCGGGGAACGGAGGCTCTTATGTGAGTGGCGCAGCCTATAGCTGCCCTTTTCGGCTTTGCAAAGAAGCATTTCGCATTTTTCCGAGGCTTTTTCGCATAGGCGTTTCTCGCAATCGTCGATGGATGCCCTCATATTAGCCGTCTTGGCAGGGGGTAGGGAACCGAATGCGCGGCTGCGGCTTGGTTTAACGATGCTCCTGAACGATCAAAACGGGTCAATCTTTCGAGACGATGACAGCACAGGACAACCAGATGCCGGCGCGAAAAATCTCGGTTTTCGGGCGTGAGTTCAAAATGCCGCGCTCGCGCGGACTCAGAATCACCATCGGTTTCCTGCTGACCATCGGCGGCATCCTCGGTTTCCTGCCGATCCTCGGCTTCTGGATGGTTCCGCTCGGATTGCTGGTGCTGTCCTATGAATTCGCCATGGTTCGGCGCCACCGACGCCGCTTTGTCGTCTGGTGGGAACGGCGCCGCCGACCGGATTGACGTCGTTAGCGCAAGGTGGCGCGCTTCAGCGGCTGGCGTGCTCTTCCAATGCATCGTGGATTTGCTTGAGAATCGCCGCGGCCGAGGCAAGCCTTGCCCGGTCGTGCGGCGAAAGGCTGCTCGCACCTTCGATGGATAGGCGGTCGATGGCGTGGTGCAAAAGCTCTCCGCACCGCGACAGGGACAGGCCGGACGGCGCGTTCTTGTCCTTTACCACAGTTGCCTGGTGCATCGCTTTGCCTCCTGGCGTGCTCAACGCGTGGGCCGTTGATGCGTTTCTTCCGGCGGTTGGTCATGCTTAACAATCGGCTAATATGCCGTTGTGTTGCCTGGGTAATGAGGATTTGACGGATGCTGTCCGCACTCGCGCCGAGGAAACCGTTCGGAATGCACGGTGGCCGCTTGACGGCATTTTCGCCGCAACCTATTGGAACCGGGTGGAACGCCGGGAGCAACGAGGCCTCGTGGCGGAGTGGTTACGCAGAGGACTGCAAATCCTTGCACCCCGGTTCGATTCCGGGCGAGGCCTCCAATGCCCGGGCCCCCGCGCAGCAGCGCTGGGGCCTGAAGTTCCTGACATAATGAACCGCGGTTCTGGCGCGGCAAGCGGATTGGTTGGGACATGAGCGCTGATTTCTCCGAGCTTCGCGTCAAAATGGTCGATGGTCAGGTTCGCACCACCGATGTGACCAGCGCGCCGCTGATCGACGCCATGCTTGTCGTCCCAAGAGAGGTCTTTGTCGGCGCCGCCCAGCGCGATCTCGCCTATATCGACGAGGACATCCGCATTGCCGCAGGCGCTGACGGCGCGCGCTACCTGATGGAAGCCTCGCCGCTGGCCAAGCTGATCCAACTGGCCGAGATCAACCCGACCGATTCGGCGCTCGATGTCGGCTGCGGCACGGGCTACGCCTCGGCCATCCTGTCGCGGCTGGCCGGATCCGTGGTCGCGCTCGAAAGCGATTCGGAGCTGGCCGAAACCGCCAGATCGACGCTTTCGTCGCTTGGCTGCGGCAATGTGACCGTTGTCCAGGGGGTATTGCCGCAAGGGCATGCAGCCCAGGCTCCATATGATGTCATCTTTGTCGGCGGCAGCGTCGCGGAAGTGCCGGCCCCGCTGCTCGACCAGCTTGCCGAAGGTGGCCGACTCGTCGCCGTCGAAGGACAGGGCAATTCCGGCGTGGCCCGACTTTTTTTCAAAGCGGGGGGGGTTGTAACCGGAAGACGCGCGTTTAATGCGGCAATTAAGCCACTACCGGGATTCGAACGCATTCGTGCCTTCGAATTCTGAATGATTTTGCCTTGCAGGAGAGGCGTTGTCATGGTCGCTTGCATTTGAACGATCATTGCTGATCCCAGACTGGGGGCACTTTGGGGCTGAGCAGCAGGGAACATGAAACACGCCGCTACAGCTGCTCAAAGGAGAAGCTGGCGCGGCGCAGTTCCCATGGAAACGAATGAGGGTTTAACCGTGCCGTCTGTACGCAAGTCTTTTTTCACCGCCGTCCTCGTTTCGGCGACCATGCTGTCCCCACTGGCCGCTTCGGCCGAAAGCATCTCCGGCGCGCTTGCAAAGGCATATCAGTACAATTCTTCGCTTAATTCGGCCCGTGCCGGCGTTCGTGTCACCGATGAGGGCGTCGCCATCGCCAAGTCGGGCTGGCGCCCGACCGTCACCGGCTCGGCGAATATCGACTACTCCAGCAGCCATCTCAACGGCACCAACTCAAGCGTGCGGCTGACCACCGGCAATTTTGGCGTCCAGATCAATCAGACGCTGTTCGATGGTTTTCAGACCAGGAACAATGTTGCTGCCGCCGAAGCACAGGTCCGCGCTTCGGTCGAAAGCCTGCGCAACACCGAAGAGGGCATCCTGTTCAGCGCTGCTCAGGCCTATATGAACGTGATTCGCGACCGGCAGATCGCCGTGCTGACCGAGCAGAACCTGCAGTTCCTGACCGAAACGGCGCGCGCGGCACGTTCGCGCTTCGAGGTTGGCGAAGGCACACGCACCGACGTGGCGCAGGCCGACGCTTCGAGGGCCGCCGCCGTGGCATCGCTGAGTGCTGCCCGGGCGCAGGCACTGGCAAGTGCGGCACTCTACCGCCAGATCGTCGGCGACGAACCGGGCAAGCTCAAGGGCGCTTCGCCGGTGGCAAAGCTGTTGCCGTCGAGCCTTGCCGCCGCTGTCGGGGTGGCCTCGAACGAGCATCCAGCCATCCTTGCCACCCAGCACCTGGTTGATGCCGCCGCGTTTTCGGTGAAGTCGGCCGAAGGTGCGCTGCTGCCGCAACTGTCGGCATCCGCTGGCGTTTCGAGCGCTTATCGCAATACCTCGCCCTTGCCGGGCGTCGGTTCGCAGGACGGCACGACAAATTCGGCCAGTGTCGGGGCAACGCTGACCATCCCGATCTATTCCGGTGGGCGCACCTCGGCGATCGTGCGCCAGGACAAGGAATCGCTCAGTCAGGCCCGCATCGAGGTCGACGTCAGCCGCGACCAGGTCCGCCAGGCCGTCACCGCCGCCTGGACCGAGTACACCGCCGCGCAGCAAAGCCTCGCGGCCAACAGGCAAGTGATCGAGGCAGCGAAGCTGGCACTGAGCGGCGTCATCGAAGAACGCAATGTCGGCCAGCGCACCACGCTCGATGTCCTCAACGCACAGGCAACGGTCATCACCGCCGAGATCAACCAGGCCGGCTTTGAACATGATGTGGTGGTGGCGAGCTACGCCATCCTGCAGGCGACAGGTCGTCTGTCCGTCGATCGCCTTGGCCTGCAGGTGACAAAATACAAGCCTGAAGAGCACTACAACGCAGTCAAGGACAAGTGGTACGGCCTGCGCACGCCGGACGGCCGCTGAGGGCGTTCGGCCCGGACTTTGCCGTCTTCCCGTTTGAGCGCGCTTTTTTTGCCCCGCTGCTCTTGTGTTCGGGATCGCGCTAATCTGTTGAAATCCCACAAGTCCCCAGATTGGGGATTCTCGTGCGGCGCTCCGTCGGTTACGCTGTCGCCATGATTCGATCCGGCTTTGCCGGAGCGGAAACCCACAGGGGTCACAAAGGCGGCGGATGTGACGATGGCAACGGCAAGCAGCGCACAGCGCGAACCTTCCATGGAAGAGATACTGGCTTCCATCAGGCGGATCATCGAGGACAGCGACGGCGGCCGCAAGCAGCCGGGCGATGCCGATGAACTGCTCCAGGATCTGGAGCCGGCGTCGAACGCCGCCGCAGCCCCCGACGTCGAAGCATTTCGTGCCGACCTGCATGCGGCTCCCGAGGTCAGGAAGCCGGTGACGCTGGCGGGAGTCCAGGGACAGTTACCGGCGGTCGAGCCGGTGATCGCGCGCATGGAAACGCCGGTGCGCCCCGATCCCACCCCGGCAAGGCCATCGATGACACTTGCCGAGGTCAGCGCCCGTGTTGCGGCCGAGCCGGCCACTGTCGACGCACCAGCACCGCGTCCTGTCCTTGCCACCGACGCCCCCGTCGCCGACTGGCGGCGCGAGATCGCCGCGGTTGGCGAGCAGGCGAGGGCGGTGCCGGACAGGGGAGAGGCACGCAAGTCGGTTGCCCAGCCGCCGGTGGACAATTTCAGGGACGAGCCGGCCACGGACCCGGTCATCGAGCCGTCTCGTCCCGATGCAAGCGTGTTGCGGCCGGTGGCGGCCAGCGACGCGCCGCGTCCGGCGATCGTTTCCGAGCACACCGGCCGGCAGGTCGCCGCCGCCTTTGGTGAGCTCTCCGATGCGTTTGCCAGCCGCAGCAAGAAGACATTCGACGAGATGGCAGAAGAGATGCTGCGGCCGATGCTGCAGGATTGGCTCGACAACAATCTGCCGACACTGGTCGAAAGGCTGGTGCGCGAGGAGATCGAGCGCGTGGCGCGCGGGGCGTAGTAGTTCCCCATACCGATTGCCCAGGAGAAACGGCGCCTTCGTGGCGCCGTTTCTCGTCGGTGAGGTCAGTTCGCGCTGGTGGCGAAGCAGATGAGGTTTCCGTCGGGATCCTTGACGATGAACGTGCGGGCGCCCGACGGTTCGGTTCGCAACGTCTGGCGGAACGGCCCGTTGCCGCCTTGTCCCGTTGAAATGTTCATGGTCACGCCTATTTGACGTCGAGTGTCCAAGACAGCCCTTGCGGTTGACTTGGCCAATACCTTCCGATTTACACCGGACCAGCAAAACTCCCGACAGCGCGGACCATTTTCCCATGCTTGAAAAGACCTACGACGCAAAAACCGTCGAGCCGAAGATCGCCAAAGTATGGGAAGAGGCCGACGCGTTTCGCGCCGGTGCCGGGGCGGAGGAGGGGGCCGAGGCCTTCACCATCGTCATCCCGCCGCCGAACGTTACCGGTTCACTGCATATGGGGCACGCGCTCAACAACACGCTGCAGGACATATTGGTGCGCTTCGAGCGCATGCGCGGCAAGAACGTCTTGTGGCAGCCGGGCATGGACCATGCCGGCATCGCCACGCAGATGGTGGTCGAGCGTCAACTTATGGAGAAGCAGATCCATCGCCGCGACCTTACCCGCGAACAGTTCATCGAGAAAGTGTGGGAGTGGAAGGCCGAATCCGGCGGCGCGATCTTCAACCAGCTGAAGCGGCTCGGCGCTTCGGCCGACTGGTCACGCGAACGCTTCACCATGGACGAAGGCCTGTCCAAGGCCGTGCTCGAAGTGTTCGTCACGCTCTACAAGGAAGGGCTGATCTACAAGGACAAGCGCCTTGTGAACTGGGATCCCAAGCTGCTGACCGCGATCTCCGATCTCGAGGTCGAGCAGCAGGAGGTCAACGGCAATCTCTGGCACTTCCGCTATCCCATCGAGGGTGAGGTCTTCGACCCGGAAAATCCGAAAACCTTCATCACCGTGGCGACGACTCGTCCCGAGACGATGCTGGGCGACACGGCCGTCGCCGTGCACCCTGACGACGAGCGCTTCCGGCATCTGGTCGGCAAGAACATCGTTCTGCCGATCGTCGGCCGCAGGATTCCTGTGGTGGCGGATGAGTATTCCGATCCGGAAAAGGGTTCGGGAGCGGTGAAGATCACGCCGGCGCACGACTTCAACGACTTCGAGGTCGGCAAGCGCCACAAGCTGCCGGCGATCAACATCCTCACCACGGAGGCGGCGGTGAGCCTCAGGGAAAATGAGGATTTCCTTGCCGGCCTCGAGGTGACGCCGGAGCGCCAGGCGGTCTGGGATGAACTCGACGGCCTCGACCGTTTCGTTGCGCGCAAGAAGATCGTCGCGCTGATGGAAGAGGGCGGCTTCCTCGAAAAGGTCGAGCCACATCGCCACGCGGTGCCGCATGGTGATCGCGGCGGTGTGCCGATCGAGCCGTTCCTGACCGAGCAGTGGTATGCCAACGCGGCGGAACTGGCCAAGCCGGCGATTGCCTCGGTGCGCGAAGGCCGCACGAACTTCGTGCCGAAGAACTGGGAAAAGACCTATTTCGACTGGATGGAGAACATCCAGCCCTGGTGCATCTCGCGCCAGCTGTGGTGGGGTCACCAGATCCCGGCCTGGTACGGGCCGGACGGGCGCGTCTTCGTCGAGAAGACAGAGGAAGAGGCCCTTGGCGCGGCGATCGAATACTATCTGGCACTGGAAGGCCCATGGAAGGCCTGGGTCGAGGACAAGCTCGAGAACTACAAGCCGGGCGAGATCCTGACCCGCGACGAGGATGTGCTCGACACCTGGTTCTCGTCGGCGCTGTGGCCGTTCTCGACCTTGGGATGGCCCGATGAGACGCCCGAGCTGAAGACCTACTATCAGACCGACGTGCTGGTGACAGGCTTCGACATCATCTTCTTCTGGGTCGCCCGCATGATGATGATGGGCCTGCACTTCATGGACGAGGAGCCGTTCCACACCGTCTATGTGCATGCGCTCGTGCGGGACAAGAACGGGCAGAAGATGTCGAAGTCGAAAGGCAACGTCATCGACCCGCTCGATCTCATCGACGAATACGGTGCCGATGCGCTGCGCTTCACCCTGACGGTGATGGCGGCGCAAGGCCGCGACGTGAAGCTCGACCCGGCACGCATCGCCGGCTATCGCAATTTCGGCACCAAGCTTTGGAACGCGACGCGCTTTGCCGAGATGAACGAGGTCGCGCGCAATGACGAATTCTGGCTGAACGACGCCAAGCTGGCCGTCAACCGCTGGATCCTGACCGAGCTGACGCGGGCCGCGCGAGAGATCACGGACGGCATCACTTCATACCGCTTCAACGAGGCGGCAGGCGCTGCCTACCGCTTCGTCTGGAACCTGTTCTGCGACTGGTATCTGGAACTGCTGAAGCCGGTGTTCATGGGTACCGACGAGGCGGCCAAGGCCGAAAGCCGCGCCTGCGTCGCCTTCGTGCTCGACGAGATCTACAAGCTGCTGCATCCGATGATGCCGTTCATGACCGAGGAACTGTGGGCGCAGACCGCAGGCGAAGGCAAGGAACGGTCGTCGCTGCTGTGTCATGCCGCGTGGCCGTCACCGGACTTCGAAGACGCGGATGCCGCCGCCGACATCAACTGGCTGGTCGACCTCGTCTCCGGCATCCGCTCGGTGCGCTCGGAGATGAACGTGCCGCCGGCAGCCATCGCACCGCTGGTCGTGGTCGGCGCCAACGCTGTGACACGCGAACGGCTCGTTCGCGAGGAATCCGCGATCAAGCGGCTGGCGCGGATCGGCGACATCTCGCTCGCCGATATCGCGCCAAAGGGTTCGGCGCAGATCGTGCTCAACGAGGCGACGATCTGTCTGCCGCTTGGCAGCCTGATCGATCTTGCCGCCGAGGCGGCGCGGCTGCAGAAGGAACTGGCCAAGGTGACCGAGGAAATCGCGCGCTTGCACAAGAAGCTGTCGAACGAAAGATTCGTCGCCAGCGCGCCGGCCGAGATCGTCGATGCCGAGCGCGAAAAGCTCGCTGAGTACCGCGATGCGCAGGACAAGCTATCGGTGGCGTTGACCCGGGTTCGTGATGCCGGGTGAGGGATAGATTCGCTAGACTTTAGCCCTCTCTAAATGCCGGTTTTTTGCCTCCAAAATCGGCATTCCGTTGCGTTAATTTTGACGTAAACGGGAGTTTTTGCCCCATTGTTGCCATAATGTAACAATGGGGCCCGTGGCCCTTAAAAAAGCACTGTTTTCGAGCCTTTTTAGGCGGTTGTTCTCCTTTTTTTCGGACGATACCCCCGCATGGGCCGTTTTTCGCCCTTGCTGTACCCGGTTGCATTTTTTCGAAAATGCGCCTGGCGAATACGTACATGTACGCCCTTGAATTCGTTATTGCACCGTTAACCTGAATTGGTTCTAGCTTGATGCACTCGAATTCGGGGAGAACATCTCATGATTATTCTGCGACTGAAAGCACTGCTGGGGGCGGGGTGCTGTTCGCTGGCTTTGATCGGGACGGCGCACGCCGGTGGGTTGGAGCGCGGCGGTTACGACATCGATCTTTTGTTTGACCCGGCTCCGTTCGCGACCGAAGCGGAATCGACCTATGTGATGCCGCAGCGCAAGCTCAAGAATGCGGTGGACACGGACCCGAACGACGGGGATGTGACATTCCTCGGTAGCACGGCGAAGGACAGCGAGAGCTATTGGGTCCCGCGCATCGGCGTCAAGGCGCAGATCGTCCAGGGTGTCGACTGTATGTTCGACTATTCCCAGCCTTGGGGCGCACATACAAATCCGGGTCTGTGGGCCGGTTCCGAGTCCAACATGGAAACCGACATCAAGAGCAACAACTACGCCACGACTTGCTCCTACAAAATGGATGCCGGCAAAGGCCAGGTTCGCTTCATTGGCGGTGTCTATTACCAGGAAGTCTATGGCTTCAAGCAAGACCTGGTATCGCCTCTGGTGCCGGATTTCCAGGGAACCGGTCGGGTGGATCTCAAAGGCACCGGCTGGGGGTGGCGCGCCGGCATCGCCTACGAAATCCCTGAGATCGCGCTGCGTGCCAGCCTCGTCTACAATTCGCGGGTCAAGCTCGACAATATCTCGGGCACGCTGGACCTGACGCATGTTGGCAGTGTCGTGCTCCCGATCTACGGTGCGACAGAGTACATGCCGGATACGGTGGAATTGAAGTTGCAGTCGGGCATTGCGCCCGGTTGGCTTGCCTTTGGTTCGCTCAAGTGGGTCAACTGGAGCCTGCTGCAGAGTGTTCCGATTTGTGTCCAAGGTACTCCCGCTTCGGATTGCGTTACGGGTGATACTCTGCATTCAGGCCAGATCACCTCGCTGGATTTGATGTACCGCGACGGCTGGACCGTCACCGGCGGCATCGGCCACAAGTTCAATGATCAGTGGAGCGCCGCCGGCCAGCTTTCATGGGATCGCGGCACTTCACACGGCTATGGCTCGCAGACCGATACCTGGACTGTGGGCGGTGGTGTCGCCTATACACCGAAGCCCAATATCGAAGTTCGTCTGGCCGGTGCGATTGGCGTGCTGACCAGCGGCCATTCGGGAACAGTGAATGGCGAAAACGGCTATGTGGCCGGCGAGGAAGTCAGCTATGATTTCGGCAACGATCTGGTCACGGCAATTTCGGGTGGCCTCAAGATCAAGTTCTAAGTCTCGGAAAAGTATAACAAAAGGCCGGGCATCGCCCGGCCTTCAGACTGCTGACAAACCCCGTCGATTTTCGGCGGGGTTTTTTGTTATGTGATTGAAGTGTCTTGGACAGTTTGTGTCAGGAGATTTTGGCAGGAGGCA
>NZ_LMHO01000008.1:0-180021 GCF_001428185.1 Mesorhizobium sp. Root695 | reverse complement strand
CTCCTGCCAAAATCTCCTGACACAAACTGTCCAAGACACTTCAATCACATAACAAAAAACCCCGCCGAAAATCGACGGGGTTTGTCAGCAGTCTGAAGCGGCCGCGATCGCTCGCGGCCGCTTCGAACAGCCCTGGGGGCCTTTTCAACTTCTCATGAAATGGTCGATCTGCTCGGACAGCATGCCGTATTCACGCGAACCCTTGCCGGTCCGCTTCTCAATCTCCATCAACTGCTGCTGGGCGCCGGCCAGATCGCCAATCTGCAGATGCGCTTCGCCGAGATATTCGCGCACCAGCGTGTAATTGGGGTCGATACGCAGCGCTTCCTCGTAGTAGCCGAGGCCGACGGTGATGCGGCCGGAATGGCGGTGCGAATAGCCGAGATAGTTGAGGATGCGCGGATCCTGCTTGTTGGCGGCCAGGCTGAGCACGGCAATCGCCTCGTCATAACGCCCGGCCATCGCCAGCGCATGGCCTGCATCATAGATGCTGTCGTCGTCGAGCATGCCTTCCTGGGGCGCGACGCACTTTTTCTTCTTCTTGTCCCAGACTTCGCCCTTCTTGCACTGGGTGACGGTCTGATCGCTGCCACCGCTACTGCCGGCGGCGAACGTCGGGACGGCGAAGAACTGGAGAGCGACCAGCGCGGTTGCAGCCTGGATCAGCATTCTTTTATGCATCGAAGCCTCCTTGAGGGGTGAGAATGCAACACTAACGCCAGACGGTTCGCGTTTCATCCCGGAAAAATGCGAGCGGGAGAACATCAGGTGACGGACGCTGCAAATTCGCTATCATCCGGCAAACGACCTGACGGAGACGGCCCGTGCAGCGGTGGCTTGAAAAGGACTGGGACCTTTCGATCGGCCCCGACACCGTGCGTCTGTTCATCCTCAAGGCCAAGGCGCTGAGTGCCGCCGTCAATGAAGACTATGCCGATGGCGCCGAGCACGAGGTCGAGCTCGACGGCGAGTCCCATGTCAACCATCACCATGACGGCCTTGCCGAGGAAAGCTCCGAGAACCTTACCGAAGAAGAGCTGCGCGAGCTGATCAACGACCTCAATGTCGATGAAGCAGCCGAACTGATCGCGCTGGCCTGGGTCGGTCGCGGCGACTACGACGCCACCGAATGGGCGGACGCGCTTGCCGCGGCGCGCGAACGCGCCAACAAACGCACCGCAAAATACCTGCTTGGCATGCCGCTGCTCGCCGACTGGCTGGAGGAAGGGCTGGAAGCGATCGGCGCGTAACGACGCGGTTACCGTTCGTGATGCGACGCAGGCAACCTCCCTGCCTCGGCGCCGTTGAGGGCCATGGGGTCGATTGTCTTTTCCCGAACATGCAGGATCGCATTGCTCATGGCCGTCACGGCTTTGCTGGTGATGCCGGCCGAGGCCAGACATCGCCATCGGCATCACAAGCCGCTGACGCCGCGGGTGGAGCAGCCGCTGACGCCGCGGGTCGACCAGCCCCTGAAACCGCGGGGCGGGCAGCGCCTGAAACCGCGGCGCCACCGGCAGGTCACGCCGAACCGGACACAGCAGAAAACGCAGGCTCCGCTGCCCTCGCCTGCCGATGTTCCGGTGCCCGGGCCCGGTATTCCGGTGCCCGAGCCACGCCCGGCGGAGGCTCCGAAGGCCGACGCTGCAAAGACCGAGGAAAAGACGGAAGGTCCGAAGACCGCCGGAGCGCCCGACCGGTTCAATGAAGAAAAATCCCATCCAAAAAGGCAGGTGCGCCCTGAACCCTCTGCCCCGGAGCCGCCAGCCGTCGCGCCAACGCCGACACAAAAGCCTGACATCGCGGAGCCCGAGGCTCAAGCGCCGGCAGTCGCCCCACAGCCGCCGCAAAAGCCGGCGGACGCAGGCGACAAGAAGATGCTGCCCGACCCGCGCTCGGCCGATCTGCCCGACGGCAAGATGCCCGCTGAGGAAGTCGCTTGCCGCGAGCGGCTGAAGGCGCTCGGCGTCGAATTCGAGGAGCACAAGGCGGAAAGCAATCCCGAAATCGGCTGCTCGATCCCTTACCCGATCGTGATCAAGACAATCGGCAAGTCGATCGCCATCGCGCCGGGCACCGAACTCAATTGCCCGATGGCCGAGGTGGCCGCGCGTTTTGCGGCAAATGTCATCCAGCCGGCCGCGAAAGCCGATTTCGGCGCCGATTTGAAATCGATCAGCCAGGCATCGGCCTTTGTCTGCCGGCCACGCAATGGCACACGAAAACTGTCGGAACATGCCTTCGGCAACGCCCTCGATATCGCCGGCTTCACGCTGTCGGACGGCAAGAAGATCGAGATCGGCCCGGCGCCGCCCGAGCAGGACGCCAAATTCCTCAACGCCGTGCGCAAGGCCGCGTGCGGACCCTTCAAGACCGTACTCGGCCCTGGCGCCGATGCCGATCATTCCTTGCATTTCCATCTCGATCTCGAACCGCGCCGGCACGGGGGGACGTTCTGCCAGTGAGCATGGCTGGTCAGACCGCGTGCCGCAATTCGGCCGCAGGCATGAACGCGGGCGCTGAGTTTTCCTTTACCCTTGATCGTTAAGATGCCGGAGATCTGGGAACAGGGATTCCGCTCATGGCCGGAACATTTTGCGCCGCGCTTGCCGCAGTGCGGCAATCGAGACGCATGCGCTCGACAGTCGGCGGGCTGGCCGCCGGCCTTGCCCTCGTGGCGCTTTCCGCCTGCAACACCGGCAGTGTGCTGTCGCTTGAACCGGCCGTCGACGTCGGATCCCAGACTGCCGCCGTGCCGCAATATGCCGGCATGCAGAAGCTTGTCCCCTCCAATCCCTATATGACGCAGGCCGCTTATCCGCGCATGGACGAGCCAATGTCGCCGGTCGAGCAGATGCCGGCCAGCGAAACCGACTGCCGCCAGCAATTGAAGCGCCTCGACGTTGCCTTCACCGACCTGGCGCCGATCCATGAAGGCCAGTGCGGCATCGATTATCCGGTCAAGGTCTCGGCCATCGGCAACATCCAGATGAAACCCGCCGCGACGCTGACTTGCGACATGGCCGCCACCTTTGCCGGTTGGACGAAGAATGAACTCGTTCCCTCCGCCCGCTGGCGCTATTTCTCCGGCGTCAAGACCATCCACCAGGGCTCCAGCTATTCCTGTCGCAGGATTGCCGGCGAAGGTGTATTGTCCGAGCATGGCAAGGGCAATGCACTCGACGTCATGAGCATCGAGCTCAACAATGGCGACGACATCGATGTGCGCAAGCCCGGCCTGTTCGCCTTCCGCACCCGCGGCTTCCTCAACAATGTGCGCGCCGACGGCTGCCAGTATTTCACCACCGTGCTCGGCCCCGGCTACAATTACGACCACCGCAACCATTTCCATTTCGACATCAAGAACCGCAGGAACGGTTATCGCGCCTGCCGCTAGAGCATGATCTCGAAAAGTGGATGCTGGCTTCGGAAACGATCAGGCAGGATCGGCGCCACCGGTGGAAGCGATGATTTGCCGTGCCACCAGATCCTGGATATGCCACAGATTCCGGTCGCGAATGCCGCTTTCCTCCAGTTTACCGACAGTCCGGAACAGGTATTGCGCCGACGAACCCCAATGCCCAGCAGCCCGTGCCAGCGCGTCCGCAACCTGTTCCAGCGGCACCCTTCCAGCATAAGCCCTACCGTCTGGAGCAGCAACGAAGGCCAGGGCGCACAGTGGACCCTCCTTGGTCTTGACCTTGATCCAGCACGGCACGTTAGTTGGCGGATTCGCATCGACCTCGCGGCGCATCAACTGGCCGAGTTGCCCGAAATGGTCTTCGGCTGGCAGTCGATAAACGATGCCATTGCAGCTGCCGCCACGGTCGAGAGCCATCATCAGGGCCGGCAAATCGCGCGTTCCACGCCAGCGCGTCAGCTTCAGGCAGAATGAGCGGTGCCAACCTGGCGCCGTGGCCGGGCGCTGCTCGACATGGACGAATTCGGGATTCCAGATAAGCGAGCCGTAAGCGAAAACCCACAGCGTTTCGGGTCTGTATTCGGCAAGCACCTTTTCGACCAGATCATCGAACTCCGCGTCGGTATGCTCGCTGGTTCCAGGCTCTGGACCGGGATCCGGCTCGATACGATCGACCCTGGCGACAAGCTCGGCGGTCAACGCCATCGATCTGTGGCCTGCCGGCTTCCGTTTCATTCCTGCCCCCGCGCAAAAACGATGGCTGACGATAGACCGCCAGCGCGTGCTTGGCCATTGATTTCCAAGATACGTCAGGCAACAGATACCGCTGGGATCGAGCCTCCTTCATGAGCCAACGAAGCCTTCGACGACGCGTTGCGATCTGGGTGGCGGCCTTGCTGGCCGCCTATCTGGCGCTCGCCTATTTCGCGGCACCTGAATTCTGGACATTCCGCGATCGCGGCTTTCGCAAGCAGAGCTTCGAGATGGTGACGCACACGCCGCAAGGCATTCCGGGCGACCCCATCAATGTCGGTCTTGTCGGCACGCAGAAGGAGGTGGTCCATGCCTTCGCCGTCGCGGGCTGGGACACCGCCGACGCGGTGACCTTGAAGACCGCGATCGAAATTGGTGAAAGCGTGCTGTTCGACCACCCCTACCCCGATGCGCCGGTCAGCAGGCTGCTGTTCGACGGCCACGCCCAGGATCTCGCCTTCGAAAAGCCGGAGGGCTTCAGCGCCGATCGCCGGCATCATGTCCGCTTCTGGCAGACCGGTGCGACCGGCGATGACGGCCGGCCACTGTGGCTGGGCTCGGCCAGCTTCGACCGCGGCGTTGGCCTAAGCCACGACACCGGCGCCGTCACCCACCATATCGGCCCCGACATCGACGCCGAGCGCGACTTTCTGATGCGCGATCTGGCGACCGCCGGTGTGTTGATCTCGACCAGCGATATTGCCGGCGTCGGCGCCACCAGCACCGGACGCAATGGTGGCGGCGATCCATACTTCACCGATGGCGAGGCGATTGTCGGTGTACTGAAACAGTAGGTCGCGCGAACCTTGCGAGCCGAGACAGTCCGGCGGTTTCAAAAGGGAGGTTCTGATGTTCGAAGCGGAAAGTGTGGTGAACAGCGACTGCAGGGCCTGGTTCGACCCGAAGCCTGAAGAGCGTCGCCGCCTGTTGTTCGCCTCATTCGAACCGGACGGCACGTACATCGATCCGACGGCGCAAATCTCCGGAGCCGAGGCGCTGCTCCATCACATCGATCAGGTCGTGAAAGCCCGTCCCGGCCTCTGGCTCGAACGGACGACCTTGTCGATATCCATCATGATTTCCTGCGTTTTGGCTGGGTAGCGAGAGGCGACAACGGATTTCGAGGCGCCGACAGCATGGACATGTGCCGCGTTTCCAAACGGGGGAAGCTGTCACTGGTCGTTGGCTTTTTCGGACCCTTCGCAGCAATGCCAAATCCCTGACGGTTCCCTTACCGCCGCGGATTCCCTGACCGAAGTGCCGGTCATTTCTCAAAAAACACGCCGGACTATTTTCGAAGACCGCGCGGCAATGCTATTGACCGCTCATGCTATATGTCGAAATCGCTATCGTGGTCGTCCTCATCTGCGTGAACGGCCTTTTGTCGATGTCCGAGCTCGCCATCGTCTCGTCGCGCCCGGCCCGGCTGAAAGCGATGATCGACCGCGGTATCAATGGCGCCGGCCGCGCGCTTGAGCTTGGCTCGAATCCCGGCAAGTTCCTGTCCTCGGTGCAGATCGGCATCACCCTGGTCGGCGTGTTGTCAGGCGCCTTTTCCGGCGCCACACTTGGCGAACGGCTGGCGCGGTTCTTGGCCTCGACGGGCATGCGCGAGAATCTCGCCGACCCGCTTGGCGTCGGCATCGTCGTTGCCATCATCACCTATTTCTCGCTGATCGTCGGCGAACTTGTGCCCAAGCAGATCGCTCTGCGTGATCCCGAAAGGGTCGCCGCCAGGGCCGCTCCGGCAATGACCATCCTCGCCACCGTCTCGGCGCCGCTGGTCTTCCTGCTCGACTTCTCAGGCCGCGCCATCCTGTGGCTGCTCGGCCAGCGCGGCGAAAGCGAGGAGAAGGTCACCGACGAGGAGATCAAGATGCTGGTCGCCGAGGCCGAGCATCACGGCACCATCGAATCCGACGAGCGGCGCATGATCGCCGGCGTCATGCGGCTTGGCGACCGCGCCGTGCGAGCGGTGATGACGCCGCGCACCGAGGTCGACTGGATCAATCTGCAATCCGACGAGAGCGCGATCCGCAAGCTTTTGATGGAAACCCAGCATTCGCGCCTGCCGGCCGGCGACGGCGGCGTCGATGTCATGGTCGGCGTCGTCCAGACGCGCGACGTACTGGCGGCAATGCTTGCCGGCCGCGTGCTCGATCCGCGCAGGCATGTGCGCGCCGCACCCATCGTCTACGACCAGGCCGACGCGCTGGATGTGCTGCAGAAGCTCAAGGAATCCGACGTGCCGATGGCGCTGGTGCATGACGAATACGGTCACTTCGAAGGCATCGTCACCCCGGCCGACATCCTCGAAGCCATCACCGGCGTGTTCCGGGCGGACACCGACGCCGGCGATGAGGAAAACGCGGTCAAGCGCGAGGATGGCTCATGGCTGCTCGCCGGCTACATGCAGGCCGACGAGATGGCCGACATTCTCGGCATCGACCTGCCGGAAAACCGCGACTACGAGACCGTCGCCGGCTATGTGCTGGCACACATGCACCATCTCCCGGCGACCGGCGAATGCGTCGACGCGCAGGGCTGGCGCTTCGAGGTGGTCGATCTTGACGGCCGCCGCATCGACAAGCTGATCGCCACCCGCCTGCCCGGCGTTCACCGCGAGGCGGTGCGCTGACTGTCGATGATCGCCCTATCGTTCCCAGAAGGGCTTGGCGATCTCTCCCTCGACCTGCTGTATCGTCAGACCGATATCGTCGATCAAATGGGGATTGTCCTTCGACATTTGCCTGAGTTGCCAGCGAAAGCGTATCCGCTCGCGCCAGGTCCGATCGTGCCAGGTCGCGATGATGCTTCGCAGGGTCGTCAGGTGCCGACGCGACGCCGGCCCCACCGGCGTTTCAGGCCGCGCTGCACAATGCAAGGCCGAGGTGAGGGTATTGGTCATGGCAACCTCCATATGGTTTGAGGGCCGGAGGGCTCTCGAAAGAGGTTGAATTCTGCGCGATACGGACAGCGCCGTAATTAAGCCTTCCCAAATAGTTCTCAAAACTTCCAAACCGGGTAGAGCAGTTTTCCGGTTCACGGAACCAGCAAACTGCTCTAACTCTTTGTTTTGACGCAACTCCGGCCGGAAAACCGTTTCACACTTTTCCTGGAATTGCTCTATAGATGCGCCCTATGCAGGGATCGCGTTTTGCCTTTGGTCCGTTCGTGCTTGATCCGGGTGCGGGAACGCTGCTTCGGAACGATGTGTCCGTTGCCGTTGGCTACCGCGGGCTAAATCTGCTCGCGGCGCTCGTCGGACGGCCCGGCGAAATTCTGGGGAAAGCCGAGTTGATGGACGCGGCTTGGCCGGGCACCGCCGTGGAGCAAGGCAACCTCACCGTCCAGATCGCGCAGTTGCGCAAGCTGCTTGGTCCGGCCGCCGACGGCGGCGAATGGATATCCACCGTTCCGCGCGTCGGCTACCGTTTCACGGGAACCGTCGAACAGCTCGCTGGCGCGAAGCGAAAGCCCTTGCCGCTGCCTGGCAAACCATCGATAGCCGTGCTGCCCTTCGTCAATGTCAGCAACGATCCCGAGCAGGACTCCTTCGCGGATGGGTTGACCGAAGACCTGATCACCGACCTGTCCAGAATCTCCGGCCTGTTCGTCATCGCGCGCAACTCGGCCTTTGCCTACAAGGGAAAGGCGACGGACGTGCGCGAGATCGCTGAAGACCTTGGCGTGCGCTACCTGCTGGAGGGCAGCGCAAGACGCGCCGCGGGGCGCGTGCGCATCAACGCACAGCTGGTCGACGCGGTGAGTGGCGATCATCTGTGGGCGGAACGCTTCGATCGCGGCCTGGAGGATATCTTTGCCGTTCAGGACGAGGTGACGGCCAAGATCGTGGAGGCGCTGCTCGGCCGGCTGCGCGCATCGCCGCCGCGCAATCGGCCCAAAAATCTCGAGGCCTACGACCTCTGCGTGCGGGCGCGCAAGCTGATCGACGACTCGCCGCAGATGGCGCAGGAAGCGCATCTGATGCTCACGCGCGCGGTGTCGCTCGATCCTGACTACGCCGAGCCCTATCGCTGGCTTGCCATGAACCACTGGATGGGACAGGTGCATTGGGGCGGACCAACTGAAGCTGCCCGCAGCGTTGCCTTGGAACTCGCCCGCAAGGCCGTGGCGATCGATCCCAATGATGCTGGCTGTCGCTGGATTCTGGCTTATCTGCTTGCCTATGAGCGCAGCTTCGCCGAGGCGGATGCCGAATTCGCCAAGGCGATCGAGCTCGACCCGAACGAGGCCGACACCTGGGCGGCATTATCCGACATCGCGGTCCTGACCGGGCGGGTCGAAGAGGGCCTTGAGCATATCAGCAAGGCGTTCCGGCTGAACCCGTTTCCGGCGAGTTGGTACTATCTGACGCTCGGCCAGGCGCAATATGCGGCGCGCGACTACGAAGCCGCTATCGAGACACTGCGCAGGGACGAGACTTATCGTACAAGCTCACGCCGTTTCCTGGCGGCAAGCCTGGCCCAACTCGGCCGGCTCGACGAGGCGCGCGCCGAGGTCGAACTGTTCCTCGTCGGCAACCCGCATTTCACGACCCATCACTGGGCCACAACGGAGCCATTCCGCGACACCGCTATGCTTGAGCATTTCGTTGACGGCTTTCGCAAGGCCGGTCTTCCCAAGTGACGCGCAGGCGTGATCCCGGCATCACATGACTTGCTCCCTCAAACTGCGGCCTCGATTGGCTCGGCAAGTTTCGGATTTGCCCGCGCGGCGATCAGGCAGCCGGCGACGATCAGGCATGCTCCGGTCAGCGTGGTCCAGGTCGCCTCCTCGTCAAAGAAGAACCAGCCAAGCGCGACCGCCCAGATGAAGGCCGAGTATTCGGTCGGGATCAGATATTGCGCTTCGGCGCGGGCGTAGGACCAGCTCATCAGGAATTGACCGGCAAGCGACAGCACCGTCACCCCAGCCAGGGGAAGCCAAAGATTGCTCGGCAGCGCGACGGCGAGCCAAGGTGCTGCGAGGCCGAGAAAGATGGCAACGCAAAGGTTCTGGAACAACATGATCTCGATCGGCTTGGCCAACTGCGCCTGTTGCCGGGCGAGGATCAGATTGTAGCCGTAGAACACCGTCGATACGAGCACCGCTGCCGTGCCAAGCATGGCATCTTGCGAATAGCTTGCCTGCCCGAACTGGCCGGCCATGATGATCGCGACGCCGGCGATGCCAGCCAACGATGCCCAGACGGCCTGCCGCCGGATCCGTTCGCCCAGCAGCAGCGCGGCAAGGAAGAGCGCAAACAGGGGCGCGACAAAGCTCAGCCCGATCGCCTCGGCGAGCGGCAGCCTGGCGAGACCCCAAAAGAAGGATATCAGGACGATCCCGACAATTGCGGCACGCAGCGCATGCAGCCTCAGCACCGGAAAGGTTGGCGTTGCGCGCGGCCCTGCCGACCAGGCAGCACCCGCGACCACGGTCGCGACCATGCTGCGCCAGAGCACCGTGTTGTAGACGCCCACCGCAATAACCAGGGTCTTCATCGCCGCGTCCATCCCCGACAGCAGGAAGATCCCGAGCGCGCATACGAGCACCGGGATCATCGGGGAAACGGCGCCGGTCAGGCTGGATGTCTTCACGGCTTCACTCATGTGACGGATTGCAGCCGGATATATCAGGGCAAGACAGCGCGGCCAGATGGCAGGACCATCGATGTAGAGGTCCAATCCGATTGGCGTGGTGTCCGCTGCGAAACTAGGGCATCAGCACCACCTTTCCTGTCGAGCGGCGCTCGTCCAGCAAGCGGTGTGCATCGCCGGCCTGATCGAGCGGGAAGCGGCCGCCGATCGCTACCTGCAGACGGCCGCTCGCCGCCAATTGGAACAGCTCTGACAGGTTGGCTCTCAGCACATCGGGAGACAACAGCGGCAGTAGCGCGAAACCCCTGAGCGACTGGTTGCGGCCGATCATCGCCTCCAGATCGGAAGCCGCGAGCGCATAACGGCCGAGTGCCGCGAACACCAGTTCGCCGCCAGGCGCCAGAGCCTGCAGCGACGCAGCCGTCAGCGCGCCGCCAACTGTATCGTAGATGATGTCGACGCCCTTCCCGTCCGTGACGTCGCGGACGCGGGCGGGCCAATCCGGATTGGTGTAATCGACTCCGGCATCGGCTCCCCGCGAGAGGCAAGGATCGAGCTTGGCCTTGCCGCCGGCGGCTGCGATCACCTGGCGGGCGCCCTTCAGCCTGGCCAGTTGGATCAGCAACGATCGCACGCCGCCCGACGCGGCCGGGACCAGCACCGCCTTGCCCTCTGGCGGGCTTTGCCGAAGCAGATAAAGGGCGGTCAGCCCCTGCACCATCAAGGCCGTCGCATCCTCAAACGGCAGCGAGTCCGGCAGCGGCACGACGAGGTCGGCTGACATCGTCACCTGCTCCGCATAGCCGCTGTGAGGACGCCGCGACATGAACAGCGGCGCCGCCCCACGGGTTCCGAGCAGCTGTGTATCCACGCCTTGCCCGACGGCCTCCACGACGCCCGCCGCCTCGACACCGAGGATCATGGGAAGCTGCGGCGTCACCGCGTAGCGGTCGGCCCGCATCAGCACTTCGAAGAGGTTGATGCCGGCGGCATGAACGCGGATCCGCACCTCGCCAGCCTGCGGCACCGGTGTCGGCAGATCGACCACCTCCAGCACGTCGGGACCGCCGAAGCGGCTGAGTTGAATGGCTTTCATGGCAAACTCCGATCGCACTGGCATCGCCAGCGGTTTGCCACTATCTGCGGAGCCTCGACTACACACTCATTTGTCCCCTGCTGACCAGGAGGTGACCATGCCCAATCCCAACAGAATGCCCGTCAAGAGACTGCCGACGCTGCCGGCGGAACGGGCGCTGAAAGTGATCGCGGGGCGCTGGAAGGCGGTCATCCTCTACCATCTCTTCGATGGTCCCCGGCGGCTGTCGGCGCTGAAGGCGATCATGCCCGGCATCACCCAGAAAGTGCTGATCCAGCAGCTTCGCGAAATGGAAGTACATGGTCTCGTCAGCCGCGAGATCTTCGCCGAAGTGCCCTCGCGCGTCGAATACTCGGCGACGCGCCTCGGCCTCAGCCTCGAGCCGATCCTGCTGGCGCTTTGCCAATGGGGCCAGCATCACGCCGACGAATTGAACGAGATGGGCCGCCTCGCCGACTGCGTTATCCGGCCGAGACAGGCACAACAAGACGGCATGGCCTCCCCCAATTGAAAAGGGCGGCGCAAGCGCCGCCCCATATCCTTGGGAGGATAATTCGAACCGGCGGTCAGGCGGCCTTGACTTCCTCGGCGACGGCATCGGCCTGCCGCGCTGCCTTGAGCACCTTGGCCCACCAGGCAACGTCGTTGACCAGCGCGGTGGCGGCCTGGTTCAGATGCTCGAGATCTTCCAGCTTCTTCTCGCCCTGGCGGACGGCGAGGAAATCGCTCCAGGCGATATGGACAGCCGACTTGACCGGCGCCATCTGCAATTCGACGGCATGAAGGCGGAGCTGTTCGACGGCGCGGGCACCACCGACGCTGCCATAGCCGACAAAGCCGGCCGGCTTCTTGTTCCATTCGTTGGCTGCGTAGTCGATGGCGTTCTTCAGCACGGCTGTCGGGCCGTGATTGTATTCGGCGGCGGTGAAGATGAAGCCGTCGAATTCGGCGACCTTCTTCTGCCAGCGCTGTGCCACTTCATTCGTCGACGGCACCCAGGCGGAGGATGCGACCTCGTCGAAGAAAGGCAGCGGGAAGTCGCGCAGGTCGACGACTTCGACGTTGATGTCGGCATGTGACTTGGCGATCTTGGCGATCCATTGGGTCGGTACGTCGGCAAAACGCGCGGCGCGCGTCGAACCGACGATGATGGCGATCTTGGGTTTTGACATGGGGCTCTCCTAGTAAGCGATTCCGGGGCAAGTAAAGCTGGTATCGTTTGGATACCGGCGCTATATGAGATACTGCCAACTCGAGACGCAAGGAGGCACCGTTTTGTTACTGAGGCACCCGCACAACACCGAAGACTGCCGCGCCGTCTCGGAAATCCTGCAGCGCGTCGGCGACAAATGGACCGTTCTGGTCGTCGGCAAGCTGGGCGACGGACCGCTGCGCTTCAATGAATTGCGCGCAGCCGTCGGCGGCATTTCGCAGAAGATGCTGACCACCACGTTGCGCGGGCTGGAGCGCGACGGCTTCGTCACTCGCACGGTGTTTCCGACCATACCGCCGCGTGTCGACTATGAGCTCACCGAGCTCGGTCATGAGCTGCTGATCCCGGTCAGCGCGCTAGGCGAATGGGCGCGCAAGAACACCACGCGCGTCAAGGCGGCGCGCGAAAAATTCGACGGCATGCACGTTTGAAACCCTTGGCCAGCAAGGGATGCAGTCCGCGCGTGACTTCGGCTTGACCTGATCCGGAATTCCATCTCGGCCGTGCGGATCGCTGCCCGACCGCACGCAGTGTGTTCACTGGCGTATTGCCTCTGTGCCCCATCCTCTGACGGCTGATCTCAGGCTTCTGACGGGCTGCCATCACATCGCATCGCGGCACAGATATCACACCGGGCGGCCCGCTCGCCGAGGGCCGGGTGGTCATGCGTGCAGGCAATGCGCGAGATGTCTTCCTTCACCTCCGCATAAGCGGTCACGCCGAGCAGGCAGGTCGTCGCGACCAGGGCTGCCACGAGCCAGCCGTTCAGCATATGTTGACGCATTGTCTCTCCTCCGACGCCCACACAATCGGGCCTGGAGGCAACCATTGGATGTCGCGAAAAGCGCCTCCCGAACGGGCGCTGTTACAAATGGCCAAGCATGGGAGAAAACGGCTTCCGTCAGCCTTCGGCGGGAACCGCTTTCGGCTTGCCTTCGCCGTCCAGCGCCACCATGACGAAATCGGCATGGGTGACCTTTTCCATCAAGTCGGAGAGGTAGCGCTGCGCCCAGGCTTCGACCTTGAGCGTCATCGAGGTGCGGCCGACGCGCTCTACATGGGTGTAGATGCACAGCGTGTCGCCGATCTTCATCGGCTTGGCGAATGACATCTCTTTCACCGCGGCCGTCACCACGCGGCCCTTGGCGCGCTCGGCGGCGCGGATGCCGCAGGCAAGATCCATCTGCGCCATCACCCAGCCGCCAAAAATGTCGCCGGCGGCATTGGCATCCGAAGGCATGGCCAGCGTGCGCAGCGTCAGATCGCCGAGCGGCCGTCCTTCAGCGTACTGCACCATGGGAAAATCCTTCGAGACCGGTTGCCCTCGATCCCGTATCGTCACGGCGCCGAGAGGTCAACGCGCCACTGCCGACTGTACCCCTCAGCGAGGGCTCGCCTGGCCGCTAAAAGTAACGCTTGAGGTTCGTGCGAATGCGATCGAGCACGCTGTCCCCGGAAAGGTCGGGAGAGAATTCCCTGCCCGTGATCGCCTCATAGGCCTGCGCATAAACCCTGGAGGCCTGTTCGACGATCTCGTCGGGTATTTTTGGGATCGGGTCGCTGTAGGGATCGCACCGCGCCGAGACCCACGACCGGATGAAATCCTTGTCAAAACTCTCCGGCCGGCTGCCGCTGGCGATCGCCTGTTCGTAACTGGCCGCGATCCAGTACCGGCTGCTGTCCGGCGTGTGGATTTCGTCGGCGAGAATGATGGTCCCATTCTTGTCGGTGCCGAATTCGTATTTGGTATCGGCGAGGATGAGACCGCGCTCGGCGGCACGCTGCTGGCCACGGGCGAACAGGCGCAAGGCGTAGTCCGACACGGTATCCCACTGCGCCTGCGCAAGCAGGCCCTGTTCGAGGATCTCGGCTTTGGACAGCGGCTCGTCATGACCGCCATGCAGAGCCTTGCTGGTCGGTGTGATGATCGGCTCCGCCAGTTTCTCATTGTCGCGCAGGCCGTCCGGCAGGCGCATTCCATACATGTCCCGATCACCGCGCCGGTACCTGGTCAGGATCGAGGTGCTGGTGGTTCCCGCCAGATAGCCGCGCACCACGATCTCCACCGGCAGGATGTCGAGCCTTGTGCCGACGACGACGTTCGGGTCGGGGTATTCGAGAACATGGTTCGGGCAGATGTCTGCGGTTTCCTCGAACCAGTAACGCGCCGTTTGGGTGAGGATTTCGCCCTTGTACGGGATCGAGGTCAGGATGGTGTCGAAGGCACTGAGGCGGTCGGTTGCGATGATGATGCGCCTGCCATCCGCCAAATCATAGTTTTCGCGGACCTTGCCACTGTAGTGGCCCGGCAGTTCGGGAATGAAAGCATCCGACAGGACACGCATATGATTTTCCTGCCTTCCGCAGAGTGGCCAGAGCATGATTCCGAAAAGTTGCAGACTTTTCGGAAAAAATCATGCGCCAAATAATGCCATCGCATAAGCTGTCGAGCCGGTACATATCAAGCGCGATTGTTGGGAATCCCCGCAAACCCGACCAGTTCGACAGTCGCTTTTTTCACAACTGATGCCGGATGGCGCGGCGACGCGGTCAACCCGTGGCGTCTAGGCTGCGGCCAGATTTCCGCGCCGCCCAAACCAATCATGCAGACCATCCATCATGCAGACCTATGACTTCATCATCGTCGGCTCCGGCTCGGCCGGCTCGGTCCTGGCGGAAAAACTGTCGGCCTCGGGGCGCTTCTCGGTGTTGGTGCTGGAGGCCGGCGGCACCGACCGCCGCTTCTACGTGCAGATGCCGCTCGGCTACGGCAAGACCTTCTTCGATGCTGATGTCAACTGGAACTACAAGGCCGAGCCGGACCCTGGCCTCGCCGGCAATGCCGACCACTGGCCGCGCGGCAAGCTGCTCGGCGGTTCGAGTTCGATCAACGCCATGGTCTGGATCAGGGGCGCCCGCGAGGATTTCGATGCCTGGGCGGCCGCCGGCAATCCCGGCTGGGGCTATGACGACCTCTTGCCCGCCTTCAAGGCGCTCGAGGACAATCAGGCCGGTGCTGACACATGGCGCGGCACGGGCGGCCCGCTGCATGTCACCGACTGTTCGGACGCCGTCCATCCGCTGACCAGGCGCTATCTCGCCGCCGGCCAGCAGGCCGGCCTGCCGCTCAACCCGGATTTCAATGGTGCCGCCCAGGAAGGCGTCGGCATCTACCAGATCTCGACCCGCAATGGCCGCCGCATGTCGGCGGCGCGCGCCTTTCTGCGCCCGGCAATGAAGCGCGCCAATGTCCGCGTCGAGATGAAGGCGCTGGCGACCCGTGTCCTGTTCGAGGGCAAACGCGCCGTCGGCGTCGAATATCTGCAGAACGGCGAGACGAAGACGGTGCGCGCCGGCCGCGAAATCATCCTGTCGGGCGGTTCGGTCAACTCGCCGCAATTGCTGCAGCTGTCCGGCGTCGGGCCGACCGCTCTGCTCAAAGGCCTGGGCATTCCCGTCCTCCATGCCAACGAAAATGTCGGCGCGCATCTGCAGGACCATGTCGGCATCAACTACACCTTCAAGGGCCGGCTGCCGACACTCAACCAGACGCTGCGCCCCTGGTGGGGCAAGCTGCTGGTCGGCATGCAATACATCCTGACCCGCTCCGGCCCGCTGTCGCTGTCGATGAACAATGCCGGCGGCTTCTTCCGCACCGACCCGGCGGCGACGCGGCCCAACATGCAGCTTTATTTCCAGGCCTTCTCGACTGTCATTCCCAAGAGCGGCGAGCGCCCGATCCTGACGCCGGATCCATGGCCGGGCTTTTCCATCGGCCTGTCCAATTGCCGTCCGTCGAGCCGTGGCGAGATCATGATCCGCTCCAGCAACCCGCGCGACTACCCCAAAATTGTCGCCAACGCCTACTCCACCAATGCCGATGTCGAGGAGATGCTGGCGGCGGTGAAGTTCGTGCGCAAGATCGCCTCGATGCCCGCCATGGCCGAGATCATCGAGGAAGAGGTTTTGCCTGGTCCTTCAATCACTTCGGACGCCGATCTGATCCAGGATTTCCGGAAACGCTCCGGCACCGTCTATCACCCGGTCTCGACCTGCCGCATGGGCCCCGATCCTTCACACGCCGTCGTCGACCCACGTCTCAAGGTGCACGGCATCGACGGCTTGCGCGTCATCGACGCCTCGATCTTTCCCGACAACATCACCGGCAACACCAACGCCGCCTCGATCATGACCGGTTGGAAGGGCGCCGAACTGGTTCTGGAGGACCAAAAATGAAGATTACCGACGTCAAGACCTGGGTTGTCGGCAACCCGCCGCCCGGCATCGGCGGCAAGTATTTCATCTTCGTCAAACTGACCACCGATGGCGGCGTCGTCGGTTATGGCGAGGCCTACAACGCCACCTTCTCCGCCCATGTCACGGCGAAGATGGTCGAGGACATGGCCGAGCGCTATCTCGTCGGCCGCGATCCGCACGACATCGAGAACTTTTTCCGCCGCGCCTATTCGTCCGGCTTCACCCAGCGCCCGGATGTGTCCGGCATGGGCTGCTTCTCGGCGCTGGAAATGGCCTGCTGGGACATCATCGGCAAGGAGGCCAACAAGCCGGTCTACAAACTGCTCGGCGGCCAGGTGCACGAAACGCTGCGCTCCTACACCTATCTCTATCCGCACACCGGCAGCGTCCATTCCGAGGACGCGCCCGATGGCAAGAACGTCTACAACGACCCCGATCTCGCCGCCGCCTGTGCGCTCGAATATGTCGAACAGGGTTTCAATGCCGTCAAGCTCGACCCGGCCGGCCCCTATACCGCCTTCGACGGCCATCAGCCGCGCCTCGTCGACATCGATGTCTCCACCCGCATGATCAAGGCGATCCGCGAGGCGGTCGGCACCCGCGCCGACATCCTGTTTGGCACGCACGGCCAGTTCACCGCGTCCGGCGCGCTGCGCATGGCGCGCGCCATCGAGCCCTATGATCCCTTGTGGTTCGAGGAGCCGGTACCGCCTGACATGCCCGAAGTGATGGCGCAGGTCGCCCGCGGCACCTCGATCCCGATCGCCACCGGCGAGCGGCTGACGACCAAGTTCGAATTCGCCCGCGTCATCGAAAACCGCGCCGCGACCATCCTGCAGCCGGACCTCGGTCGCTCCGGCGGCATCCTCGAGACCAAGAAGATCGCCGCCATGGCCGAGGCCTACCACATCCAGATCGCCCCGCATTGCTATTGCGGGCCGATCGTCGGCGCCGCCAACATCCAGCTGGCGGTGACCCTGCCCAACTTCCTCATCCTGGAATCGCTGAAGCAGTGGGACGGTTTTCACGCCACGCTGCTGAAGAAGAAGATCGAGTGGCAGGACGGCAACGTCATCCCGTCGAAGGAGCCCGGCCTCGGCGTCGAACTCAACGAAGCGGTCTGCGACGCGCACCCCTATACCGGCAAGGACCTGCATCTGCAGATGATGCAGACGCCGTTGATGCCGTGAGCGAGAGCTACGCCTTCATCGGCCTTGGTCATCTCGGCGGCAACCTTGCCGCCAGCCTGATCCGCAACGGCTTTGCCGTCACCGTCTTCGACCGTGACCCCACGGCCGTCGAGCGCCTCGTGGCGCTCGGCGCCACCGCAGCAAGCAGCCCCGCCGACGCGGCGGCACGGGCCGGCAACGCCATCTCTTGCCTGCCGTCGCCGAAGGTCAGCGAAGCCGTGCTGGCCGGCCCCGGTGGCTTGCTCGAAGGCCTCCCCAAGGGCGGCACCTGGATCGAGATGTCGACCAATGGCCGCGACGAGATTCTTCGCCTCGCCGCGCTCGCCTCGGCCAAGGGCGTCGAGACATTGGAATGCCCGGTCACCGGTGGCGTGCATCTGGCGGCGGCCGGAAAGATCACCGCGCTGGTCGGCGGCGATCCAGCGCTCTACGCGCGCCATCGTCCGGCGATCGAAGCGATGTGCGCAAAGTCGTTCCTGATGGGACCGGTCGGCTCGGCGGCGGTGATCAAGGTGATCACCAACATGCTCGCCTTCATCCATCTCGTCGCCGCCGGCGAAGCGCTGATGCTGGCCAGGCGAGGCGGGCTTGACCTGGCCCAAGCCTATCACGCCATCGTTGCCTCCTCTGGCAACAGCTTCGTCCACGAGACCGAAAGCCAGCTCATTCTCAACGGCTCCTACGACATCGGCTTCACCATGGACCTGGCGCTGAAGGACCTCTGCTTCGCGCTTGCCATGGGCAAGGATTTCGGCGTGCCACTCAGCCTGGCATCTCATGTCAAAGCGATTTTCGAGGTGGGCAAGCAGGAATATGGCGGCAGCGCCTGGTCGACCCAGATCGTCAAATTGCTGGAAGATACCGTCGGTACCGACCTGCGCGCGCCCGGTTTTCCGGCCAAGCTCGAACTCTGATGCTGGCTGGATATCAAGCGATTTCAAGATGTTGGATGGATTGGCGGACCCATCTGAATCAATCTGTCAACGGCTTGAATCAATATCTGAGCGTCAGTGCGCCAGGCAGGATATCGAAGGTAGCCGGTATGCGCCCCGGCGACTCGCCATCTATGTCGACCTGCGCGCCGTTCTTCTCGATATCGCCGAGCGGTTCGACCACAACTTTCCTGCCGCGCAGGATAGTGATCGCCGGATGGTTGCGGTGCCGGCCGCCATAGAGCAGGCGGATGTCCCAGATCAGCTTCAGCTTGCCGGCCGCGCGCAGGATGACGATGTCGAACTGCCCGTCGGTGAGTTCGGCATCCGGCGCGATCATCATACCGCCGCCGAAGAATTTTCCATTGGCCACCGCCACCAGCGCCATGCGCGCTTCGACCGGAGTGCCGTCATCGACGGTGATCCTGACGTCCTGGAAGCGGTAGCGGATGAACTCGACCACGGTGCGCAACAGGAACAGCGCCTTGGCCGACATCCTGCCCTTGCGCTTGTCGGCATTGACGGCGCGGTCGGTGGCGCCGGAAAGCCCCAGGCTGGCGATGTTGATGAAGTGCCGGCTGGCCAGCGCGCCGTGATCGTCGATGTAGCAGATGCGCCCGGCATCGACCTTGCGCCCCTTGGCCTTAGCGATCCGCTTCAGCACCGCGTCCACCTCCTTCGGCAGGCCAAGCCCGCGCGCGAAATCGATGCCGGTGCCGCACGGCAACAGGCCGAGTTCGGTGGTCCGGCCGCTCTCCTGGAATGCTTGCAGCAGCCCATCGGCCACTTCGCTGGCGGTGCCGTCACCGCCGGCCGCGATCACCAAATCGAAGCCGCTCACCGCGAGATCGATTGCCAGCCTTTCGGCGTCGCCTTCGGCCTGCGTCTCGCGCAGTTCGAATTCGCCGAAATGCTTCTTCAGCGACGCGGCGACCTCAGGCCAATGCCGTTTGAGCCGGCCGCCACCGGCAATCGGATTGAGAACCACCCCGACTTTCAAGCACACCCTCCCGCAAGGACATCGAAACGCTCAGCACCTCGAATCCTTTGCCGGCATTGAAGCCCGCACCGGCCGACAGGGCAAGGGCCGAATGTCCGCCGATGCCGCCCCTCATGACGGATACGAAAATCCCGCTATTCCCAATTGATCCCCGATAATCCCGTTATCCACAGGCCCATGGCCATTCCCTGCGACCCTTACCCGGCGTACGTTAAACCCATCTCAGGCGGCTACCGATCGCCCAGCCGAAAGGCGAAGTGAAAGGCGGATTTCCTGAGGCCCGTACGGCCCGGATCGAGAGCAGGCTTGCCTGGTTGAGGGACGGATGCCGAGACCTACGGGGCCGCGGAAAGCGTGCCAACGCCGACGGCGGACCGATGCTGCCATGAAGGACGGCAAAAACCTTCGATGGTGCGCAGGGCAAAGCTCGCAAGGCTGGAGACCGGCGTGGTCCCGAACGGACGCTGCTTTCGGGTGGCGGACTGGCAGGACCGTCAAAATCAAGGCCGGCAAGGCGCGACGACTTTACGGAAGTTGCTGCCGCGACCGTGTCCTGATCTGACAGGGAGGCGCTGGGAGAAATCCCGGCGCCGACTGTCTTTTCCCCCTCGATGCCCTTTGCGGCGATCTTGCGAGCGCCGCTTCACCGCGCGCTAAAATCGGTTAGTATCGCCTGGTCAGAGCCCGTTTGAAAACGCGCTCTGCCGAGTCGGATGGCGTGGTTTTCGAGAACCGAAGCGCAGCGGACCTTTGGGTCCGTGAGCTCAGTTCTACTGCGACGCAGTAGAACGGGAAGCGCGGAAAACCGCGTCAGGCGCCCGGCGGAGTAGCGTTTGCAAATGGGCTCGTAGAAGGGGGATACTTCATGACGCTCATCCAGAAGCTTGCCGTTGCCTATGCCTTCCTGTTCTTCGGTGTCGTCGCCATCGGCTACATACCGGCGTTCAACGATGCCGACGGCAATCTGTTCGGCCTGTTCTCGCTGCAATGGTATGACGACCTGCTTCACGCCTTCTCCGGCGTCTGGGCGCTGGCCGCCGCCTTCATCTCGCACCGCCAGGCAGTGTTCTATTTCAAGCTGTTCGGTTCGGTCTACCTGTTCGACGGCGTGCTCGGGCTGATCACCGGGTCCGGCTGCCTCGATGCCGGCATCTTCATCAACGGCTTCCGCTCCCTCAACGATATCGAATTCCCGGCCCGCTTCTTCGCCAACCTGCCGCACATCGTCATTGGCGGCTTCGCCGTCTATGTCGGCTTCTGGCTGGCCAAGCGCGTACACGACCACTTCGCCACGGCCTGATCGGCCATGTTCCTGTTCCGCTGGCTGAAGCGCATCATCAAGACGATCCTGTGGCTGATCGTCATCGTCATCCTCATCCCGATCGTCGGGCTGAGTTACGGCTTCCTGACGACGTCGTCGCTCGACAAGACCCCGTTGCCCGGCATTGCCGACGGCGCCCCGCCCAAGGCGCTGGCCGACAAGGTCCGCGCCGAGATCCCCGGCTACCAGCGGCCGGAGGAATCGACCTTCCTCACCTATCCGGAATGGGCAATCGTCTACGCCGCGCGCGAATATGCCGGCTTCGTCGACAAGGACCAGCCGAGCGGGTTTCCCTACTGGTCCTATGTCGGCCGCTTCTGGCAGGACTACGCCATGGTGATCCGCGCCAGCTCTCCCTACAAGTTCAACTACGCCAACCACCAGATGCTGGTCATCATCGGCACCAGCCACTCGATCGAGCATATCCTGCAATGGGCCTATGAGAACACGGTCGGCCGCATCACCGAGGCGACATCGGCCAAGCGCACCGCCGCCGACAACTATCAGGCCAAGGTGGCGGCCGACTATGCCGCGTTCCTCAACCAGGTGCCCTGGTACCAGTTCCCCTATGCCGAAAAGCGCGCCGGCCTGTTTGCCGTGCAACCGGCGCCGGGTGACAGTTCCGTCCGCACCAGCGAACGCAAGCTCGCCTTCGGCCTCGCCGACACCATCAAGCAGGGCTATGCCGACCTGATCAAAAAGGCACTCGCCGCCACGGCGGACCCGGCCTTCCTCGACATCCATGTCTGGGCCAAGGGGCCGGTCGGCGAAGCCACGCGCAACGAGCCCGACACCTTGCTCGAACGCGACCTGGGAACCGACGGCACCATCTTCGTCACCAAGCGCTATCAGGTGTTCACCGAAATGATCCCGCGCCTGATCGACAAGGGCGTCTCCTTCGTCGAGATCGGCGGCAATGACGAGATCATGGTCACCGTGCTCTCGACCGACACGATCGCCGTCCCCGAAGGCATGCGCATCCTGTTCAGCTATCCGCTCCCGGCTGAGCCTGCCACGCGCCGCACCGGACTGACTGTTGCCGTGCGCAAGCTGCATCTCGTGCTGCCGGCGTTGATCAAGGCAGGCGCCAGGCTCGAACACGTTTATGACTATTGAGGCCTTTCGGCCACGTCTTGCAAAGATCGGCCGTCTCGAGCGCTCCGCCACGCTCATTCCACAATCGCGGCCAAATCCCGCCTTGTTCGCGCGCGATGGAGTGTTGCCGTCACCCAAAAGCGGCAACCGGTTTGGGGCACCGACATGCCCCTGAATGGGCTGCCGGGGGCATTTCGAAGGGACGAGACCGTGATCAAAACCGCCCTTGTCGCCATGACCATCGTCGGGTGCGACTGCGACGCCAAGCTTTGCGAATATATCGGCGAGACACCGGCCAAGTGGTCGACCGTCGCCGAATGCGAAGCGGCGATGAAAGGCCAGATGCTGCACGAGCGCAATTTCAGCTATCCGCTCGTCTCCGGCATCTGCCGCACGAAGGGCTCGTCGTCCTCCTCGCGGCTGGCCACGACCGCGTCGCGCCCGGAATTAAAGCCCGCCAGCCGCGTTGTCAGGGCCGAAAGCCCTTTGCCTCCTGAATTGAGCCACCGGCCGAGCGTCTCGGTGGGTTCGCCAACGACGGCCATGGAAGCCGACGCCGCCCGGCCCGTCGCCTATGAACAAGTGGTCGATGGCGGAACCGGCGTGCTCTATCGCACGAAAAACGGCTACGCCGTGGTCAAGACCGATCTTGGCCGCGCCGCCTCGGCAACCGCCGACGCCGCGAAACGCTCCGTGAACTGGCTGGCCGGACTGGTGCAGAAGGGGCTGTAGTCCCGCCGGTGTCTCGGGTCACGACCGCAACATGTCAGCGCGGCATCCTCTCGTCGCACCGGGTGTCCGTGATTAGGCCGGAACATAGGTCAACCTGATCACGTCATCGCCAATCAGATCGCTTGCCACGAAGCGAAGCCGCGGACGGGGGCCGGCGAAGAATGGCTTGCCATGACCAAGCACGACCGGATGGAGGTAGAGTTGGTACGCATCGATAAGACCAAGGTCGGTCAGGCTTCGTGCCAGGTTTGGTCCAGAAACTGAAATCTCCCCAACGAGTTCAGCCTTCAGCCGACGTATCACCGCCTCGACGTCATCCTCGACAAGTGTGGCGTTGGGGCCGACTGACTTCAGCGAGCGCGACACAACCCACTTCGGCTGGCTCCGCCACGCCGCCGCGAACTCGTGCCCCTCCGCGCTCCACTCAGGACTGTCTTCGTCCCAATAACGCATGACCTCATACATACCGCGACCATACACGCTGCCGGCCAAGTCGCGCACTTGCTCTATCCAGTGACGAAAGATTGTCGGGCCTGACGGCATTTTCTGGTGGTCGACATAGCCGTCGAGGGACTGGTTCATTCTGAAAATGAGCTTCGCCATACTGCAGGATCTCCAACCCAGGGTCGTCAGAATAACTTGGGCCGCCGTTACGCAAAAGTGTGGACCCCCAGCCGAAATCCAAACTGAGACACGGCCCTGGTCTCCTACAGCTTGACCTTCAGGCTCTGCCAGAACTTGTCGATCAGCGGCTCTTCGGCCGCCTTGTCCTCGCCGGCAATGCGGGTGATGAACAGCAGCCCCTGATCGGCAAGGCCGAAGCCGACGATCTCGAAATAGGCGGTGTCGGTGCGTGTCTTCACTTGGGCGCGGATGCCGGTCAATTCCTTGCCGTCGGCAAGTTTGCGCGTCGTCGGCTCTTGCGTCAGCGTGGCGCCGGCCTGCACCGATTCCTTGGTCATCTCCTGCAGCATCAGCTGGTTGAGCGACACCGGATTCATCTTGCCATATTCCTGCACGACGACGATCGTGCCCAGCGCCGACGCCATCAGATACTGCGTGATGTTCTCGCCAAGATCGGTCTTGGTCACCGAAATATTGCTCGGATGGACGAAGGAGAAAACGCTACCGGAAAAGGTGGCGAAGTCGTTACGCTCGAGCGTCACCTTGCTGTGCTTGCCGCCGGGCAGCGTCACGTTTGTGCTTTCGCCGGGATCGATATCGACCGTCACGCCGTCGATGGTCAGCTTGAAGGCCTTGAGATCCTCGGCCCCGGCCGGTCCAGCGCACAGCGCGATAAGGGTGAGTGCCGCCGCTGATACCATCCGCATGGGTTGTTCTCCTGCTTTTTATGCCACCCCGCTCAGCACCTTGATGGCACGGTAGAAGGTCGAGGAAAACAGTTCCGTAGGGTCATATTGCCGCTTTGCCGCCAGGAAGGCTGGCAACTCGGGATAGGAGGCCAGCAACTCCTTGGCCGTATAATGCAGCTGATAGGGCAGGAAGAACCGGCCGCCATGCTTGATCGCCACGTCGATCAGCGCCCGGGTCAGCGCCCGCATCCTGGCATTGCCGTCGGCATCGGTCGGCTGGTTGATGTAGAGCACCAGCGAATAGGCCGGCTCCGGCGCGTAGGTCAGCGCCACATCCTCCTTGTGGACGATGCGCACCGAAGCGTTGAGCACCGGCAGGTCTTGATTGCGAAGGATCTCACGGGCTTCCACAATGAATGGATTATAGGCGGAGCGTGGAATAAAATATTCGTGCAGGATGTCGGTCTCTTCCATCTGATCGTTGAAGAGATAGGGCACCGAATCGTGCATCGGGTTGTTGCGGGTGACGAGGCAGGCCTCGCCCTCGGCCATGGCTGAGGTGCGCGCCACCGTGCAGCTTTCGAATTTCGGCTCCAGCGTCTTTTCGGTGAACCATTTCAGCTCCTGGAACAGACTGCCCCATTTCGCCAGGTTGATGATCACACGCTTCAGCCCCACCGAACCCGGTTCGCCAATTGCCGGCTGGTCGGCCGGCGGCTGATCGGCCACCTTGTCATAGCGGTAGACGATCATGTCCTCGAGGAAATTGCCCGGCGCCGTCGACAGATGGCCGTAGAACAGGCCGATCTCCTTGTTCGGCTCCAGCACCTCGGCGAAGAATTTCGGAAAATCGTCCGATTTGATGATTTCGCGCGAGGTGCGGTAGACGGCGTTGTCGACGATATCGAGCGTCGCCTCCAGCACCACGCCGAACAGGCCGTAGCCGCCGACGACGTGGCGGAACAGCTCGGTGTTCTCGGTGGGCGAGCAGGTCGTCACCGACCCATCGGCCAGCATCACCCGCATCGAGCGGATCGAGCCGGCAACCGAGCCCGCCTGATGGTCCATGCCATGCGCATTGACCGACAGCGAGCCGCCGACCGAGAAGATGTCGGTCGACTGCATCGCCTTCACCGCGAAGCGCGGATGAAGCATGTTCTGGATGTCGTGCCAGCGCGCGCCTGGCTGCAGCGTCATGGTCTTCGCCGCAGCGTCGACCGTCACCTTGTTGAACTTCCTGAGGTCGAGCACCAGCGCGTTGTCGTCGAAAGCGTGCCCGCCCATCGAATGGCGGATGGCGGCCAGCGAAACTTTCAGGCCGTTGCCGCGCGCGAAGGCCAGCGCCTTGGCGATGTGCTCTTCCTCGCCGATCTCGACGACGCCATAGACCGGCGTCTTCGACACGCCGCTGGCATCGTTGATGTCGCCGCCTTTTGCCGACCAGGGCAGCGAAGGATCGAAGGTAGGCGCATTCTCCAGTGGCTTCAGTGGTAGCGCGATGCCGTCGATATCGGCAATCCGGCCGGCGTTCTTTGGTCCCGAAGGTCCTCGCGCCAGCCGCGCCACCGTGGTGCCGCCCCACAGCACCGCGCCGCCGACGACAGCCGCACCCAGCAGCAATCGCCGCGACAGGCGAAACCCTTTTTGCTCGTCAGCCATGAATATCCCCCGTTGGCCAAGGGATAGCGCGGCGGTTTGGCAAAAACCATAGCGATGCTGCCGGGACAGGGTTCCACCAACCGTCCCACGGATGTCCAGCCGGGAGACCTCATCCAACTCGACCGGCATGGAGGGGCGAAGCATGAAAATGGCCGGTCCCCAAGGGACCGGCCAGGAGTGGAACAGGGTCTGAAAGTTCGGTCAGCAGGTCCGCTGACGCACGACGCTGATGCCCTACGAGGCCTTCTTGATCGACGTCACGATGCCGGTCTTGTCATCGACAGTCACCGCCACCTTGGCGCCCACCTTCAGTTTCCCGATCGTCGCTTCCGGCGACAGCTGGTAGATCTTGCCGTCGTCGAGGGTGATCGACTTGGTTGTCGGGTCGACGGCCTGGATGGTGCCCTGAACGGTCGCGGCATAAGCGGTGCCGACGAAGGCGAGCAGAGCGGCTGTGGTTGCGAGGGTCTTCTTCATGGGTAGCACTCCGTGCTGTTTCACTTTTCCGGACCGCCTTGGGAAACGACAGCACCGGACGGCCTGAAACTGGAACGGAAAGCGCCCGCTGAGCAAATCACGTTGGGTGTATTTTCGCAAACAATATCATAGGCTTAATTCCGACACATTGCTTGCTGCCGACATCATTTCCGGCCGCTTCGGCTCCCCCGATGAGCGCACTTCTGTCCGCGAAAGAGTCGTTTAGCCGGATTGTGGCGGGCGGGTTCGATCACGGCACAGCCGTGGCAATCCGTCTCGGGCGGCATCACGAAACAGACTGCCGACCGGTCACCGATACACACTTTGTTTCATGGATCAGCTCAACTCGCCACTCCGAAGTGGGTTGAAACTCGCGCTCCGGTTGCAAATCGGGAACGGATGCAGGATGGTGCGCCATTACGATGAAGGGGGGCCTTCCATGAATCTTGCAGTCCGGACCATGATGCCCCTGATGCTGGCGCTTGCTCCGGGATCGGCCAGCCCACAAGGCGCGGGTCCGGGCGACGACAAAACGGTTATCTTTACTCCCGACGATCCAGAGATGGCGGCGACGGCGCAGGCGCTCGCCAGCCTGGACGACTTCCTGGCCTTGTCCGAGGCTCCTCCCTCCGACACAGACAGGTTCAAATTGAAGGTCAAGGTGCGGGACGGGAACGTCATCGAACACTTCTGGGTCATACCGTTCCGCCGCACCGAGACCGGATTTGTCGGCATATTGGCGAACCAGCCGGAGGGAGTGCACAACGTCGTCCTCGGCCAAAACGTAGAATTCACCAGGGACGATATTTCCGACTGGGGATACACACGCGCCGGGCGTCAGGTCGGCAGCTTCACCGTCTGCGTCATGTTCGACAAAATGTCGAAAGAGGAGGCGGACTGTATGCGCGACAAATACGGCTTCGACTGCTGACGGCTCGGTCCGATTAACCCTCCTCGTCCTTCGCGCCGATCTTTCGCACCAGCGCTGCCGTCGCCAGCATAGCGCCCATGTCTGATATCATCGGCGCGACATGCGTGGTGTAGTCGAGCGGCACCGAAATATCCGGCAGCTCGAAGAAGTTCTTCGTCTGCGGCAGCAGCAGGAATCCGTCGCTGCCGTTGAGCGCGACGCGGGCCGGGTCGTCCGGCCAGGTTTCGCCAAGCCATTTCAGCGCCTGCGCCAGGCGGCCTGTCACCAGCGGTCGCGCCACCTCGGCGTTGTCGGTGCGGAATTCATAGGCGGCGTCGAGTTCGGGCACACCGGACGACAAGTCCTGCATCTTGCTGGCGAACATGCCCCGGAAGAAGCCGACGACCGCATTGGTCCGGCGCGTTGCCACCAATACTCCCGGGAACGGCTCGATCGCTTCGAACGCGACGATGACACCCTTGAAGGTTGTCGATGAATCCTTGCCCGACCCTACTCGCATTTCTGCTTCGTAGATCTCGAACGGAAACTCTTCGTAGCGGCCCGAAACGACATCGTCGAACGACTGCCGGTTGAAGGCGCCGACCGCCTCGCGCGGCAGCCGGTCGAAAGAGTTCGGCCTCCCTCCATGCTGGTAACGCATATCCGCGATGAAGCCGAAGATGATCGGCAGCAGCGTCTCGCGGAACGATTGCTGCAGCCGCGTCGCCGGTTTCCTGGCCTGGAAGTAGAGCACGCTCGAAGCCACCAAGCCGATGCCATAGAGAGACAGATGTGGCGTCGAGACCCATTGCTCGTTGGGGTCGGCGACCTTGTTGAACAGCCAGGCGACCAGCACCACGGCCACCAGCACCAGGCCGACGAACAGCGGCACCCGCCAGCGCACCTGCCGGACCGCCGAGGCCCTTGCCGCCTCATAGGCCTCGATGTCTTTCCGGATGCCGGCGATGTCAGCCTCTCCAGGCATGAAATCCGCTGTTTCCATCGCCACCCCCGCAAGCCCGCCCCTGCCGTGGCATGATAGTCGGTTTTGCAGGAGCCGCCAGACGATTAAGCGGTGACGCCCTCTTCGCTTGAAGAGGAAGGAAAGACCGCCCTCAGCCGAGCTTCGACCTTGCCGCGCATTTGCCCAACCAGCGCCGCCACCGGCAGCAGCCGCTCGTGGTCGCCGGCGCGCAGCCGCATGAAGGGATGCAGCCGGTAAGACGAAATGGCGCCCCGCGAGCCGGCACCGGTACTGACATCGACAACGAGGATGCCGCCAACGCGGCCCGGCCATGGCTGGCGAGCAAAGGCGGTGCCGAGGAAATCGCCAAGCCCATAAGCGACGATCGTCCTGCCGATCTTTTCCATCGGCTGCACGACATGGGCGTGATGGCCGGCGATCAGCCCGACGCCCTGCCCGGCCAGCCGCCTGGCCAGCACCCGCGTCTCGGCGCGCGGAAAATGCCGGAACTCCCAGTCCCAATGCGGCACGGCGCAAAGAAGATCGACACCATCGCGCGGCCAGTGCGCCGGATCGCTGTCCATCGATACACGCCCGGCGAACAGGCTTTCATCGGCGTTGCGCCACAGCGTGAAGGCGGCAAAGCCGATATCAAGCGGTCCGACCCGGACAGGCACCACCGGACCGTTGGCGGCCAGGCCGACCGTGCGGATGCCAAGCCGCTGCAGCGCCGCGACCGTCTCGTCAAAACCGGCGACGCCCTGGTCGAGCACATGGTTGTTGGCCAGCGAGAGCACGAGCTTTTCGCGCGCAATGCCGACCGCCGTCAGCGCCCCGGCCAGGAACCGTTCGCTCATCGCATGATGCGTGCCGAGCGTCGTCCCCAGCATCGCGCTTGGTCTGCCCACAACAGGACTTTCGCAATTGCCGATCACCAGATCGGCGGCGCCGAGCAGCGCCTTGATCGCCGGATCGCAGTCCGGCGCGCTGCGGTTGGCCACCGCCGAGATGTCGCCGACGAAGGCAAGCCGCACCGCTCGCTTCGGCGGCGGATCCATCAGCGTTCCCGCCATCGGCGCGAAGTCTCGTGCGCCGCCGGCGAGCGACGGCTTCGCAAAACGCGGCAGCCAGGACAGCTTGTAGGAAAACGGATAGTTCGACACGCGGCGCCCAATTGTTTGCCCTGTGTAGACCGTCCGCGGGGCCGGTTGAAGCGCGACGCCGCAAATGGTGTATATTTGCTCTGCGCGACAAATATTGGGGGGAAGAGATGACACGACTGGCAGGCCTGCTGACATCCGCTTTCATGCTGATTGTGCCGCTGTCTTCTGCGTCGGCGGCAATGCCCGAAGCGGCAACCGCACTGTTCGAGGCCAAGACCGTGGCTGCGCGCGACACCGCTCTCTCGACGCTGGAGGCCGCCGCGCCCAAGGACCCGGTATCAGCCTATGCCGCCGGCGCCGGCGAGTTCTTCACCGCATTGGAGATCCTGGCCAGCGGCCTGCATCGCCATGGCTTCGAAAGCCCGCAATCCTTCATGCTGCCATTGATGCGGCTGCCGGTACCCGACAATCCCAATCCCGAGCCGCTGACCTATGAGCAGTTCCGCGCCATCCTGGTCGCCTTCCGCGACCGGCTGGAAAAATCCGCCGCCACGTTTGCGTCGGTGCCGGCAAACGCCGATATCGGCATGGTCATCGACCTCACCCGTACCGGCATCGACCTCAACGAGGACGGCACCATCACGCCTGATGAAAGCATGGCGGCGATCATCGCCTCGTTGTCGCGCGGCGGCATCTCGTCGGACGGCGTCACCCCCGCACTGACATTCCGCTTCGACCGCGCCGACGGTTTCTGGCTGCAGGGCTATGCCGAATTCCTTATGGCGCAGGCCGATTTCTGGCTGGCGCATGATTTCAGGAGCACCTTCGACGGCTCGTTCCACATGCTGTTCCCGCGCGCCAAGCTGCCGTTGCAGGATATTCTCGTGCCGCCGGCCGGCGACATGGGCAGCAGCATCTTCTCGTCGGAGTGGCGCATCGCTGATTTCATCTCGATGGTGCATCTCGTCAACTGGCCGGTGGTCGAGCCGGAGCGCCGGCAAGCAGCGCGCCGCCATCTGCTGGAAATGATCCGGCTGTCACGCGAAGACTGGAAGGCGATCCGCGCCGAGACTGATAATGACCGCGAATGGCTGCCGGCACCGCAGCAGAAGGGCGAGAACCCGCTCACCGGCCTCGAAGTCGGCGAAGAGCAGGTCCAAGCCTGGCTCGCCGCCCTGAGCATGGCCGAGGATCTCCTGGAGGGCCGCAAGCTGCTGCCGCATTTCCGCATCACCGGCCTAGGCATCAACATGAAGCGTTTCTTCGACGACCCAAAAAACTTCGACCTGGTGCTGTCGATCACCGGCCCGGCCATCGCGCCCTATCTCGAAAGCGGCACGATCCTGACCAGCGACGATTTCGACCAAATCCAGCGTGAGTTCGGCGGTGGCGGGTTTCTGACTTTTGCGCTTTGGTTCAACTGAGCGGCCGCCCGGGCTAAGAAATTGCGGCAGGCAGCCGACAGTTTTGCCGGTGACAGGCGCCTTTTTAGGCAATTCCTGCTGGCAATCGCTTCGCCGCATCTATCGCGGGAAGGCGCTGCGTAAAAAAATCGCAGGGGCCGTTCGCTTGACTTGGCCGACAAAAACGGGCAGCAAAACAGGCTTGGAAGGGCAGCAACACCACTTCCTTGGTCGTGGAGAAGCCATTTTTGGCAAGCATCCACATCTCGTCGTTGGTTTTGAGAGGGATTGATTAACCAACTTTGTCCATATTTTGAAGCAATCGGCAACCAACGACAGGCGCGGCAAACGCGTCGGGGACCACCTGGGATCACTCGCAGAATGGTCGTCGCGGCTCACAAGGCCACGTACGGGGAAAACCGATTGGAGCGAGATTGGTTGCATGGCGTTGTCGAGTAAGCAAAAAATAATCCGGGAACAGCGTGAAGGCGGCGAGTTCGTCGATGAACCGCGTTCCTCTTCCTTCAATGCTGGCCGGGTCGTTAGCTGGATCGCATTGCCTTGCGCCAGCACCGCCATCGGCCTTTGGCTGATCGGCACCATGGCTGGCCTCAGTTCCGTCGGCGCCTCGCTTTCGGCGACATCGGGTGGCCTGCCGCAGACGCTGTCGATGTCGGGATCGCTCACCCTTGCCGACCCGCTGAAACAGCATTTCTTGAAAGCGCCCTTCGTGCTGGCCAATGCCCATGGCGGCGTGCAGGCGCTGCATGACCATGCGGTGCAATGCGGCGCGAGCTGCTTCAAACTGGCTGAGGTGACCCCTCTGGCGGAGAAATCCGCGCGCCTTGTGGCGCAGGCAAAGCCCGTACCCACCGCTGCAAAGTCGAAATCGCAGGAACGCTTCGAACGCATGGAAGCGTCGCTGTCGCCGATGAAGCTCGCTGCTGTCTTCGCAAGTGCCGGCAAGCCTGCCCTGGCAGCCAACACACCCGCACTTCCGGTCATTTCCAGCGTCGCACCGCAAGTTACCAAGGCGTCGCTGGTGCCATCCGTCCAGGTCATGGCCAGCCTGTCGGATGACATGCCGGCTCCGGCGGCGGAACGCTTCGCTCGGCTGGATACCGGCTCAGTGGTCGTGCAGACCGCGCCGGCCCCGTCGGGCTTTGCCCAGTCGGACGCAAGGACGCCAGACAATTCGCAGCTGGCACTGGCTCTCGTCCAGTCACTGCCGGTCGACGACGAGGCGTTCGCCTCGCCGTTGCCGATCGAGGAATCGCCGGCTGACGTCGCGGTTTCGCCTGTCGAAACCCAGCAAGACCAACCCGGCGATGCCGCCTCGCTGCCGGACGCGTTGACCGACGATGTGCCGTTGCCGACCCGCCGCCCGCAGTTCGACGCGCCGCAGCAGCCCAAAATCGTGCAGCAGCAGTCCAAGCCCATCCAGCAGCCGAAGCCGGCGCGCGAGACCGTTCAGCAGGCCCAGTCGGCAAAACCGGGGCGTCAGGGCCGGCCGGCCGATGGCGGCGACGTGCTGGCCTATGCCAAGCCGGACACGCCTTCGGGCGGCCTTGGCAAGGCATTCAGGAACCTGTTCAATTCGCCAGGGTCCAGGAGCGGCGCGAGCAATGGCGTCGCCGTCTACGACATCAGCAGCGCGACCGTCTACATGCCTGACGGCTCGAGGCTCGAGGCGCATTCGGGCATCGGCGCCATGGCTGACCAGCCGCGCTATGCCGACCAGAAGAACCGCGGACCGACGCCGCCCAACACTTACAATCTGTCGATGCGCGAGTCGCGCTTTCACGGAGTGGAGGCCTTGCGCCTGACACCGGTCGATGGTCGCAACAAATACAATCGCGACGGCCTGCTGGCCCATACCTACCTGCTTAGGGGCCGCTATGCCCAGTCGAGCGGCTGCGTCGCCTTCAAGGACTATGCGCGCTTCCTCGCCGCCTTCAAGAAGGGCAAAATCAAGCGCCTCGTCGTGGTGCCGCGCCTGAACGGGTCGCCGACGCAGGTCGCTTCAGCAGCCAGGGGCGTGTAGTCACAAGAGGCTTTCGGCCGCACCTTCCCGCCTGCTCCTGACAGCCTTCTGTCAGGAGCAGCATCCGGCGAGGCGCCTCACCTCATCCCACTCTTTCCATTTTGGCCAGGAAATCCCATATTCGGGACATGGCCAAATCTCCCGATAAGAAAACGCCGCCGACGGCGAATGACGACCGCGCCGCGCCGAAGCGGCGCAGCCCGCTGACCGATTTCCTCGACGCCTCGGAGCCGCTGCACAGAGGCGGCTTCGCCGAGATGCCGCAGCCGGAGCTCTCGGGCACGCCGCTGACCGGTTCGATCGCGGATTGGGCCGAGCAGATCGAGCAGGAAGCCGAAAAGGAAGGACGTCTTGTCGGCAAGGGCGACGGCGGCAAATCGCCGAAGCCGTCGAAGAAGATACCCGAGCGCTCAAGCTCGCCGGGGCGCAGTTCGCGCGGCACCTCGATGGGTGGCGCGGCAACGGCCAGGGAACGTACGGCAGCGGGCCTCAATCCGGTCGCCGGTCTCGACATCTCGCTGGAAGACGCCGAGACCATGGCCTCGGGCAGCGTCACCGCGACGGTGGCCGCCCTGTCGGCGCTGATCGAATCCGGCAACCCGCTGCACAAGGACGGCGTGCTGTGGACGCCGCACCGCCCTGCCCGCCCGGAAAAATCCGAAGGCGGCATTACCATCAAGATGGTGTCGGATTTCGAACCGGCCGGCGACCAGCCAACCGCGATCAAGGATCTGGTCGAAGGCGTCGACAACAACGACCGCACCCAGGTGCTGCTCGGCGTCACCGGCTCCGGAAAAACCTTCACCATGGCCAAGGTGATCGAGGAGACGCAGCGCCCCGCTTTGATCCTGGCGCCGAACAAGACGCTGGCGGCACAGCTCTATTCCGAGTTCAAGAAATTCTTCCCGGAAAACGCCGTCGAGTATTTCGTCTCCTATTACGACTATTACCAGCCGGAAGCCTACGTTCCGCGCACCGACACCTTCATCGAGAAGGAATCCTCGATCAACGAACAGATCGACCGCATGCGCCATTCGGCGACGCGTTCGCTGCTCGAGCGCGACGACGTCATCATCGTCGCCTCGGTGTCCTGCATCTACGGTATCGGCTCGGTCGAGACCTATACGGCGATGACCTTCCAGATGCAGATCGGCGACCGGCTCGACCAGCGCGCCCTGCTCGCCGATCTCGTCGCCCAGCAATACAAACGCCAGGACATCAACTTCGTCCGCGGCTCGTTTCGCGTGCGCGGCGACACGATCGAGATCTTCCCGGCCCACTTGGAAGATCGCGCGTGGCGCATTTCGATGTTCGGCGACGAGATCGAGCAGATCACCGAGTTCGATCCGCTGACCGGCCAGAAGACCGGCGAGCTGAAAAGCGTCAAGATCTACGCCAACTCGCACTATGTGACGCCGCGCCCGACCCTCAACCAGGCGATCAAGTCGATCAAGGAAGAGCTCAAGCACCGGCTGGTGGAGCTGGAACGGGCCGGCCGCCTGCTCGAAGCACAACGGCTGGAGCAGCGCACCCGTTTCGACCTGGAGATGCTGGAAGCCACCGGATCCTGCGCCGGCATCGAGAACTATTCGCGCTATCTCACCGGCCGCCAGCCGGGCGATCCGCCGCCGACGCTGTTCGAGTACATTCCCGACAATGCGCTGGTCTTCATCGACGAAAGCCACGTCACCGTGCCGCAGATCGGCGGCATGTATCGCGGCGACTTTCGCCGCAAGGCGACGCTGGCCGAATACGGCTTCCGTCTGCCGTCCTGCATGGACAACCGGCCGCTGCGCTTCGAGGAATGGGACGCCATGCGTCCGCTTTCCGTTGCGGTCTCGGCGACACCAGGCGGCTGGGAAATGGAACAGGCCGGCGGCGTCTTCGCCGAGCAGGTCATCCGCCCGACCGGGCTGATCGATCCGCCGGTCGAGGTGCGCCCGGCCAAGAACCAGGTCGACGATGTCGTCGGCGAGATCCGCGACACCACCAAGGCCGGCTACCGCACGCTCGTCACCGTTCTGACCAAGCGCATGGCCGAGGACCTGACCGAATATCTGCACGAGCAAGGCATCCGCGTCCGCTACATGCACTCCGACATCGACACGCTGGAGCGCATCGAAATCCTGCGCGATTTGCGGCTTGGCGCCTTCGATGTACTGGTCGGCATCAACCTGCTGCGTGAAGGCCTCGACATTCCCGAATGCGGCTTCGTCGCCATTCTCGATGCCGACAAGGAAGGCTTTCTGCGCTCGGAAACCTCGCTGATCCAGACCATCGGCCGCGCCGCCCGCAACGTCGATGGCAAGGTCATCCTCTATGCCGACCAGGTCACCGGCTCGATGGAGCGGGCGATGGCCGAAACCAACCGACGCCGCGAAAAGCAGGTGGAGTGGAACGAGGCCAACGGCATCACCCCGGAATCGGTCAAGTCGCGCATCTCCGACATTCTGGATTCGGTCTACGAGAAGGACCATGTCCGCGCCGACATCTCGCAGTTCACCGACAGCGCCGGCGCCATGATGGGCAACAATCTGAAGGCCCATCTCGACGCCATGGACAAGCAGATGCGCGACGCCGCCGCCAATCTCGATTTCGAGAAGGCCGCCCGCATTCGCGACGAGATCAAGCGGCTGCGCGAGATGGAACTGTCCATCTCCGAAGACCCGCTGGCCAAATATGCCGACATGGAAAGCCCTGTCTCGGGCCGCGAAAAGGGCAAGCACAACAAGGGCGTGGCCAAACATCGCACATCAGAGGAACAGGAGCGTTTCCGCAAGCTCGACGAGGCACGTGCCGCCGAAGCGACAGCCCGGCCCAACCTCTTCCGCAAGCCTGATCTCGACCAGATGGGCGCCGATGGCGCCGTGCCGGTGAAGAAGCCGCTGTTTTCCAAGCCGTCGCTCGACGCCATGGGCCCGGGCACCGACATGCCGACGCCGGCCGGCGCGGTGTCACGCTCGCTGTTCAAGAAGCAGTCGGCCGAAGAGGCGCACGGCTCCGATTTCGGCATTCCGGGCGAGCCGGTCAAGCCACTGTTCAAGAAGAACTCGCTGGATGAAATGACCGTGAGGCGCACGGAAAAGCCGGTCGAGGGAAAAGTGCCAACAAAGCCCCAGCCGATCTCCCCCCCAGTGGGGGAGATGCCCGGCAGGGCAGAGGGCGGCGCGAAGGAACGCGACGATTCCGCCAAGCCGATCGTCCGCCAGCGCGCCGGCATCGGCTCCTACGAGGATCCAGGCGACGCCCGCCGCGAAAAGCGCCGGCCCGGCAAGACGGGACGGCCGGGGAAGTAGGTTCAAATTATTAGAAACGCTGGCGGGACAGCGCCCCCCTCTATCCCGCCGGGCATCTCCCCCACGACGAGGGGGGAGATCAACAGCTTCAGCGCTCCGCTCACTTTGGCGCCGTCCCCTTGCCATCAGCCCGGCCTTTGGTGTAACCAGACACCACACTCGAACGTCTCGAAAGGAGGGCTCACGTGTTTGCGTTTCATCGTCACCATCGTCAGCGTGGCCCGATTTCTGCCCTGCGAGCTTGCTTGCAGGGCTGATCAGGGACGGTCCGGGTTTTTCCCGCTTCGATTTTTTGGTCTGCCCTTCGTGGTGCGCAACGCCGAGCCTGATGGCCAGCATGCGCACCGTCAAAGTGCATTGAACCGGAGTTAGCTCCGGCAAGACCAGAGAAATCAAAATGGCCCTGATCAGCCTCAAATCCCTCGGCGTCACCATGAGTGCGCCGCTGTTCTCCAATCTCGACCTCACCATCGGCACCGGCGACCGGCTCGGCATCGTCGCCGCCAATGGCCGCGGCAAATCGACCTTGCTGAAATGCCTGACCGGCGAGATGGAGCCGACCTCCGGCGACATCACCCGCACGCGGGGCTTGCGCGTCGGTCATGTCGAACAATCCGTTGCCCCGCTCCTTCTTAACCGTACGTTCCACCAGGTGGTGGCGGATGCCTTGCCGACCGAGCAGGCCGACAGCGAGCTGTGGCGTGTCGACGTGGTTCTCGATACGCTCGATGTGCCCGAGCCGATGCGCGAGCGGCCAATGCAGGCGCTGAGCGGCGGCTGGCAGAGGCTGGCGCTGATCGCCCGCGTCTGGGTCACCGATCCGGACGTGCTGCTGCTCGACGAGCCGACCAACCATCTCGACCTTGCCCGCATCAGCCAGCTCGAAAGCTGGCTGAACGCGCTGCCGCGCGAGGTGCCGGTGGTCATCGCCAGCCACGACCGCGCTTTCCTCGACGCCACCACCAACCGGACGCTGTTCCTGCGCCCGGAGCAGTCGCAGGTGTTTGCCCTGCCCTACGCACGCGCCAGGCAGGCGCTCAACGACGCCGACGCCTCGACAGAGCGCCAGTTCCAGCGCGACATGAAGGTGGCGCAGCAATTGCGTCGGCAGGCGGCCAAGCTCAACAACATCGGCATCAATTCGGGCAGCGATCTGCTGACGGTCAAGACCAAGCAGCTCAACCAGCGCGCGGAAAGACTGGAAGAAGCGGCCGCACCGGCGCACCGCGAAAAGTCGGCGGGTGCCATAAAACTGGCCAATCGCGGCACCCACGCCAAGGTGCTGATCACGCTCGACGACGCGGCTGTCGACACACCCGACGGCATGCTGCTGTTCAGGACCGGCAAGCGCCACATCTGCCAGGGCGACCGCATAGTGCTGCTCGGCCGCAACGGCGTCGGCAAGTCCCGCTTCGTTACCATGATCCGCAATGCCATCGTCGAACCCGACACGGTGCAGAATGTGAAGGTGACGCCATCGACGGTGCTCGGCTACAGCGACCAGGCGCTGTCGGGCATCAGCGGCGACGACACGCCGCTGGCGATGGTCTCGCGCCGCTACGATGTCGGCGAACAGCGCGCCCGCTCGCTGCTCGCCGGCGCCGGCGTGGTCATCGAAATGCAGGAGAAAAAGATCGGCGTGTTGTCCGGCGGCCAGAAGGCACGGCTGATGATGCTGGCGCTCAGGCTCGCCAATCCCAATTTCTATCTGCTCGACGAACCGACCAACCATCTCGACATCGACGGCCAGGAAGCGCTGGAAGCGGAACTGCTGGCGCATCAGGCAAGTTGCGTGCTCGCCTCGCACGACCGCTCCTTCATCCGCGCCATCGGCAACCGCTTCTGGCTGATCGAGAAGCGGAAACTAACCGAGGTCGAGAACCCCGAAGACTTTTTCCGCGAGGTGGCCGAAGCGACAGGATGAGCCTAACGGATCATGAGGGTCGACTGGCGTGTAAATTATTTGCTTACAGAATCTTGTTTTTTGTAAGCAATCTGTTTACATGTATCCATGATCAAGTCCTTCAGGAACAAGGCGCTGCTGAACCTCTTTCAAACTGGAAAGACCGGCAAGATCGACGCCAAGATGCACAAGCGCATTCTTGTCCGGCTTGACCGCTTGGAAGCTTCGGAGAAGCCTGAGGAAATGAACCTGCCCGGCTTCGATTTCCACCCGCTGAAAGGCTTCGATCCCATCCGTTACACGGTCCATGTCAACGGCCCGTGGTGCATCACATTCGAGTTCGACGGCAAGGACGCCGCCCGCGTCGATTTCGAGCAATATCACTGAGGCGGTCAGATTGGAGAAGTTCGACTTATGACCGTGCACGAGCCGACGCGTCCTATTGAGCGTTGTCCCTCCCACCCGGGAGCGCTGCTTGAGGACATTATCCCGGCAACTGGAAAGACCAAGGTGGAAATTGCAAATCTGCTCGGGATCTCCCGGCAGCAGCTCTATGACATCATCCGCGAAAAGAAGCCGGTTTCGCCGGCTGTGGCCGCCCGCCTTGGGAAGCTGTTCGGCGACGGCGCCGCGATCTGGCTTCGAATGCAGGCGGCTTTCGATGCCTGGCACGCAGAGCGTGAAGTTGATGTTTCAGCTATCCCGACGCTCAAGGTTGCGTAGGCGCCGCTCGGCGGCGCCTGAATAGAATATCAAACGCTGCCCGCAAAAATTTTCGACGGTCTGTCGAATGGCCGCCACGTACCGCGTCCTTGGGATGCCGACACAATGATGCCGGCTCAACCGAGGACAAAGCATCATGTTCACCCTGTCATCCATAGGTCGCATCACCACCCGTTACATGCGAGCTCGCGCCCGCCGTCGCAGCGAGCGCGCCCTGCTTTCCCTGCCGATCGAATTGCGCAAGGACATCGGCTGGCCGGAAATCGTGACCGACGCGCAAAATGGCCCCCGGATCTGCAGGGCTCCCTGACCTATGCAGAAGGGAAGCTACGACTTCGATGCCGCCTGGCGACCGCCAGTCAGTCATGCGTATCGCCCGAAAGCGGCGTCGCCTGCATCGATACGCGCTTTTCGAAAACCTCGAACCAGCGCGTCAGCCGCGCCCGTGAGCGATAAGGCGGAAGGTGACGGAACGCCATCCAGGACAGCGTGGTGGCCAAGGCTATGTGGCCGACATGGAGTGGCGCCTCGTCGTCCAGCGTGCTTTCGATCCAGTCGTAGCTCGCCTCGATCTTTTCCCGGTATCCGTCGGCGAGAGCAGGATAGCGCAGCTGTTCGGGCCTCCTTTCCGTCTCCCAGCGCAACGCTATGCCAGTCTGCGCCAGGCCCTGGGCGACCGCCTGCAGCCGCAACGCCTGCCAGCGCGCCTCGCCGCCCTGCGGCAGCAGCTTGCGGCCGTCATGCAGCGTGTCGAGATAGGCGCAGATGACATCGGAATCGAAGATCGGCGACGCGTCGGGCCGCAACAGCACCGGCACTTTGCCGAGCGGATTTTCGGCGTAGACGCGAGCATTACGCAAGGTCGGACTGGTCTCGTGATGAATGACCTCGAGCCGATCGGCAATGCCGACCTCATGAGCGAAGACGAGCGCCTTGCGCGCGAAGGGTGAGTGGGTCTGATAATAGAGGATCACTATCATCTCGGGGTTGAGGAGGCGTGGCCTGATCCATCTGTTCTAGCCTGCGAGCTGCGAGAATTGCGCTCTGATTGGGGGCCGCCGACGCAAGTTCGTTTCACGTCTCTCGTTCAAACCCGCCGGCTGCCTGGCCTGTCCAAGGCCGGCCCGCCAAGAAAATTTCGCGGCCATGTAGGATCGCCGTCACCTCACGCGTCCTGTGATTGGCAAGGCCAAACGCAAAGAGGAGCAAGACATGACTGATCAGACCCCCGTTCAGCCCGCGGCCAAAGTGCTGGGCGGATTGACCCCTTATCTGCAACTGGATGGCGCCTTCAAGGCTGCTGAATTCTACAAGACGGCCTTCGGCGCCGAGCAGGTCTTTGCTTATCCGGCGGACGAAAAAGGCCGCACCATGCACATCCATCTCCACATCAACGGCTCGACGCTGATGCTCTCCGATTTCTATCCCGAAAACGGGATGCCCGCCGTCAAGCCGCAGGGCTACACAATGCAACTTCACCTCGGCAGCGACGACATCGATGCCTGGTGGAAGCGCGCCGTCGATGCCGGCTGCGAAGTCGCCGTGCCGCTCCAGGTCATGTTCTGGGGTGACCAGTGGGGCAATATGCGCGACCCGTTCGGCGTCGAGTGGGCGATGAACGCGCCGGCGAAGAAAGCCTGATCTATCGCCAATGGCCAAGTCCCTCACCGGCTGGCGTCGGTGAGGCGCTTTGAACTTCCCGGAGGAGACCCACAATGTCCTATGTCGATGGTTTTGTACTCGCCGTGCCCAAGGCGAAGCTCGATGACTACAAGAGGCTGGCCAACCTCACAGGCCCTATATGGATGGAACACGGCGCGCTCGCCTATGTCGAATGTATCGGCGACGACGTGCCTTATGGCGAGGTCACTTCGTTCCCGCGCGCCGTGCAGGCCAAGGACGACGAGATCGTCGTCTTTTCTTGGGCCGTCTATGAATCGCGCGAGAGCCGCGATGCCGTCATGGCCAAGGTGATGGCAGACCCGCGCTTGACACCCGATTGGGGGCCCATGCCCTTCGATATGAAGCGCATGATCTTCGGCGGCTTCCAGCCCTTCATGGAGCTTTGAGCAAGTTAGCGCAACGCTATCTGACTAATCGTAAGCCTTGGAGATTGACCTAAGCGCCCATCGCTTCGTCATCCTATGGCGGAGTAAGGAGCGAAGCGACGCGGCGCAGACCATAGGATCCATGCCGCGACGTCAAAGCGTTGAAAACGGTGAAGAATTCTGCCCCGTTGCATCCTTCGGTCGAGGTCACGGAGTGGACCCTCGGGTCTTCGTGACGGAGCTTCGCTCCTGCTTCGCCCGTGGATGACGATGTTGGAGGGCTTCGGCTAATCTGTAACCAGGACGCTAATCTAGCTTGTCCAGCAGCGGCTTGAGCCGGTCGCCATAGCGCTTCCACAGATCGACCGAGCCCTGATACATCGGCTGGCGCACCTGCGCGGCGGAAGCCGTGCGCACCGGCCGGTCGGTCTCGTGGAAGGACAGCGCCGCATCATCCCAGGGCAGACCGAGATGGGCGATCAGCGCCCGCGTCTGGCCTTCCTGGTCGGCGACGAAATCCTCATAGCGCACATCATGTACGACGCCTGGCAGCACCGTGTGCCAATGCGCCATCATGTCGGTGTAGAGATTGTGGAAGTCGGCGAGTTCGCCGAGATCGTAGCCATAGCGGTGGCTGTCGCCGCGGAAATGCACCTTGTAGATCGACAGGCAGGTCGCCGCCGCATCGCGTGCGCAATGGACGATCTTGGCCTTGGGCAGCATCTGATGCAGGAAGCCGATCAGCAGGAAGTTGCCCGGCATCTTGTCGGTGACATGCTTGAAGCCGGGGTAACGGCCATGCAGCATGTCGAGATAGGCTTCGCCGGCCTCGGCAAAAGTCTTGTCGGGCATGTCGGCGATCCCTGCGGGAAAACCGCCCTTCATGGTCAAGGGAAACTGCTTGCCGACCGCCGTCTTCAGGATGCTGAGCTCGCCGGCGCCGTAGACTTGGGGATGGCTGGCGATGATCTGCTCGACCAGCGTCGTGCCCGAGCGCGGCATGCCGACGACGAAGATCGGCGTGTCGTCGCTGATTGAGCTGGGCCGATGCTTCTCGAAGAAGCCGGCATCGAAGGTTGCCTTCATCGCCTCGAACTCGGCCCGCGTCTTGGCCTGGTCGTAATCGATGCCCTTGCGACGGATCGCATTGCCTTCGGCGAAATAATCGAAGGCCCGGCCATAATCCCTGAGATCGTCATTGGCCTTGCCGAGACCGAAAGACAACTGCATGCGCGACAGGCTGTCCTGCGGCGCCTTGGCATGCTGAGCCTCCATGCTGCTCAGTTCGCTGTCGCGCTCCTTCTGGCGCTTGACCTGCGTCAGCATCAGCCAGGCTCTCGCCATGCCGGGGTCGACGGCCAGCGCCTGCCGGAACAGATCGGCTGCTTCATCGAGCTTGCCCTTTTCCATCAGCCCGACACCGAGCCCGTGCAGCAGGTCGGCATCCCTGGGCCGGATCGTCAGCGCCTCGCGGAAGACGGCGAGCGCCTCATCCAGCCGCCCGGCTTCCTGCAACGTTTCAGCAAGTCCTATGCGGGCGCGGACATGGAAGGGATTGCGCCCGACCGTGCCGCGATAGATCTCTTCCGCACCCTCGAACTGGCCGAGCTGCTTCAGCGATGAACCAAGATTGTCGCGCGCCGCCAGTTGGTCGGGCCGCAGCGTCACCGCCTTGCGGAAGCAGTCGACGGCGGCAGCGACCCGACCGAGGTCGCGCAGCACCGTGCCGAGATTGTTCTGAAAATCCGGGTTGCCGCTCTGCAGGCGCACCGACTGTTCGATCAGGTCCAGTCCCTCGGCGCTGCGACCGGTCTGGTGCAGCAGCAGCCCCAGGAAATGCGCCGCGGCAGCGTGATTGGCCTTTTGCGCCAGCACCTGCCGGTAGATCGCCTCGGCTTCTTGCCGACGTCCGGCCTGGTGCAACTGCAGCGCCTGCTGCACGCGCTGGTCGAGCCCCAGCGGTGGCTGTCCCCCAGCGCCAGATCTGGCTCCCGCACCCGCTGCTCGTCTCTGATCTCTGTTGATGGGAAACCTGCCGTGTTTTGTCCGCCTGTGGCGATCTAGGCCATCGGCGCGGCAGGTTCAAGGCTTCGCTTGGTATCTCGCCCTTCCCATCGGGTTGCGAAGGATCAGATCAGGCGGTTGGTCTCGGCGACCTGTCTGGCCCGCCTCATGGTGCCATCGGTGTCGGCGATCGTTCGCCTTGCCGCCTCATCGCTTCTGATGGTCAGCCGTGCCGACTTGACGATCATCGGCTTGCCGGCCGCGCCGGCGGCAATGGTGTGCATGGTGGTTGGCTTGATGATCGGGTTGATCGCTACGGTCATGCCTCTCGGGGTTCTGACGGAAACCATGGCTTTTGTCCTTCTGTGAATAATAAAATGCAAGTGCCGGGAAAATCGTCCCAGCGTAAATCTAAGCAATTTTTGAAAGCCACCGACCCATATCAGAGTTTTCCAGATAATTACAGGGATCTATTTTTCTGCCTTCGTCAGAGGTTTTCAGAAATCTTCTTGAACAATGAGCCTCATCGGCCTATATAAGCAAGATCGCTTTGGGCCAGAATTGGCATCTGGCGGCGTCAGAGGTTCTCGACCCGCCAATCTCATTCCAAATCATCGATACCGGGCGCGCGGCATATTCGCTCCGCGGCCATGTCTCATTCTTCGAAAGATCCACATGAACACCGGAACCGTGAAGTTCTACAATGGCCAGAAGGGCTTCGGCTTCATTCAGCCGACCGATGGCGGCAAGGACGTTTTCGTCCATGTCAGCGCGCTGGAGCGCGCCGGCTTCCCCGGCCTCGCCGAAGGCCAGAAGCTGCAGTTCGAGTTGGAGCGTGACACCAAGGGCCGCGAGTCGGCCGCCAATTTGCAATTGATCTGATCCGGCCGAATTCGATGAACGCTGACCACGGATGTACTGGCAGCTCTCGAAAGCGGCTTATTTCCAGCGACTGCCGGAAATAGGAAAGCGGGGCTCGTCCCCGCTTTTTTGCTTTCAGGACCGCTGCTTTGCACAGGTAGGACAATGCCGGACCGCACCACCCACTCCATCGCGCATTTCGCTGCACCTTTCGTGCTCGGCGGACTGGAAGGGCAGCTGCCGGCCGGCGACTACGACATCGATCACGACGAAGAGCTGATCGAGGGCATGTCGCGGGCTGCCTGGCGCCGCGTCGCCACCTTCATCCATCTGCCGGCAAGGGCAGTGAAAAACCCGCCCACCAGCCAGCTTGTCGCCATCGATTACGCCGAACTCGAAACAGCGCTGAAGCGCGACAGGGAGAACGCAGCATGATCCGTTTCCAGCAGAATGCGCGCCCGCGCACCGACACGCCCGCGCACCAGTTTGCGATTGGTCAGACCGTGCGCATGAAGAGCCGCACCGGCCTCGTCCAGAAGACCGCCGAACTGTTCCAGATCAAGAGCAGGCTGCCGGTCAAGGACGGCTCGCCGCAATACCGCATCCGCAGCGAGCAGGAGACCCATGAGCGGGTCACCACCGAAGACAATCTCGAACCGGCCGACACCCCGGTTGTTGCCAACGACCCGGTTGTTGCTGACAGCCCGGTCGTCTGAGACCCCACCGCAAAGCCAAGCCAACACGCAGCAGGAGCACGACATGTCCAAGGGTCAACAGCGAAGCAACCGCGAAACGCGCAAGCCGAAGAAGGACAAGGTCGTGGCCAAGCCCGCCTCCCCGTTCGGCTCGTCGGTCAAACAGGCGGAGAGCAGCCTGAAGCCGAAATCGAAGGGCTGACAAACTGGAGGGCGCGCCTCAAGCGCCCTCTCCGTCGTCCTCCGTGAGGCGGCGAACTGACTGAACAGACCCGCGCAATGCTCTGCCACGGAGGCGCGCTTGAACTTCGTCATCGAGTTCTACCGGTCGCGCGACGCCGACGAAGCCACACTCGACAAGGTGTCGCTGGAAGCGCCGAACCTGCGCGCCGCGCTGCAGGGCGCCACCGCGCTGTTCCACACGCTGGCCATGCCGCAAATCCCCGATCGCCTGCGCATTTGCGACGACAATGGCAGCGAGCTTTACGCCGGCCCGGCCGACGGAGCGTATCCGGCACCGTGACCAGCAGCGCGAGCTTCAATCTTCACGCGCTGCCTTTACCGATCTGATCATGTCCTGCGGACATCGCCCTGCCCCTCAGCACGGCCCGTCGCCAACGACACGATAGTCAGCGGCGCGGGCTTCGCAGGAATTGGGGAAGGTACGCATCTCGCCGTGCCGACGAGCGCACACCGGCGCATATTCGCGGGTGCAGAACGTCTGCTCTTCGCCGTTACCACCGCCGTCGCGGCACGGACCGTCGCGCACGATGCGATAGCCGGCCCGGTCGGCAAGGCAGGCATTGGCGAAGGTCTGGCGGTCGCCGCCGCGCCGGGCACAGACCGGCTCGTACTGCTTGCTGCAATATTGCGGTTCGGGCCGTGGCGGACGCGGGCGCGGCCCTGGTCCCTCATCGACCACGACCGTGCAGGCGGCAAGAACTGCCGACAGCAACAGGATGGCAAAACCCTGTCGCGAAAAGATTGCCGCCAGAAATTTCATGATAATCTCCCACGATCGCGTCCCCGGTTGCCGATCGTCGCCATTCCCTTGCTAATTGCAACCCCCGTTTGCAGCCCTTTCAGCCGGAAACGGTGCCTGCGGCCGTGGTCGGCGTCTGCTTCCTGGGCCACCTCGACATCTGGCCTATTCGTGGCCCGGCTCTGGCCGATGACCCGGCCGGCAAGCAAGCCTATGCCGTGCCGATCGATGCTCAGGTTAGTCGATCCATGCGTCGGGATGCGCCAGTGCGGCGGCCCGCGGCGCTATCTTGCAACCATCACGTTTCCGTGCGATAAATTCCGTGTTCGGGCATTTGCGACCCGGAGAGCGGAACGTTTTGGACGACCTTTCCCCGATACTGTGAATCTCTGACGGCCCCGTTTTCGGCGGGGGGTTTGACCATGCGCCAATGCATGACTGCCGAAGCAACCACCGGGAACTGCCCTTTGCGCCAGGCGGCGGGCAGGACCACCAAAGACTGAACGGGTGAAGGAGTTTCCCCAATGGCCCAGACCGGCACCGTTAAATTCTTCAACGCGACCAAAGGCTTCGGTTTCATCACGCCCGATGGGGGCGCCAAGGACGTGTTCGTCCATATTTCCGCGATCGAGGCTTCGGGCCTGCGCACGCTCGTCGACGGTCAGAAGGTCACCTTCGACGTCGAGCCGGACCGCATGGGCAAGGGCCCCAAGGCCGTCAACCTCCGCGCTGCCTGAGCCATCGGCACGCCGCACGTCTTTCGGACGCGCGACGGAGGCTCCAATGCCTGAACCTGGCTTGGAGAGGGATTTGAATTTTGGAAAGGCGCGGCGATCTTCGTCGCGCCTTTTTCGTACCGAAAAAGCAGACCAATGCATATCGCCCGAAAGTGGTCCCGGGTTTGGGGGAACGTTACGCATGAAAACAAAGAACTAAAGCGAGTCGCGAGGCGCTTCAGGTGCCCGCAAAACTTTCTCTTGCCGATGACGCTAAAATAAAGGACAAATTTCCGCTCGGGCATTTGCCGGCCCGAGACTGGAGTTTATGGGACAAAGGAGCTTCCCATGCCGCAGACCGGCACCGTCAAATTCTTCAACCATGCCAAGGGCTTCGGCTTCATCACGCCCGATGATGGCGCGAAGGATGTTTTCGTCCATATTTCAGCCGTGCAGGCGTCCGGTCTTCCCGGTCTCGAGGATGGCCAGAAAGTGTCATTCGACACCGAGCCGGACAAGCGCGGCAAGGGTCCGAAAGCCGTCAACCTGTCGGTCGGCTGAGCCAGCTTCAGACCGGCTGCGGCGGGCAGTTTCGCCTCTCGAGAGCGTGTGATCTTTGACGTCTGTTTTGAATAAACACGTCGAAATCCGTTCAGCCCCCGTTCAGCCACGGTCGCATATTAGCCTTTGGTAAAGCCGGACCGGATCCCCCGAAACTGCACGGTCCGGCACGAAGGAGACCGACATGAACCGAATTTTCAAGACCGCCGTCCTGGCCGCTGCCGTGGCCGCCACCACGCTCGCAACCTTGCCCGCCGCAAACGCGCGTGACTGGCGCCATCACGGCCATCACGGCAATGGCGATGCGATCGCCGCCGGCGTCCTCGGCCTCGCGGCCGGCGCGCTGATCGGTGGCGCGTTGGCCAATGACCGGCCGCCGCCCTACGCTGACCGCTACTATGATGACGGTTACTCCGATCGTGACGTAGTGGTGCGCCCGGCCCCGGTCCGCCGCTACTATGCGGAGCCAAGGGTTGTCTACGCCGATCGTTATGCCGAGCCGTGGACGCGTGACTGGTACGAATACTGCTCGGACCGTTACCGCAGCTTCAATTCCCGTACCGGCACGTTCACCGGTAATGACGGTGAACAGCATTTCTGCACGACGAACTAAGACCAAGGGCTTCCCTGCCCCAAACAAAAAGCGCTGACCGCGAGGCCGGCGCTTTTTGTTATTGAGCCCCCGATTTCGATCGGTCGTTAAGAGCGCCAAGACGTGTTGAGATTCAGGCCAGGCCGAGCCGAAAATGGTGGTTTCCGAGAACCGGAGCGGAGCGTACTTAAAGTACGTGAGCACCGGAAGCGCAGGAAGCCGCCGTTTGCAGGCCGGCCTCACCTGAATATCAGCACCGTCTACACCAGGAACGGATTGGTTCGCCGCTCCTCGCCGAAGCGGCCGCCGGGGCCGTGGCCGCAGATGAAGCCGATGTCGTCGCCGAGCGGCAGGAGCTTGTCCTTGATCGAAGCGATCAGCGCCGCATGGTCGCCGCCCGGCAGGTCGGTGCGGCCGACCGAGCCGCGAAACAGCACGTCCCCGACATGGGCGAACTTCGCCGCGCGGTTGTAATAGACGACGTGGCCGGGCGCGTGGCCAGGGCAGTGCAACACCTCGAACAGATGGCCGCCGAACGACACGGTCTCGCCTTCGGTCAGGAACCGGTCGGGCACGCAGTTGCGCGCACCGGCGATGCCGTAGCGCCTGCCCTGGGCTTCCAGATTGTCGAGCAGCGACTTGTCGGCCTCATGCGGACCGATGATCTCGACGCCGAGCGCCTCCTTCAGTTCCATGGCGCCGCCGGCATGGTCGATATGGCCATGCGTTATCCAGATCGCCCCGGCTGATATCGCATTGTCCTTCAGCGCCGCCAGCACCTTGTCGATGTCGCCGCCCGGATCGACGACGACACCGTGCTTGTCGTCCATGTCGAACAGGATGGTGCAATTCTGCTGAAACGGTGTGACCGGCACGATGCCGGCATTAAGCTGACCCATGATCGTCCTTTCGCTACGCCAGCGGTGATGTAGAGGCGCGGGCGAAGGGCGTCCACCCCCGAAAGACGAACAGTCAGTAGCCCAAAACGGAAATGGGCGGCCGAAGCCGCCCATTTGAAAAGACCGAATGGCCGCTTACTTCTTCATGGCGCCCATGACCGCGCCGAGAATGCCGGTCAGGATCGCGCCGCCACCGGCGCCGCCGACGATGTTGTTGAGGTTCAGCGCGCTGCCGAGACCGCTCGTTGCTGCTGCCGCAGCCGCCGGATCGACCGCGCCGCCGCCCAGCAGGCTTCCGAGGATCGCCGCGCCGCCCACGCCGCCAATAGCTCCGCCCAGGATTTTGGGGAGCTGACCCATCGCCGCCGTCTTGAGCGCCGCACCGATCGCCTGACCACCGATGACGCCAGCAATCACCTGTATGATGATCGGAAGAAGCGTGTTCATGTCCATATGATTAGTCCCTCCATAGCTGCCAGCCTCCCGGGCCGACAGGATCATGAGACGCCGAATTGGACGAAAGTCAAATGCAGAAACGCTGAAATAAAAGGGGCGGCCCGAAAACCGCCCCTGCTTGCTCGAAAAGCTGTGACTATCGTTATTCTGCGGCGATCGCGTGCTTGGGCTGAACGGCGGCAGAATAGTCATTCATTAGGTTTTTGGCGATTTCACCGACCTCGAATCGGTAAGGTCCGATCTCCGAAACCGGCGTTACTTCCGCTGCAGTTCCGGTCAGGAAGCATTGCTCGAAGCCCTCGAGTTCTTCCGGCAGGATGGCGCGCTCGATCACCTCCAGACCGCGATCCTTGGCCAAGCCAATGACCGTGCGGCGGGTGATACCGTCGAGGAAGCAGTCGGGCTTGGGCGTGTGGATCTTGCCCTCCTTGACGAAGAAGATGTTGGCGCCGGTCGCTTCCGCGACCTGGCCACGCCAGTCGAGCATCATGGCGTCGGCATAGCCCTTGGCCTCGGCGGCATGCTTGGACATGGTGCAGATCATGTAGAGGCCGGCGGCCTTCGACTTGGAAGGCGCGGTGCGCGGGTCGGGCCGGCGCCATTCCGCCACATCGAGGCGGATGCCTTTCAGCTTCTGCGCGGGATCGAAATAGCTCGGCCATTGCCAGATGGCGATGGCGCAGTTGATGCGGTTGTTCTGCGCCGAAACGCCCATCTGTTCGCTGCCGCGCCAGGCGATCGGCCGGACATAGGCGTCCTGGAAACCCTGCCTCTTCAGAAGCGTGGAGGAGGCGTCGTTGAGCTCCGCCACCGAATAGGGAATCTTGAAGCCGAGCAGGCGCGCCGAGTCATGCAGGCGCTCGGTGTGTTCGTTGAGCTTGAAGATCTCGCCGCCATAGGCGCGCTCGCCCTCGAAGACGGCGCTGGCGTAATGCAGGCCATGGGTCAGCACATGGATCTTGGCGTCACCCCATTGGACGAATTCGCCGTTCATCCAGATGAAACCATCCAGTTGGTCGAAGGGAACGGATGCCATGGTAACCTCCCGCGGGCGGCAGCCCGCATAGTGTTGTATCGTTGGTGTTTCGTGTCGGCCGCCCAAAGCGACTTTTATGCTGGAGCGTAGGCGGATAATTGCGCTCTGGCAAACTCAGGAAGTTCCGGAAAAACCGCCTTCCCTTGCCTTTTCGTTCGCAATCCGCCCAAAAGCTTGCCAAAAATTACCATTGCAGGGAAATTACGTCAATAGTACTGACATAATCTCTCTTTCCCACGGAGAAATGATGACGGATCGAAGCCACGCAGCCGGGAAACCGATCAGGACCGCGATGTCAGACGAGGACGGCATCGACTTCGCCATCATCGAGCTACTCTTCTTCGCCTATCGTGACTTCACCTCCGATCCGGATCAGATCCTGGCTGATTACGGTTTCGGCCGTGCCCACCACCGGGTGCTGCATTTCGTCAACCGCAGGCCGGGCCTGACGGTCGCCGAACTGCTCGACGTGCTGAAGATCACCAAGCAGAGCCTGGCCCGCGTGCTCAAGCAATTGATCGACACCGACCATGTCGTGCAGTTGCAAGGTCCGCGCGACCGCCGCCAGCGCGAGCTCTATCCGACGGCCAAGGGCCGCGCGCTGGCGCTGGCGCTGGCGCGGCCACAGTCGCGCCGCATCCATGCTGCATTGGGGGATTCCGGAATAACCGAACGGACCTTGGTGGAACGGTTCCTCGAAGCGATGGTCAATCCGGAACTGAGGGCGCAGATCGACGTTGGATCCGCAGAAATGTCAGGGAAAAGCCATGGAGAGCACTGAACGGGTCGATCACACGGCCGCGCCGGACGACGACGCGCCGCATCTGCTCGTCGTCGACGACGACACACGCATTCGCAATCTTCTCAAGCAGTATCTGACCGAAAACGGCTTTCGCGTCACCGTCGCCGGCAATGCCGGCGAAGCCAGGCGCAAGCTTGCTGGCCTCGACTTCGACCTTCTGGTGCTCGACGTCATGATGCCCGGCGAGACGGGCGTAGACTTGACCAAGTCGCTGCGCGCCGAAAAGAACGTACCGATCCTGATGCTGACGGCGCTGTCGGAGACTGACAGCCGCATCAGCGGGCTGGAGGCTGGCGCCGACGACTATCTGCCAAAACCCTTCGATCCGCGCGAGCTGATCCTGCGCATCAACAACATCCTGCGCCGTGGTGGCCCGGCGACCACGCCCAAGGTCGAGCAGTTGGTCTTCGGCCCCTACACCTTCCAGATCGCCAGGCGCGAATTGAAGCGTGGTGGCGAGGCGCTGAAGCTGACCGACCGCGAGCAGGAGATCCTTGCGATCTTCGCCGCGCGGGCAGGCGAGACGATACCCCGCCACGAGCTTGTCGGCGACGATTCGGAAGTCGGCGAGCGCACCATCGACGTCCAGATCAACAGGCTGCGCCGCAAGATCGAGCGCGATCCGTCCAATCCGGTCTGGCTGCAGACCGTACGTGGTATTGGGTATCGGCTCAGCGTGGAATAGAATGCCGCCTGCGGCCGGCTGAACGGCTGCGGGCAAGCGATAAGAGCGAATGGCAACCACGGAACTGGAACAGCCGGGCAATGGCGGCTTGAGCGCACGCGCCACGCGGACGCTAAAGGCGGTGCCGCGCGCCTGGAACCGTTTCTGGCGCTTGGTCTCGCTCTACATGCCCAAGCGGCTCTATGCCCGCTCGCTGATCATCGTCATCGCGCCGATGATCCTGCTGCAATCGGTCGTCGCCTTCGTCTTCATGGAACGCCATTGGGCAACCGTGACGCAGCGCCTGTCGCAGGCCACCGTGCGCGACATCGCCGCCATCATCGACCTGATCGAGACCTATCCGCACGACGCCGACTACACCAGCATCATCCGCATCGCCCAGGACCGCATGCAGTTGAAGGTTGACCTGCTGCCGCCCGACCCCTTGCCGCCGCCAGGACCCAAACCCTTCTTCTCGATTCTCGACGACGTTCTTTCGTCCGAGATCACGCGCCAGATCAACCGCCCGTTCTGGATCGACACGGTCGGCAATTCCAACATCGTCGAGGTGCGCGTCCAGCTTGAGAACAAGGTGCTGCGCGTGTTCGTGCGCCGCAGCCAGGCCTATGCCTCCAACACCCACATCTTCCTGATCTGGATGGTCGGCACCTCGCTGGTGCTCCTGATGATCGCCATTCCCTTCCTGCGCAACCAGATCCGGCCGATCCTGATGCTTGCCGAAGCCGCCGAAAGCTTCGGCAAGGGCAGGCCGATGCCGCGCGATTTCCGGCCGCGCGGCGCCGAGGAGGTCCGCCGCGCCGGCTTTGCCTTCATGCAGATGCGCGAGCGCATCGAACGCCAGATCGAGCAGCGCACCGCCATGCTGACCGGTGTCAGCCATGACCTGCGAACCATCCTCACCCGCTTCAAGCTGCAGCTTGCGCTTTCTGGCGGCAAGGCCGAGACCAAGGCGGCGCTCGACCAGGACATCGACGACATGCAGTCGATGCTCGAAGGCTATCTCGCCTTTGCCCGTGGCGAGGCTTCGGAAGACGCCGGACGGTTCGATCTCGAGGCCTATTTCGAGAAACTCGACGAGGAAGCCAGGCTGCGCAAGCGCAAGCTGTCGACGACGCTTGCCGGCGACCCCGATGTGCATGTGCGGCCGAACGCCTTCGCCCGGCTGATGTCCAACGTCATCGGCAACGCCTTCCGCTATGCCTCGACGGTGGAGGTCAACGCCACCCATGGCCGCGGCTCGCTTCTGGTCACCATCGACGACGATGGTCCGGGCATTCCCCCCGACCGGCGCGAAGACGTGTTCAAGCCGTTCGTGCGGCTCGACGAGGCCCGCAACCTCGATGCCAGCGGCACCGGGCTCGGCCTGTCGATTGCCCGCGACATAGCCCGCAGCCATGGCGGCGACATCACCCTCGACGACAGCCCGCTCGGCGGGCTTCGCGCCGTCATCAAGGTTCCTGCATAGTCGGCGCAGGACGGGCTTCATCGGCCCGTCATGAAACCATGGTCAAGAGCGCGCATGAAGCGCGCGACCTCAATTGATTCGGCCTTGCCGCCTCACTTCGATCCCGTGCCCGCCCGGGTGCGCTGGAGCGAAGCGCGGGCAGCGGGCTGGTCGCCGTTCCGCCATCGTCTCAAGGCAACCGCCGACCTTTCCTGCAAAGGGCCGCCATGCGCATACTGATGGTCACCGACGCCTGGCGCCCGCAGGTCAACGGCGTCGTCCACACGCTGGAGCGGCTCACCGAAACGCTGAAATCCTTCGATGTCGCGGTGGATTTTTTGACGCCCAACATCTTTCGCACCCTGCCCCTGCCGACCTATCCCGACATAAGGCTGGCGCTGACCACGCCCGGCCATGTCGCTCGCCTGATAGAAGCCGGCAAGGCAGACCACATCCACATCGTCACCGAGGGTCCGCTCGGCATCATGGCGCGGCGCTATTGCCGCAATGCCGGCCGGCCGTTCACCACCAGCTATCACACGCGCTTTCCCGAATATCTCAGCGCCCGCCTGCCGGTGCCGGAAAGCTGGGCCTATCGCTGGCTGCGCGATTTTCACAATTCCGGCCAGGGCACGCTGGTCGCCACCCAGTCGCTCGCCGACGATCTTGCGGCGCGCGGCTTCACCAAGCTGCGGCCATGGACGCGCGGCGTCGACACCGATCATTTCCGCCCGGACAAGAAGAAGGATCTCGGCTTCCCCGGCCCGGTCTTCCTCTGCGTCGGCCGCGTCGCCATCGAAAAGAACCTCTCCGCCTTCCTCGACCTCGACCTGCCGGGCAGCAAGGTGATCGTGGGCGAAGGCCCCGAGCTTGCCAGGCTCAAGGCGAAATACCCGCAGGCGCATTTCCTCGGCCATCGCCCCAATGACGAACTGGCTGAGATCTACGCCTCGGCCGACGTCTTCGTCTTCCCGAGCCGCACCGACACCTTCGGCAATGTCATCATCGAGGCGCTGGCCAGCGGCACGCCGGTCGCCGCCTATCCGGTGACCGGGCCGATCGACATCGTCGGCGACGGTTTTGGCGGCGCAGTTTCCAACGATCTGCGCGAGGCCTCGCTCGCTGCGCTCAACGTCGACCGCGCGCAGGCACGCGAACGCGCCATGCGCTACAGCTGGAACGCCTGCGCGGAAATGTTCCTCGACACGGTCGAGGAAGCGCTGGGAACGACGCGGAAGCTGGCAGCCTAAAACAACCTGCCGCCGTCCGGCACCTTGCGCTCGATGGCACCGAGCACCACGGCGCCCTCCTCATCGGGAAAGCCGAGCGTCAGCACTTCCGACATGAACGGGCCGATCTGGCGCGGCGGGAAATTGACCACCGCGAACACCTGCCGGCCGATCAGCGTCTCCGGCGCATAGTATTTCGTGATCTGCGCCGACGATTTCTTGATGCCGATGCCGGCGCCGAAATCGATCTTCAGCTTGAACGCCGGCTTGCGCGCCTGCGGAAACGGCTCGGCCTCGACGATCGTGCCGGCGCGGATGTCGACACGATCGAAGTCGGCAAAACTGATCTCTGGCTTACGCTCGCTGCTCGAACTCATCTTGGTCTTGTCTGCCTTATGGGGACTCAGGCGTTGCCGTAGGTCTCGAACAGCACGCCGGCCAGCGCGTCCTTGGCCGAGGTTCCCGACCAGACGACGAACTGAAACGCCTGGAAATAGCATTCGCAGGCTTCCAGCGCCGACGACAGCAGGACTTCGACCTGCTGGCTCGACGGCTCGACCCCGCCGGCCAAGAGCAGCGACTGGCGGAACATGATCGCACCCTCCTGCTCCCAGAGGTCGAAATGGCCGAACAGCATCTGCTCGTTGATGAGCGACAAGAGCCGCATCACTTCCAGCGCGCGGGTCTCCGGCACCTTGATGTCGAAGGCGCAGGCCAGGTGCAGCGCCTCGAAATCCTCCATCCACGAGAAGGAGACGTGATAGTCGGTCCAGCTTCCGGCAACCGAGATCGAAATCTCGTCGTCGCCGGCCCGCTCAAAGGACCAGTCGTTGTTGTGGGCCACCTGCTCGATAACATCCACCGGATGGATTTCGCGGGAGAATTCGAGTTCGAGAAGTTCCATGGAATGCTTCCTGTCGTTCTGTACGAGCGCCGCCACACGCTCCGCGAGAGGGCACACACAACGAACAATCTTGTCTAGAACTCGGACGGCCAGGACTTTCTTCGCGCAAAAGACTGCTTCTCGACGCAAAGACCCCAGACCGGACCCCACCGCCCGGCCGCATGACCCTTCTCCGAATCATGCAACAAATTCAGTCTATTGATCGGGAGTCGCGTGAACAGCCCAATTTTTCGCACTGCGTCATTCGCATGTGGAAAGCCGCTATCACAAAGATTCATGCAATGCCGTTAAGCGATTCACGGCAAAGCGCTTTTCAGGATCGGGCTATGTGGAAAAGTTTAACGATTATTTTTTTGCGCGGGGCTTGGTCGGCGCCGCTGGTGCGGCGTCACCAGCCAGTTCGGCAAGCTTCGCCTCGAGCGCCTCGATACGCTCGGCAAGGCGGGTGTTTTCTTCCCGAGCCTTGGCGGCCATCTCGCGGGCGGCTTCGAACTCTTCGCGCTGCACCACGTCCATGGTGTTGAGAATGCGTTCGGCCTGCCCCTTGAAGGCCGTCTCCACCTCACGGCGCACGCCCTGCGCGGCGCCGGCGGCGTCGGTCATCAGCTTGGCGAATTCATCGAGAATGCGGTTCGGTCCGGTCGACATGGCAAATCCTCGCTTGATCGAAATGACGTAGTGGTGCCGCGCGTCGAATGCAAGAACGTTAAGGCTGCTGCGGCATCAAGTCGGCCCCGCCCTTGTCCAAAACACTGGCAAATCTGATCAATAACTATTATTGTCTGGGAGCAGTTTGCAGGAGCACCGTCATGGCCATTAGCGCAGACTTGGGTACCCGTCTTGAGGATATCGTCAATCAGCTTGTCAGCACCGGTCGCTATAATTCGAAGAGCGAAGTGCTACGCGAAGGCGTTCGCCTCGTCGAAGAGCGGGAAAAGCGCCTTGCGGCCCTCGACGCAGCCCTCGCAGAAGGCATTGCAGATGCCGACGCCGGCCGGGTGAAGCCCGGCGACGAGGTGCTGGACAGACTCGAAGCCAAATACAAGGCGATGGCAGAGAAGAACAAGTGAGGCGGCTGGTCTTCACCCGTCGGGCTGAAGCGGACCTTGCAGCCATTGGTGACTACATCGCGCTGCACAACCGCATTTCGTGCGGTGACGTTCATTCAGGAATTGCGCCGCGATTGCATGGAATTGCGCACCATGCCGGAGCGGCATCCGCTCTTTGAGCGGCATCGATCCTCAGGCATTCGTCGGCGCGTTCATGGCAATTGTCTGATTTTCTACCGCGTTAGCGCTGACACCCTGGAGATAATGCACATCCTGCACGGCGCGATGGATTTTGGAACGATCTTGTTCCCCGACAATTGAGTGCGTCCACCTTGCCTTGACCCTGCCAAAAGCCTGCCGCATGGTCCGCGCCCAAACGCGTTTCGCAACCGAGAGTCCCCCGTTGAACGAATATTTCCTGCTGCCGCTGGCCTCCTTGCCCTTCCCCAACATCAACCCGATCCTCATCCAGATCGGACCGCTGGCGGTGCACTGGTATGGCGTCGGCTACATCGTTGGCATCCTGTTCGCCTGGTGGTACGCCAAGCGGCTCGCCGCCAATGCAAGGCTGTGGCCGAACGGCGTCCTGCCGATGAAGCCGGAGGATCTCGACGATTTCATCGTCTGGGCGGCCATCGGCGTCGTGCTGGGAGGCCGCACCGGCTATGTGCTGTTCTACGATCTGCCGCGCTACATCGCGCACCCGCTCGACATCTTCGCGGTCTGGCAGGGCGGCATGTCATTCCATGGTGGCCTGCTCGGCGTCATCCTGGCCATGACGTTGTTTTCCATCAAGCGCGGCATCCGCCCCTGGTCGCTGTTCGATGTCGTGGCGGCCGGCGTGCCGGTCGGCCTTGGCCTGGTGCGCGTCGCCAATTTCATCAATTCCGAGCTGTGGGGGCGGCCAACCGACGTGCCGTGGGCGTTCGAATTCCCAAATGGCGGGCCGTTTGCCCGTCATCCGAGCCAGCTCTATGAGGCGCTGCTCGAGGGCGTGGTGCTGTTCCTCGTGCTGCGCATCCTCACCCATTCGCGCCTCAAGCTGAAGACGCCGCGCTTCGTCGGCGGCGCCTTCATCTGCGGCTATGGCCTGTCGCGCATCTTCGTCGAGTTCTTCCGCGAGCCCGATCAGCAGCTCGGCTATCTCCTCGGTACCAACTGGCTGACCATGGGCATGATCCTTTCTACCCCGATGGTGCTGGCCGGTATCTGGGCGATGCTGACCGCCAAGCCGGTGGCACAGCCGCAGCCGGCATGACACGGCTGAAAACCCGCATCGTCGACCTGATCGAGGCATTGGGACCGCTTCCCGTCAACGAATACATGGCGCTATGCCTGTTCGACCCGGCGGACGGTTATTACACGACACGCGAACCCTTTGGTGCGGCCGGCGACTTCATCACGGCGCCCGAGATCAGCCAGATGTTCGGCGAACTGGTCGCCGTCTGGCTCTACCAGGCCTGGCTGGCGAGCGGCCGGCCGCTGCCGGTTACCATCGCCGAGATCGGCCCCGGTCGCGGCACGCTGATGAAGGACATGCTGCGCACGCTGTCGCGGCTTGATCCTGATCTGGCCAACGGCGCTACCTTCGCCATGATCGAGACCAGCCCGCGCCTGACAGAGGTCCAGCAACAGACGCTTGGCGTCACACCTTTCGCGGTTCGTTGGCACGAAACCATCGAGGCCTTGCCGCGGCAGCCGCTGTTCATCGTCGGCAACGAACTCTTCGACGCCGTACCCGTCCGCCAGTTCGTCCGCGCCGGCGCCGGCTGGCGCGAACGCATGGTTGGCCTCGACGACGCCGATGACCTTTGCTTCTTCGCCGGTGCCGGTTCTGTCGACTCGACGCTGCTGCCCGCCGCTGCCACTGAGGCGCCGCAGGGTGCGATCGTCGAGGTCGCGCCAGCCCGCACCGCGCTGATGGCAGCCATCGCCGAGCGCATATCCAAGGATGGCGGCGCCGGCCTGTTTCTCGATTATGGCCATCTCCAGCCGGGTATCGGCGACACGCTGCAGGCCTTGCGCGGCCACAATCACGAAGATGTGCTGGCCAATCCCGGCGAGGCCGACCTCACCACCCATGTCGATTTCGCCGCCCTTGCCGCGATCGTGCGCGCGCATGGCCTCGACGCCCATCTGTCAACGCAGGGCGACTTTCTGCTCGGCATGGGCATTCTCGAACGCGCCGGCCGGCTCGGCGCGGATGCCGACCGGGCGGCACGCGACAAGATCGCTGACGATGTCGAGCGCCTCGCCGGGCCGCAAGCCATGGGCGATCTGTTCAAGGTGCTTGCCGTGCTGCCACGCGGCGTGGCCGCCCCACTCTTTGCAACGACGCCATTTGCCACGGCGGATTGACTTTTCACCGCCGCCCCTCCCAATCTCCCGTCCGGCAAAAGCACGGCGCCACCGGCCGCCTGCATTTTGCACCCGGACTTTTTCTTGACGAAACCGCCCACACGGACAACAACGCCTGCATGTCGAATCAGACCAAACCGGATCCCATTCGGTCGCCGCTGCTGGACAAGGCGCAGGCACAAGGTATCCGCCACGGCTATTTCACCCGCATCGGCGGTGTCTCCGGCGGCATCTATCAGGGCCTCAACATCGGCACCGGATCGGACGACGACCAGGCACTGGTGGCCGAGAACCGCGCCCGCGTAGCCGCCTGGATGGGCGTGCCGGCGAGCCATTTGTTGACCGCCTGGCAGATTCATTCGCCCGACGTCGTCATCGTCAGCGAACCCTTTGCCGGCGAGCGGCCCAAGGCCGACGCCATCGTCACCGACCGGCCGGGCGTCGCCATCGGCGCCTCGACCGCCGATTGCGGTCCGGTGCTGTTCGCGGACGCTGAGGCGCGCATCATCGGCGCCGCGCATGCCGGCTGGAAAGGCGCGTTCACCGGTGTGCTCGAAAACACCATCCTCGCCATGGAAAGTCTTGGTGCCCGGCGCGAAAACATCGTCGCCGTGCTCGGCCCCTCGATCGGCCCGGAAAACTATGAGGTCGGCCCGGAATTCGTCGCCCGCTTCGTCGAGGCCGACGCTGAAAACATCGGCTATTTCGCGCCATCCACCGATGCCGGCCATGCGATGTTCGACCTCAACCGCTACACGATCGACCGGCTGGCCAAGGCCGGCGTGACGGCCGAGGGCCTCGGCCGCTGCACCTATGCCGAGGAAGATCTGTTTTACTCCTACCGGCGCACCACGCACCGCAAGGAGCCCGACTACGGCCGGCAGATTTCGGCAATCGTTTTGGAGAGAGAATAATGGCGCTGCATTTTGAACGATCGGAATTTGACGCGCGGCGCGACCGGCTGATGATCGAGATGGCCGAGAAGAAGCTCGACGCCATCCTGCTGTTCGCGCAGGAAAGCATGTACTGGCTGACCGGCTACGACACGTTCGGCTTCTGCTTCTTCCAGTGCCTGGTGGTGAAGGCCGACGGTTCGATGGTGTTGCTTACCCGCTCGGCCGATCTGCGCCAGGCGCGCCAGACCTCGATCATCGACAACATCGTCCTGTGGACCGACCGCAACGGTGCCAATCCGGCGGTCGACCTGCGCAATCTGCTCAACGAGCTTGACCTGCTCGGCGCCCGCATCGGTGTCGAATACGACACCCACGGCCTGACCGCCTTCAATGGCCGCCGGCTTGACGAACAGTTGCAGACCTTCGGCCAGATCGCCGATGCGTCCGGCATTGTCGGCCGGCTGCGCCTGTTCAAGAGCCCTGCCGAAATCGTCAAGGCCGAGAAGGCCGCCAATCTCTCCGACGATGCGCTCGATGCGGCCCTGCCGCTGATCAAGCAGGGCGGCGACGAAGCGCTGATCCTGGCCGCCATGCAAGGTGCGGTCTTTGCCGGCGGCGGCGACTATCCGGCCAACGAGTTCATCATCGGCTCCGGCGTTGACGCGCTGCTATGCCGCTACAAGGCCGGCCGCCGCAAGCTCACCAAGAACGACCAGCTGACGCTCGAATGGGCAGGCGTCTTCAACCACTACCACGCACCGATGATGCGCACGGTGCTGACCGGCAAGGTGTCGAAGCGCCATCAGGAGCTGTTCGACGCGGCGCGCGCAGCACTTCTGGCCGTCGAAAAGGCAATGGCGCCGGGCAACAGCTTCGGCGACGTGTTCGATGCGCATGCCCGCACCATGGAGGCGCACGGCCTGACCAAGCACCGGCTGAACGCCTGCGGCTACTCGGTCGGCGCCCGCTTCACACCGTCCTGGATGGACATGCCGATGTTCTACCAGGGCAACCCCGAACCGATCGCGCCCAACATGACGCTGTTCGCCCACATGATCATCATGGATTCCGACACCGAGACGGCGATGACGCTTGGCCGCACCTACCTGACCACCGAATCCCAGCCCAAGCCGCTGTCCCGCCATGATCTCGACTTGATCGTACAGTGAATCCATAATGGGAGGCGTTCTTCGCCAAGGAGTTAGAAGGCAAATGAGACGATCGCATGTGACGACCGTGTCATTGCTTGTGGCATTGGCTCTTGCCGCCTGCACCAACGCAAAGGACGTTCTCGAACCTTCCGCCATCACCCCGCCGGCGACGTCGGCACCGACGCAGCCCGCCACGTCAGGCAACACGGCAGCCACGGTTCCGGCGCCGGCCGGCACCACTGCGGGCGCTCTTGCAACCGCCGCCACATCGCTCACATCTGCCCAAAGCGCTGCGATCCTGTCGAAGACCCGCCTGCAGATCGCGCCGATCGTCGGCGCTTCGGTGGAAGCCGCGACACCGCTGACAGCGGAGCTGCAGACGCGCGCCAGGCAGCGCGGCATCACGCTCGCCGGCAGCGCCGATCAGACCGCGACCCATGTGCTGAAGGGCTATTTCTCGACGATGTCGGAAGGCACGGACACCACCGTCATCTATGTCTGGGACGTCTACGACCCCGCCGGCAACCGCCTGCACCGCATCAACGGCCAGCAGAAGGCGCCATCGGTCAAATCCGGCGACAGCGGGGGCGGCGACAGCTGGAAGGGGGTCTCGCCGGCAACCATGCAGGCGATCGCCGACCAGACCATCGACCAATTCGCGGCCTGGCTTGGCGGCAAGGCGGGCTGAAATGTTGCCTGCCGGTGATGGCGCGGAGCTTTCTTGAGTTTAGCCGGCGGATTCCCGATCTCGGCGCTTGCAATACCGGCGCGGGCCGCTAAAAGCCCGGTTAAAGGGCGCAGGCGAGTCCGTCAGGTCTTTCCATCCTCCACCAGGAACCGTGCATGAAACTCTTCGCGGGCAATTCCAACAGGGTGCTGGCCGAAGCGGTCGCCCGGTACCTCAACGTCCCGCTGGGCAAGGCCAGTGTCAGGCGCTTCGCCGATCAGGAAATCTTCGTCGAAATCCAGGAAAACGTGCGCGGCGAGGATGTCTTCATCCTGCAGTCGACCTCGTTCCCGACCAACGATCACCTGATGGAACTGCTCATCATGATCGATGCCTTCATGCGCTCGTCGGCCAAGCGCATCACGGCGGTGATTCCCTATTTCGGCTACGCCAGGCAGGACCGCCGCGCCTCTGGCCGCACACCGATCTCGGCCAAGCTGGTCGCCAACATGATCACCCGCGCCGGCGTCGACCGCGTTCTGACGCTCGACCTGCATGCCGGCCAGATCCAGGGCTTTTTCGACATCCCGACCGACAATCTGTTCTCGGTGCCGGTCATGGCCCGCGACGTGAAGGCCAAATACAAACAGCTCGGCAATGTCGTGGTGGTGTCGCCCGACATCGGCGGCGTGGTCCGCGCCCGTGCGCTGGCCAAACGCTTCGACGCGCAACTCGCCATTGTCGACAAGCGCCGTGAGCGTCCCGGTGAATCGGAAGTCATGAACATCATCGGCGCGGTCGCCGGCAAGGATTGCCTGCTGATCGACGACATCGTCGATTCCGGCGGCACGCTATGCAATGCCGCCGATGCGCTGCTGGCCAACGGCGCCACCAGCGTCACCGCCTACATCACCCACGGCGTGCTATCGGGCGGTGCGGTTGCCCGCATCAGCGGCTCGAAGTTGCAGGAGCTGGTGATCACCGATTCCATCCAGCCGACCCAGGGCGTGCTCGACGCGCCGAACATCCGCGTCATCTCGATCGCCGACCTGATGGGCGAAGCCATCTCACGCACGGCGACCGAAGAATCGGTGTCCAGTCTCTTCGACTAATGCATGTCGCCCAAAAGTGACCTCGGTTTTGGGAGAACGACATGCATCAAAACAAAGACCTAAAGCGGGTCGTCCGAATCCATTCAGACGCGACACGCTTTAGACTGGCCTGCCGTTACGGCGCAGGGCTTTCCAACAGAATCGGACCGATCAGGCGACGGGCGACTTCGACGCTTTCGCGTGCGCCGCGCATATAGCCACGCGGCGACGCGCCCAGCATGCGCTTGAACATGGTGATGAAGGCCGGCACGCTGTCATAGCCGAGATCGAGCGCCACCCTGGTGATCGGCTCGCCGTCGGCGAGCCTGGGCAGCGCCGCGAACAGGCAGGCCTGCTGGCGCCATGTCGACAGCGACAGGCCGGTCTGGCGCTGGAAGGCGCGGGTGAAGGAGCGGCGGCTCATGCCGGCGGCATCGGCCCACTCGTCGATCGTCGCGTGCGGCGACGGTGCGGCGACAAAACGCCGGCACAGCGCCGACAGCCTGGGATCGGACGGAAACGGCAGCCCGAGCGGCCGTTCCGGCAGGGTCGGGATTTCATGCAGCAGCAGGTTCATGATCAGCCCGCCGCGCCCTTCCAGTTCGCCGCCTTGCGGCAGCTTCTCCGATTCCACGATCAGGCTGTGCATCAGGTCGGTGACGCCGACCACGCGCAAGCCTTCGGGCAGCCCGGGGATCGCCTGCGGCATGACATAGACCGAGCGCATCGACACATCGCCCAGCATTTCGACTGAATGCTCGGTGCCGGCTGGAATCCACATCGCATGGTCGGGCGGCACCATCCAGCGGCCGTAGCGCGTCGTCACCAGCACCACCCCGACCAGCGCATGCAGCAACTGGCTGCGGCTGTGGCGGTGTTGCGGCACACGGTAGCCATCTGGATATTCCGTCGGCAGCGCCACCGCCGGCCCGGCCACTTGCTCCAGCCACTGCCAGCGGCGCTCGTGCAACTGCTCGAAATCGGCATTGCCGGCGTGAAAGACTTCTCTGCCGTGCGGCATCTTGTATGGCCCACTTGCGAAACTATTGGACCAAACCACGAAAGAAGTCACCCCGCAAGCAGCTTATAAGGCAACCGTCCCTTAGGCGGCCTTCAGCAGCGCCCGCCAGTTAGTCCTGCGGGCCTGCCCGCCAAAAAGACCACGGAGCGTTACCTTGACCGATACGACAGCCGCCAGCGTCGCCCCACCGGCGAGCGCCAGTCACGCTTCAGCCCAGGCGACGGCCTTCACCGTCATCCTGGCGGTGAGCTTCTGCCACGGCATCAACGACATCATGCAGTCGCTGCTATCGGCCATCTATCCCTTGCTGAAAGAGAATTACGGCCTCGATTTCTGGCAGATCGGCCTTCTGACCTTCACCTTCCAGGTGACCGCATCGCTGCTGCAGCCGGTGATCGGCATGATCACCGACAAGCGGCCGATGCCTTACTCGCTGCCCTACGGCATGGCGTCGTCGCTGATAGGCCTGGTCGTGCTCGCCTATGCCGGGCATTATTCGCTGCTCTTGATCGGCGCCTCGCTGATCGGCATCGGCTCGGCGATCTTCCACCCGGAATCCTCGCGCATCGCCCGCTTCGCCTCTGGCGGCCGCTTCGGCCTGGCGCAATCGCTGTTCCAGGTCGGCGGCAATTTCGGCCAGTCCATGGGGCCGCTGCTGGCGGCCTTCATCGTCGTGCCTTTCGGCCAGACCAGCATCTCATGGTTCGCCGTCGGCTCGCTGATCGGCATCATCGTTTTGTGGCAGGTCGGCGGCTGGTACAGCCGGCTGCGCGCCGCACAGGGCAACCGCAAGACGGTAAGCTTCGTCTCGCCCTTCCCGCGCCGCAAGGTGATGTGGGCATTGGCGGTGCTGACGCTGCTGGTGTTGACCAAGAACGCCTATATCGCCAGCCTTGCCAGCTACTACACCTTCTACTCCATGCATAAGTTCGGGGTTTCGGTTCAGATGAGCCAAGTCATGCTGTTCCTGTTCCTCGGCGCCTCGGCGCTGGGCATCCTGCTCGGCGGCCCGTTCGGCGACCGCTATGGACAGAAGGCGATGATCTGGTTCTCCATCGTCGGCGTGCTTCCCTTCACGCTGGCCCTGCCCTACGCCAATATGGAATGGACGATGATCCTGACGGTGCTGATCGGCCTGATCCTGTCGTCGGCCTTCTCCAACATCGTCGTCTTCGCGCAGGAATTGGTGCCGGGACGCGTCGGCATGATCGCCGGGATCTTCTTCGGCTTCGCCTTCGGCGTGGGCGGCATCGCCGCCGCCGTGCTCGGCGTCGTCGCCGACATCAAGGGCATCGACTATGTCTTCCAGATCTGCTCGTATCTGCCGCTGCTCGGCCTGCTCACCGTGTTTCTGCCGAACATGAAGGAAGCCAGGAAGGCACAGGCCGCGACCGGTTAAAAATCAGCCGATCTTCGCGATTTGACATGAGGGCGTGGCGGCCGCCACGCCCTCAGTGATTCTTCACCACACGCCGGGTGAAAAGCTTGTTAGTGTTTGAAACACGCGCGAGAAATGGCTCAGACCGCAGAGCCGGATCAGCGAACGCCCTCAAGTTGAACACAAGCTACCGGGCTCAGTGCGACCGATTGATACGCAGAGTTCCGACTGAGAAAGGCAATCCGTCATGTCCAGACTTAAAGGTAAGGTCGCGTTGATCACCGGCGGCACCAGCGGCATCGGCTTGGTGACTGCGCGTCGTTTCATCGAGGAAGGCGCCCGCGTCGCCATCACCGGCACCAATGCGAGCCGTCTCGAGGAGGCGCGCACCATGCTCGGCAGCGACGTGCTCGTCATCGCCGCCGACGCCGGAGATGCAGCAGCCCAGAATGACATCGCGCGGCGGATCGAGGAAACCTTCGGCAAGCTCGACGCTCTCTTCCTCAACGCCGGCATCGCCGATCTGCGTCCGCTTGGCGACTGGACCGAGGCGGCGTTCGACAGGAGCATCGATGTCGACCTCAAGGGTCCGTACTTCCTGGTCAAGGCGCTCGTTCCACTGTTTTCGAACCCGTCGTCGATCATCCTCAGCGGCTCGGTCAACGCGCATATGGGAATGGCAGGAACGCACGTCTATTCGCTGGCCAAGGCCGGCATGATTTCCCTGGCGCGAACGCTCTCGGGCGAGCTTATAGGGCGCGGCATCCGCGCCAATGTGATCAGCCCAGGCCCGATCGACACGCCACTCAACGACAAACTTGGGCTGGATCCGGCAGCGGCGAAGGCCCGCGCGAAAGCGGTGGTCGGCCTGGTGCCTGCAGGCCGTTTCGGAACCGCCGAGGAAATTGCCAATGCGGTGGTGTTTCTGGCCTCGGACGAATGCCCTTTCATGGTCGGTGCGGAAATGCTGATCGACGGCGGCATGAGCATCGCCTGAAATCGGCACAGCCTGACACAAAAACACCCGCCAGATGGCGGACACCCGCCAGATGGCGGGTGCTTTGTGTATCTGACTGACAGCCTTACGCCTTGAAGAAGGCCAGCAGGTCGGCATTGATGACGTTGGCATGGGTCGTCGCCATGCCATGCGGGAAACCCTTGTAGACCTTGAGTTCGCCCTTCTTGAGCAGCTTGACCGATAGTAGCGCCGAGTCGGCGATCGGAACGATCTGGTCGTCGTCGCCATGCATGACCAGCACCGGCACGTCGATCGCCTTCAGATCCTCGGTGAAGTCGGTTTCCGAGAAGGCCTTGATACAGTCATAATGCGCCTTGGTGCCGCCCATCATGCCCTGGCGCCACCAATTGTCGATGACGCCTTCCGACACTGCAGCGCCGGGACGATTGAACCCGTAGAACGGGCCGGCAGGGACATCCCTGTAAAGCTGGGCACGGTTGGCCGCCACGCCAGAGCGGAAGCCATCGAAAACCTCGATCGGCAAGCCGCCGGGATTGGCCGCGGTCCTGAGCATGATCGGCGGCACCGCGCCGATCAGCACCGCCTTGGCAACACGGCCACCTGAGCCGTATTGGGCGACATAGCGCGCCACCTCACCGCCGCCGGTCGAATGACCGACATGGATGGCGTTCCTGAGGTCCAGATGGGCGGCGAGTTCCGCGACATCGGCGGCGTAGGTGTCCATCTCGTTGCCGATATCGGTCTGGGTCGAGCGGCCGTGTCCGCGCCGATCATGGGCAATGACGCGGTAGCCTTGTGACAGGAAAAACAGCATCTGCGCGTCCCAGTCGTCGCTGCTCAATGGCCAGCCATGATGGAAGACAACAGGCTGCCCGGTCCCCCAGTCCTTGTAGAAAATCTCGGTGCCGTCCTTGGTGGTGATCGTGCTGCTTCCGAGCTTGGTCATCTCAAATCTCCATTATTGTTCTCGCGACAATCAATATCGCGATAACAATAAACTTAGCGCAGTTCAAACCCTCTGTCTACAAAAAATATATATCGCGATATCATTTTTCGTGGTACATAATCCGCTATTAATCGGCAAAGGAATGCGTCGTGCCTCTCCCGTTGGACAATCAGCTCTGTTTCACGCTCTACGCCACCAGCATGGCGATCAACCGCACCTACAAGCCGATGCTGGACGAGATGGGGATTACCTATCCGCAGTATCTCGTGCTGAACGCGCTTGCAGAGGCCGACGGCATGTCAGTCGGCACCATCGCCCACAGGCTCGCGCTGGAATCGAGCACCGTCACGCCGCTGGTGAAGCGCATGGAGCAGGCTGGGCTGGTGACCCGCCGGCGCAGCCAGACCGACGAACGCCAGGTGCAGGTCGACCTGACCCCCGCCGGGCGCGCGTTGCTTGTCCAGTGCAACTGTCTGAACGAGACCCTGATCGAGCGCTCAGGCATGACGCTGGCTGAGCTTGATGCCTTGAACAGGCAGATCCAGGCGCTACGCGACGCGTTGACCGGCGACCGGTAGCCGCACAGCCCCTGCGTAGCCGCTCGGCCCTCTCATGGGTTGATTGCCATCAGCATGGCTTCTGACGGCGCTGAGCCAAAACGTCGAAAAGAGGCCGCTATCATGCCGACTTAAGCACGGCAAATGACCGTTTGCGCATGGTCCGCTTTGCCTGGAAACTAGCGGCGGGAGCGGGACGGCCGACATGAAAGCCCTGGACCTTGTCTATGCCGAATTCGCGCATGAGGGCCATCTGTTCGTCGGTTTCCACTCCTTCGACCAGGATTTTGTGGCCGCGATTTCGAACCAGCGTAATGATGTCCTGGAGCATTGCCTTGCCATTCGGGGCGCTGCAGTCGTGCAGGAACGATCGGTCGATCTTCACCGTATCGAAATCGATCAGACGAAGCCACGAAAGGCCAGCGAAGCCCGTCCCGAAGTCATCAAGCCATATCTTGATCCCCAGCAGCTTCAGGTCGCTGATGCAGCGAAGGATGTCCGAATGCATCTCCATCTCCAGCCCTTCGGTGATTTCGAAGGCCAGCCTGTTGCCGGCGACGCCGGTCTCGCCCAGAATGGTCGCGACGGACGTTGCAAAGCCAGGTGTCTTGAGCTGGATTGGAGAGACGTTGACACTGACGACACGGACGTGATCGTCCGCCAGAAGCTCGGCGCACACTGTTCTTATGGCCCAGCGCCCGAGTTCCAGGATAGCGCCGGTCCGTTCCGCGACGGGAATGAACAGGCTCGGCGGAACCGATGTGCCGTCCAGCATTTTGAGGCGCATCAGAGCCTCTACGGCTTCAACCCGGTCCGATGCGACATCCTGGATAGGTTGATAAACGAGTGAAACGAGATTCTGGCCGATCGCGATCTTCAGCAAAGCCGCGATGTTCTCGCTCTCATCGCTGCTTTGCGGATCGGTTGGATCGAACAGCCGGGCACAGTTTCGACCACCGGCTTTTGCCAGATAGAGCGCGCGATCGGCCTCGTGGATGATCTTCTCCAGCTTGGCGCCGGTTTGCGTCCTGGTGAATGCAGCGCCAACGCTCACCGTCACGATCGAGACCCCGTCGCGCCGCAGCTCATGGGTAAGCGCAAGGTTCTCCACCGCGCTGCAAATGGCTTCCGCGATCTCCAGGATCTGCTCTTTTTTCTCCATGCGGGCCAGGACAATGAACTCTTCACCGCCGTAGCGACCGATGGAGCCATTGTACTGCTTGATCATGTCGCTAAGGGCATTGGCGACATGAATCAGGCAACGGTCGCCTTCCTGATGGCCGTAGCAGTCGTTGAACTTTTTGAAGAAGTCCACGTCGATGAGGATCGCGCCGAAACTGGTGCCAACCTTTTGCCAGTCACTCCAGTAATCCCGCAGCTTCTCGTCGATCGCCCGCCGGTTCTCCAGACCGGTTAGCGGATCGGTCCGCGACAGTCTCAGCAGGGCCTTGCCCCGTTCGGTCGCCTCACTGTGCTGAATCCTGGCTTCCAAGGCGTTCAGGAAGACATTGTAGCGCTCCTCATTCAGTTTCCAGTTCACATATGAGGTGAATGTGAAACAAGAAACGTAGAAAGTTCCAAAAACCATTTTGTACGTTAGCGTAGAAGGTACAAAGTAGTTTACAATGTATAGTATAAACAAGATTATTGCGGAGGTTATGATAGAAACTTTAAAATTGAACGTGAAGAAGAGATTGGCACTCATCATGAAGATGGTGCCGAAAACCATATAGTAAGAGACACTTTCCTTGTCCGCCCCCATAACCGCAGGGCACAACCAACCAACATAACCAAAGATGATGGCCCCGGCGCAAGTCATGTCAAGCCATTCCGTTGCAACCCCTCGGCGAAGCTGTACTTCCAGGGTCAAAAGCGCGGTCAGTCCGACCGCAAAGCGCGCCGTGATCGTATAGACGGCCACATCTGGAATCAGCAGCAGATCCGTTACCGAAAACAACAGATAGATGAGAACGGCGATCCAAAGCCCTGGCCTGGCTTCCCCTCTTCGCGTCGCCTGGGCTTCCGTCCGGTAAAGGGTGCGAAGCTCGTCGGTCCCTGGTTCGTCGCGCGGTTCATACGGTTCCGCATGAGCCGTATCAGCCAATGCGGATGACAGGTGTTCGTTCATCACAGACCCCGTTTGAAAGGGATTTTGTATTCTGAACCCATTTCCAGCTTCTGCCCCCACGCGGGCCGGCTCCTTGAGACGCGACGGCGATTGCGACGCCGGGCACACAAATGCAATCGCGCAAGACAAGTTTCCGTTAACTCGAACCCGGAATCGGGCTCGGAAGCTGTCTGACGAACGAACATGGTTTGCGGGAAATTAATCATACCGATAAAATGCCACCGGATCGACATTGGCAAAGGGAGCATTCTACGCAATAAGTTAACTCACTGTTAACTATGGAGTGATGGCGTGCAAACCGTTCTTGATGGCAAAAGCTTGATTACTGCCGAGATGCTCGCCAGCGGTCTCCCTCGAGGAAAGCTCGAGCATCATGGCGAAGCGTTCGAAACTGCTCGCGCGGAGCTGGCGCTCATTCTCCACGCGACACATCAGCAGGTCGAACAAAGCAAGGACCCCGCCGAAATCGTTCGTCGCCTTCTGTCGTACCTCAACGCTCTGCGTTCCAAGGTTCACCCCGACGTTTGGCATGCATTGATACCGGTGGCGCAGAACCACCCGATCCTGAAGTATTTTCTCGAAGATCCACTGACGCACTGGTCCTTCACCAAGCCCAGGGGCTATTCCGGCGACGCGCAATTGCTCGACTACATCTATTGCGATCCGCATGTGGCAGAAAGCGTGGCAAACGCCTCGGAGGTCGGCAAGGCACTCTATAGCCATACCCAGAACGTCCCGTCGTGCGTCGCGGCACGGGAACGACGCGATCTCTTGACCCGATATGTCGATGAGATTGCGGCCAGGAACGGACCACAAACCGAGGTCCTGGCGATCGCGGCCGGCCATTTGCGGGAGGCCAACCGTTCAGTCGCCTTGGCGGAAGGTCGCCTCAAGCGTTGGGTTGCACTCGATCAGGATCCCCAGAGCGTTGGATTGATTGCGCGCGACTTCCAGGGCACGGCGATCGAGGCCATCGACGGCTCGGTGCGAACCGTGCTCACGAGAGGCCACAAACTGGGCAAGTTCGACTTCATCTACGCCTCCGGCCTTTACGACTACCTCCAGCACAACGTCGCCGTGAAACTTACCAAAACCTGCCTGCAGATGTTGAAGCCGAACGGAACATTCCTGTTTGCGAACTACGCCGAGGGCACCCCCGACGCCGGGTACCGGGAGACGTTCATGGACTGGGTGTTGCTGCTGCGATCGGAGGTCGACATGTGGAACATCGTCAATGCCAGCGTCGACCGCAACACCGTCGAGGCGCAGGTGTTCTTTGGCGAGAACCGCAACGTGCTCTATGCCGTCATCGAAAAGCGCGGATAGCACCCGCCTGGGCTGCGCGCCGGCGGACATGCCTTTGGCTTGCACCTCCGGCCGCCTTCCGCTATAGAGCCGCCACCCGCGTAGACACCCTTGGAGGCAACGCGGCGGAAGGCCGCCTCACCCGGCGGCTTTCGACGTTTACGGTCCAGGCACGTTGCCAGCCGCGAACGCTCCAGAACAAACCGAAAGGAAATGCCATGAGCCACGACACTTACGAGCTCAAGGCCGAAGCACGCGAACAGGTCGGTAAGGGGTCCGCCCGTGCAGTTCGCCGCAACGGTAAAGTGCCTGCAGTAATCTATGGTGACAAGCAGCCTCCCCTGGCTATCGCGCTCACCTACAAGGACATCTACTACAAGATCCACGGCGGCGGGTTTCTGACCACGATCGCCACGATCGATGTCGACGGCAAGAAGATCCAGGTCCTGCCGAAGGACTTCCAGCTCGACCCGGTCAAGGATTTCCCTGTCCATGTCGACTTCCTGCGCATCGGCAAGGACACCCAGGTCAATGTCGACGTGCCTGTCCACTTCATCAACGAGGACAAGTCGCCCGGCATCAAGCGCGGCGGCGTGCTCAACATCGTGCGTCACGAAGTCGAGTTCCACTGCCCGGCCAATGCGATCCCGGAATTCATCACCGTCGATCTCACCGGCGCCAACATTGGCGACTCGATCCACATCTCGGCGGTTACGCTGCCGGCTGGTGTGAAGCCTGTGATCTCCGACCGCGACTTCACCATCGCGACCATTGCCGGTTCGTCGGCGATGAAGCCGGAGACGGAAGAGACGGCTGAAGTGGCTGCACCTGAAGCGGCTCCTGCCGCCGAAGAGAAGTAACTCTTTCCCGCCCGGAGCAGACGATGCTTGTCTTTGCAGGCCTCGGCAATCCGGGCGCGAAATATGCCAATAACAGGCACAATGTCGGTTTCATGGCGGCGGACGCAATTGCCCGCCGCCATTCCTTTTCGCCCTGGTCCAAGAAATTCCAGGGCCTGATTTCAGAAGGCACGCTTGGCGGCGAAAAAATCGTCCTGATCAAGCCGCAGACCTTCATGAACCTGTCCGGCCAATCGGTCGGCGAAGCGCTGCGCTTCTACAAGCTCGAGCTTTCCGCGCTCACCGTCTTCTATGACGAGATCGACCTCGCCGAAGGCAAGCTGCGCATCAAGACCGGCGGCGGCGCTGGCGGCCACAACGGCATCCGCTCGATCGACGGCCATGTCGGCAACGCCTATCGCCGCGTGCGCATCGGCGTCGGCCATCCCGGCGTCAAGGAAATGGTCCAGCATCATGTGCTCGGCGATTTCGACAAGGCCGACCGCGAATGGCTCGAACCGCTGCTCGACGCGATCGCCGACAATGCCGCCATGATCGCCAAGGACGACGAATCCGGCTTCATGAACAAGGCCAGCCTCGCCGTTCAGGGCAAGGCCGGCGCGGAACCGGAAAAGCCGGCGCCAAAGCAGCAGGGCTCAAAGCAGCAGAGCCACATCCGCCAGGCCCGGCCGCAACAGATGCCCGCCAAGCTGCCGGAATCCGGCCCGATGGCCGCCATGCTGAAGAAGCTGTTCGGCGGCAAGGACTGAGCGGGATCGGCGCCACGGGGCTTGACGTTGATCACCCCTATCGCCCATAGCCCTGATCAAATTTCTATTTTCCCGATAGGACCGGACAAAAATGGGTTTCAAATGCGGCATCGTTGGCTTGCCCAACGTCGGCAAGTCGACGCTTTTCAACGCGTTGACCAGGACGGCTGCGGCGCAGGCCGCCAACTATCCGTTCTGCACCATCGAACCGAACACCGGCGAGGTCGCGGTGCCCGATCCGCGCCTGCAGAAGATCGCGGCGATCGGCAAGTCGAAGGAGATCATCCCAACCCGCATCTCCTTCGTCGACATTGCCGGCCTGGTGCGCGGCGCCTCGAAGGGCGAAGGGCTGGGCAACCAGTTCCTCGCCAACATTCGCGAGGTCGACGCCATCGTGCATGTGCTGCGCTGCTTCGAGGATGACGACATCACCCATGTCGAGGGCCGCATCGACCCTGTTGCCGACGCCGAGACGGTCGAAACCGAGCTGATGCTCGCCGACCTCGACAGCCTCGAGCGCCGCATCGTGCAATTCCGCAAGCGCGCCGGCAGCAAGGACAAGGAAGCGACCACCGTGCTGCCGATGATGGAGGCAGCGCTCGAACTGCTGCAAGCCGGCAAGCCGACCCGCGTCCTGCTCAAGGGCATTTCGGCGGAAGACCTGCGCATCCTGCAGGGGCTCAACCTTTTGACCTCGCACCCGGTCCTCTACGTCTGCAACGTCGCCGAAGCCGACGCCGCCACCGGCAACGAGCACACCAAGGCCGTGGAGAAGATGGCTGCGGCGCAAGGCGCCAGCACCGTCGTCATCTCGGCCGCGATCGAGGCCGAAGTCGCCCAGCTCTCGGACGAGGAAGAGATGGAATTCCTGTCCTCGCTCGGCCTCGACGAGCCCGGCCTGAACAAGGTGATCCGCGCCGGCTACGAGCTGTTGCACCTCATCACCTATTTCACCGTCGGGCCGAAGGAGACGCGCGCCTGGACCATCCATAAGGGCGACAAGGCACCGCAGGCGGCCGGCGTCATCCACACCGATTTCGAGCGCGGCTTCATCCGCGCCCAGACCATCGCCTACAACGACTTTGTCACGCTGGGCGGCGAAGTGGCGGCCAAGGAAGCCGGCAAGGCGCGCGACGAGGGCAAGGAATATGTCGTCCAGGACGGCGACATCCTGCTGTTCAAGTTCAACACTTGACGCCTCGGCGGCCGGGTATCCGAAACATCCCGGCGAGCTGCCTGCGAAGCTTTCTCGACGAGTTTTCTGAGCGGCCGGCGGCCATCCGCCGGACCGCCCCTTGTCTTGATTTTGTCACGTCACAGGTCTAAGCGGCAGGCGCACGGTCGGCGCTTTCGGCGAAAGTGCCCGTCTCGCGCAATCCGAAACAGCGCGTCAATCTGAACGCACCCTTTGGCCCCAGCAAGGGAGACCCGGCGATGATCAAGGCCTTCGTCGTGGACAATGACCGCCTGCGCGCCGTCGATGATCTCTTGCAAGACGGCGACAACGTCGTCTGGGCCGACCTGCTCAACCCGTCAAAGGAAGAGGAAGAGACGATCGAGAGCTGGCTCGGCGTTGCCATTCCGACGCGCGAGGAGATGGAGGAGATCGAGATTTCGAGCCGCCTCTATGTCGAGGACGGCGCCTATTTCATGACCGCCACCCTGCCCGCCCAGACCGAAGTCGACGATCCCCTGATGTCGCCGGTCACCTTCGTGCTCGCCGGCGCCAGGCTGATCACCGTGCGCTATCACGAACCCAAGGCCTTCAAGACCTTTCCGCAGCGCGCCGAGAAGGTGGCGACCGGCTGCACCAGCGGCGACACCATCCTGATCGGCTTGCTGGAGGCCATTGTCGACCGCCTCGCCGATATTCTGGAACGCGCCGGCCGCGACATCGAGGCGATCTCGCGCGATATCTTCGAGGCGAGATCGACCAAGGTTTCCAAGCGCAACCGCGACTTCCAGGAACTCCTGAAGGCGATCGGCCGCAAGGAGGACATCGCCTCCTCGATCCGCGACAGCCTGATCTCGCTGCAACGCCTGGCCGGCTTTTTCGCTCATGCCTCGACCCGCACCAAGATGAGCAAGGACACCAAGGCGCGCATCAAGACGCTGTCGCGTGACGTGCTGTCGCTCGCCGACCACGCCACCTTCCTGTCGCAGAAGATTTCCTTCCTGCTCGACGCTACGCTTGGCATGATCTCGATCGAGCAGAACGCCATCATCAAGATCTTCTCGGTTGCCGCCGTTATCTTCCTGCCGCCGACGCTGGTCGCCTCGATCTACGGCATGAATTTCGACGTCATCCCCGAGCTCAAATGGGAGTGGGGCTATCCCTTCGCCATCGCCATGATGGTGCTGTCGGCGATCCTGCCCTTCTGGTACTTCCGCCGCCGCGGCTGGCTCTGATCCGCCCGCCAGAGGCCATGCAGCCACGACGTGGCGCTATAGAAATCTCTTGACCAAATGCGCTGCGGCCTGCATCCGGAAACCCAGATCCACAGGGATCGCGGGTTCGTGAGCCGGATTTCAGACCATGACTGCAAAGATGAAAACATGGGCTTATGAGGATTTCGTCGAGGGCGCGTCGCTCGACCTCGGCTCGAAGCTGGTCAGCGCCGCCGAGATCGTCGAATTCGCCACGGAATTCGACCCGCAGCCGATGCATCTCGACGAAGAAGCCGGCAGGGCCAGCATCCTTGGCGGGCTGGCGGCGTCGGGCTGGCACACCTGCTCCATGTTCATGCGCATGCTGTGCGATGCGTTCCTGCTGGACTCGACCTGCCAGGGCGCGCCCGGCGTCGATCAGGTCAAATGGAAGAAGCCGGTCCTGGCCGGCGACAAGCTCACCGGCACCCTGCTGGTTGTTGCCAAGCGCCTGTCGAAATCGAAGCCGCAGCTCGGCTTGGTGACCATGCGCAGCGAGCTGTTCAACCAGCGTGGCGAAAGCGTCTTCGAGCTTGAGAACTCGGTCATGTTCCTCACGCGGGATGCCGCGGGGAGGCCCGCATGACACTGGACGAGTTCTTCCGCATCGGCGCCACCGTCACGCTCGGTTCGCACACATTCGAGCCCGAAGCGATCAAGGCCTTCGCTCGCAAATACGATCCGCAAATCTTCCATATCGACGAGGAGGCCGCGAAGAAAAGCGTGCTCGGCGGCCTCTGCGCGTCTGGCTGGCACACGGCAGCGACCTGGATGAAACTCAATCTGGAAAACCGCATGGATGCCGAGGTCGCGGCCTGGAGCGGCCCCGGCCCGGTGCCGGAATTCGGCCCCTCGCCCGGCTTCAAGAACCTGAAATGGCTGAAGCCGGTCTATGCCGGGCAAACCATCACTTTCACGCGCACCGCACTGTCGCACCGCCCGATCGCCTCACGCCCCGGATGGCGGCTGCTGGCGCTGCGATGCGAGGCTTCCGATTCGATCGGCGACAAGGTGCTGGAGTTCGAGAGCGCTGTGCTGGTGAAGGCCGAGTAATTTCTTCCTTCGCCCCGTTTGCGGGGAGAAGGTGCCCGAAGGGCGGACGAGGGGCGGCGCCAGCGTTGGTGGTTTGCGTTGCCTCCCGGCCCTCCGCTATCGCTCCGGGCGTTCGAGCTCTTTGAAAGGTCCAGTGGGCCTTTCAATTTGCCTTTGGCAAACCGGTCTCAATGCCCTTCGAACCCAATCAGCGTCCGCACCGGTACGCCGAGCGCTTCGAGTTTGGCGCGGCCGCCGAGGTCCGGCAGGTCGATGACGAAGCAGGCGGCGAGGATGTCGGCGCCGATCTGGCGCAGCAGCTTGACGGCCGCCTCCGCGGTGCCGCCGGTGGCAATCAAATCGTCGACCAGGATCACCTTTTCGCCCGGAGCAACGCCGTCCTTGTGCATCTCCATCTCGTCCAGCCCGTATTCCAGGCTGTAGGCGACGCGCACCGTCTCGAAGGGCAGCTTGCCCTTCTTGCGGATCGGCACGAAGCCGGCCGAGAGCTGGTGGGCAACAGCGCCGCCGAGGATGAAACCGCGGGCCTCGATGCCGGCGATCTTGTCGATCTTCTGGCCGGCATAGGGATGCACGAGCTCGTCAATGGCGCGGCGAAACGCGCGCGCATTGCCGAGCAATGTGGTGATGTCGCGAAACAGGATGCCGGGCCTGGGATAGTCCGGAATGGTGCGGATCGCGGCAAGCAGCGTGTCTTCAAGGGAGGATTTCATGGGTCGTGATTACCTGAAACGGAGATTCTTGCGCGACAATTGTTCGATCGAACTGCAGCCCATCAGCTTCAAGCCGCGTTCGATCTCGACCCGCATCTGCTCAAGCGCCCGTTCGACGCCGGGCTGGCCGGCCGCCGCGAGCGGGAACAAATAGTAGCGGCCGACGCCGACGGCCTTGGCGCCGAGCGACAGTGCCTTCAGCACATGCGTGCCACGCTGCACGCCGCCATCCATGATGACGTCGATCCTGTCACCGACCGCATCGACGACCTCGGCAAGCTGGTCGAAGGCCGCGCGCGAGCCATCCAGCTGCCGGCCGCCATGGTTCGACAGCACGATGCCGCTGCAGCCAATGTCGACGGCACGTCTGGCATCCTCCACCGACATGACGCCCTTGAGGCAGAACGGGCCCGACCAAAGCTTGACCATCTCGGCGACGTCGTCCCATGTCATCGACGGGTCGAGCATCTCGGTGAAGTAGCGGCTGATCGACATCGTGCCGCCGCCCATGTCGACATGCTCGTCGAGTTGCGGCAGCTTGAACCCCTCATGGGTGAAATAGTTGACGGCCCAGGCCGGCTTAAGCGCGAACTGCAGCATTCCGGCCAGGTTGAGCTTGAAGGGAATGGCAAAGCCGGTGCGTTTGTCGCGTTCGCGGTTTCCCCCGGTGATGCTGTCGACGGTCAGCATCATCACCTCGACGCCAACCGCCTTTGCCCGCTGCATCATCGCCCGGTTGAGGCCGCGATCCCTGTGGAAATAGAACTGATAGACCTGTGGGCTGCTGCTGATCTTGCGCGCCTCCTCGAGACTGACGGTGCCAAGCGAGGAGACACCGAACATCGTGCCGTATTTGGCAGCGGCTTTGGCGACCGCGCGCTCGCCCTGATGATGGAACAAACGCTGCAAGGCGGTCGGCGAGCAATAGAACGGCATCGCCAGCTTCTGGCCCATGACCGTCACCGACATGTCGACCTCGCTCACCCCGCGCAGGACATTGGGAACCAGGTCACAGGTCTCGAAGCTTGCGGTGTTGCGGCGATAGGTGGCCTCGTCGTCTGCCGCGCCGTCGATGTAGTTGAAGATCGGCCCCGGCAGCCGCCGCTGCGCCATGCGCCGGAAATCGGAAAAGTTGTGACAGTCACTGAGCCGCATCATCGAATTCCAAATGCCATGCCGTCGACGATCCCTTCGTCACGGATCCCGCATGGCATACCAATCACAGGGCGCCATGCCAACGGATCTGTTCGACAAGACCGCACCTGCCCCCCAGGGCGCCGGCCCCGCCGATTCAGCAAAAAGGGCGCCGTCCGGCGCCCTTCGTGATCGTATTTCTCTGGCGCAGCTTAATGCGCCACGCCTTCCCACACCTTGCGCTTGGTGAGGTAGACCAGCGCGCCGAACAAAAGCAGGAACACCAGCACGCGAAAACCGGTCTTCTTGCGGTCTTCCATATGCGGCTCGGCCGCCCACATCAGGAAGGTCGCTACGTCACGGGAATACTGGTCGACTGTCTGAGGCGAGCCGTCATCATAGGTCACCTGGCCGTCGGACAGCGGCTTCGGCATTTTCAGCGACACGCCCGACATGAAGTACGGGTTGTAGTGCGTGCCTTCCGGGATGACCATGCCGGCGGGCGGCGTCTCGTCGTAACCGGTCAACAGCGAGTGGATATAGTCGGGACCGCCCGCGTCATACTGGGTGAAGATGTCGAAGACGAATTGCGGAAAGCCGCGCTCGACGCCGCGTGCCTTGGCCAGCAGCGACATGTCGGGCGGAGCGGCACCACCGTTGGAGGCAGCAGCCGCCTCCTCGTTGGCGAAGGGGGCCGGGAAATAGTCGGACGGCTTGCCGGGACGGTCGAACATGTCGCCGGCGTCGTTGGGTCCGTCATGGATGGTGTACTCGGCCGACAGCGTCTTGATCTGAGCATCGGAATAGCCGAGGTCCGACAGCGTGCGGAACGCCACCAGGTTCATCGAATGGCAGGCCGAACAGACTTCCTTGTAGACCTTCAGGCCGCGCTGCAGCTGCGCCTTGTCATAGGTGCCGAACGGGCCGGTAAAGCTCCAGCTCATCTCCTTCGGCTCGTTGATCGGGAAGTGCGTCGGCGCGGCCGCATTGTGTGCTTCTTCGGCGGCCATCGCCCAAGTGCCTGCTGCCCCAATGCCGGCGGCCACAAGGCCGACCAGCGCCAGCGAGGTGAGAATCTTTTTCATGCCAAATCCCCTTAGATTCTCTACCGCTCTGTCTTCCTGTTTGAGCATGATCTTGTCCGAAAATCGGTTCCCACTTTTCGGGATCATGCTCAGCCCTTGGTCTCTGGCGCGGCCGTGGCGCCTATCGGATGTCCGCCGCCGCCCTTGTTCTTCTCGAGCACCGCCTCGGTGATCGAGTTCGGCACCCTGCGCGGCGTCTCGATCAGGCCGAGCACCGGCAACGCGATCAGGAAGAAGGCGAAGTAGAACAACGTCGCCATCTGCGCCATGAAGACATAGCTGCCTTCGGCGGGCTGCGAGCCCAGCCAGCCAAGCAGGATGGCATCGGCCACGAACAGCCAGAAGAACAGCTTGTACCAGGGCCGATAGACCGCCGAGCGCACCTTCGACGTGTCGAGCCACGGCACCAGGAACAGCATGACGATGGCGCCGAACATGCACAGCACGCCGCCGAGCTTGGAGTTGATCGGCCCGACATTGAAGGTGATGGCGCGCAGGATCGCGTAGAACGGCAGGAAGTACCATTCGGGCACGATATGAGCCGGCGTCTTCAGCGGGTTGGCGACGATGTAGTTGTCGGGGTGGCCGAGATAGTTCGGCAGGTAGAAGACGAAATAGGCGAAGAAGAACAGGAATACGATCATGCCGAACGCGTCCTTGATGGTCGCGTAGGGGGTGAAGGCGACGGTGTCGGTCTTCGACTTGATCTCGATGCCGGTCGGGTTGTTCTGTCCGACGACATGCAGCGCCCAGACGTGCAGCACGACGACACCGGCAATCATGAATGGCAGCAGGTAATGCAGCGCAAAGAAGCGGTTCAGCGTCGGATTGTCGACGGCAAAGCCGCCGAGCAGCAGCTGCTGGATCCAGTCGCCGACGAGCGGAATGGCGCTGAAGAAGCCAGTGATAACGGTGGCGCCCCAGAAGCTCATCTGCCCCCATGGCAGCACGTAGCCCATGAAGCCGGTCGCCATCATCAAGAGGTAGATGATGCAGCCGAGGATCCACAGCAGCTCGCGTGGCGCCTTGTAGGAGCCGTAATAGAGGCCGCGGAAGATGTGGATGTAGACGGCGACGAAGAAGAACGAGGCACCGTTCGAATGCAGGTAGCGCAGCAGCCAACCCGAATTCACGTCGCGCATGATCTTCTCAACCGAGCCGAAGGCGAGATTGACGTCGGCCGTGTAGTGCATGGCAAGAACGATGCCGGTCAGGATCTGCGACACCAGCATGATCGCCAGGATGCCGCCGAAGGTCCACGCATAGTTGAGGTTGCGCGGCACCGGATAGGCGACGAAGCTGTCATAGACCAGCCGCGGCAGCGGCATGCGGGCGTCGAACCAGCGTTCGATACCGGTCTTGGGCGTGTAGGTCGAGTGTCCCTCGCTCATCGAAATATCCCCTGCCTCAACCGATAAGGATCTTGGTATCGGAAATGAACTTGAATACTGGAACCGCCATGTTCTCGGGCGCCGGCCCTTTGCGGATGCGGCCGGCGGTGTCGTATTGCGAACCGTGGCACGGACAGAACCAGCCGCCGAAATCGCCTTCCTGGCCGAGCGGAATGCAGCCCAGGTGCGTGCAGACCTGAACCATCACCATCCAGGCTTCCTTGCCGGGCGTTGTGCGGTTGGCGTCGGTCGCCGGCGCGTCGGCCGGCAGATTGGCGTTGCGGGCGATCGGATCCTTGAGATCGGCCAGCTTGACCGCCTCGCCGTCCTTCATTTCCTGTTCGGTGCGGTTGCGCACCACCACCGGCTTGCCGCGCCACTTGACGATCAGCGACATGCCCGGCGTCAGCGAGGCGACATCGACCTCGACCGAGGCGAGCGCCAGCGTCGAGGCGTCGGGGCGCATCTGGTCGATGAACGGCCATGCGAAGGCACCCGCGCCGACCACTGCGGCCATGCCGGTGGCGACGTAGAGAAAATCACGACGGTTGGGATCCTGGGTGTCGGTTGCGCTCACGGGTGCCTGATCCTTTCGCCTCTTCCGTGCCGGTGGCTGAGCCTTGTTCCCTGCTCAATTACGCCAACCCGACAGCGCATGGCGAACAGGCTTGCGAATTCCTCCGGCATTTGGACTTCGGTTTATGCGTGAAGCCCGTTTTTGTCCAGACGGGTGAAGGCACAAGGGCAGATTGTCGCGGGGACAAAATCCGCAGCCGGGCAACGCGGCGCCGGATAGCCGCCAAACGTCGCTAAACAACCGGGAAACAACCGCAAATCCGACATCCCCCTTCGTCTCGACACAGGGCGTCAGCCGGGTCTATCCTTGCCGCCATGGCACACGTCATAGACCGCGACACCTGGGCCGTTGGCTCCGACCGCTGGAAGGGCGAGCTGCAATGCGGCGCCTACGGCTCCAACTCCTGCCTGATCTTCAACCACCTGCCTGACGTCGGCGGCGGTCCCCGGCTGCACATGCATCCCTACGCAGAGATCTTCATCATCCGCCAGGGCACCGGCCTGTTCACCGTTGGCGACAAGGAAATCGAGGCCTCCACCGGCCAGATCCTGATCGTACCGGCCAACACGCCGCACAAATTCACCAATCTCGGCCCCGGCCCGCTGGAGACGACCGATATCCACGAGAACGGCTGCTTTATTACCGAATGGCTGGAGTGATCCCTATTTCGCGCCGAGCCTGGCCAGCACCGCCTTTGGGATGCTGTATTCGCGAATGACGGCATCGTGCTTGCGCAACCCGCACAGTTCGCGCTGGATGAAATAACCGTGCACCGCCTCGGCAGCGTCCTTCAGAAGCCCCGGCCGCAGCTGTTCGTCGCTATTGTCGCGCAGCCTGGCCAGCGTTTCCTCCACCCGCTGGCCGGCGCGACCGAGCGCCGCCGCCTTCTCCGCCAGGATTTCATGGCCGAGTGCGTCGAAGGCGGCTTCGGCAGCCGAGGCGCCGGCAAGATGAGATGGCGGACGCAAGGACATTTCAGCCCCCTTTCCCGAAAATCACGCGGTGTGTGACGAAGTCTTCGCCTTCCACGCGCTGAAAGCCAAGCCGTTCATAGAAACCGAAGGCTTCTTGCGGCGCGCGCGTGTTCAGCACGGCGAAATGGTGACGTGCCTTGTCGATAACGGTCTCGACCAGCATCCGGCCAAGGCCGGTGCGACGGTGGCGCGCAGTGACGAACAGGTGCCGGACCCGACCGTGGTCCCTGCCCTCGAAATAAGGATCGATGTTCAGCCCGCAAACGCCGGCGAGTTCCCGGCCTTGCCAGGCTCCGTACAGCACCTCGCCGCGCTTCAGGAACTTGTTGCGGCCGCTTGCCCAGCCGTCCGCCAGGCGCACCAGCATCCAGAAGCCTTCCAGCCGGCTCTCCTCCTTCAGCGTGTCGAAGGCCGGCATGGTTGGCCGGAGCCGCTTGAGCACATAGGTGACCTCTGGGCTGACCTCTGGCGACCCACCCATGGAGTTACTCCGCCGGGCGTGTCTCTTCGAGCACGCTGTCCTCGTGATAGAGAAAACCGCCAGACTGCCGCTTCCACAGCCGCGCATAGAGCCCGTCGAGCGCCACCAACTGGTCATGCGTGCCCTGCTCGACGATGCGGCCGCCGTCGAGCACCACCAGCCGGTCGAGTGCTGCGATCGTCGACAGCCGGTGGGCGATGGCGATGACCGTCTTGTTTTCCATCAGCCGCGTCAGATTCTCCTGGATCGCCGCCTCGATGTCGGAATCGAGTGCCGAGGTCGCTTCGTCGAGAATCAGGATCGGCGCGTCCTTGAGGAAGACACGGGCGATCGCCACGCGCTGACGCTGGCCGCCCGACAGTTTGACGCCGCGCTCGCCAACAAAGGCCTCGTAGCCGGCGCGGTCCCTGTTGTCGCGCAAGGTCGGGATGAACTCGTGCGCCTCGGCCTTCTTCGCCGCCGCGATCACCTCGGCGTCGGTGGCGTCCGGCATGCCGAGCTTGATGTTGTCGCGCAGCGAACGGTGGAACAGGGCCGTATCCTGGCTGACGACGCCGATATTGGCGCGCAGCGAATTCTGCGTGACCTGGGCAACGTTCTGACCGTCGATGGTGATCGACCCGCCTTCCAAATCGTAGAGGCGCAGCATCAGATTGGCGAGCGTCGTCTTGCCGGCGCCGGACGGTCCGACCAGTCCGACCTTTTCGCCCGGCTTCACCACGAGGTTGATGCCGTTCAGCACGCCGAAGCCCTTGCCGTAATGGAACTTGACGTTCCTGACCTCGATGCGACCGCCGGTCACGACAAGCTCCTTCGCATCGGGCGCATCGACAAGCCCGAGCGGTTGCGAGATCAGCGCCTTGGAGTTCTCCAGCACGCCGAGGTTTCGCAATATGCTGTTGAGCTGCATCATCACCCGCCCGAGCAGCATGTTGAGCCGCAGCACCAGCGACAGCGTGAAGGCGACCGCGCCCACGGTGATCGAGCCCTCGACCCAGAGATAGACGGCAAAACAGCCGATCGCCGTGATCATGATGCCCGACAGCGTCGTCAGCGCCATGCGCACGCCGGTCAGCCGGCGGGTGAAGGGCCGTAGTGCGTCGAGATAGATGTCGAAGCCGTTCTTGATGTAGCGGTCGTCGCCATCGGCCGAGAACAGCTTCAGCGTCTGAACGTTGGAATAGGAATCGATGATGCGCCCATTGATCATCGAGCCGGCTTCGGCGGCCTCCTCCGCATGCTTGCGGATTGCCGGCAGATAGAGCTTGGCCAGCCAGCCGAAAGCAAGGATCCAGATCACCACCAGCGCCGCCAGTCTGAGATCCAGCCCGGCGACCAGCGCCAGCGTCGTCACCGTATAGATGAGCATGAACCAGATGACCTCGATGAAGCTCTCCATCAGGTCGCCGGTCGCTTGCCCCGCCTGCCAGACTTTTGTCGCGATGCGGCCGGCAAAATCGTTCTGGAAGAAGGTGTAGGACTGTCGCGAGACATGCCGGTGCGCCTGCCAGCGCACCAGATTGTAGAAGCCCGGCGTGATCGTCTGTTCGTCGACCAGCGTCGACAGCCCGACGACGACGGTGCGGATGACCAGAACCACCGCGATCATGAACACCAGTTCAGAGCCGGCGGCATTCCACAAGGCGTGCCAGCTGCGCTCGGCGGGAAGCTGGTCGAGAATATCGACCAGCCGCCCGACGAAGTAGAACAGGCCGGCCTCGACCAGCGGCGCGATGCCGCCGATGACCAGCATGGCGAAGAAGGCGAACTTCGCCTGGCCGACATAGTGCCAGAGAAAGCCGCCGACACCAGTCGGTGGCCGAAGATTCGCTGGCTCCCTGAACGGATAGACCCAGTTCTCGAACCAGCGATAGACGGCTGTCATCATGCGGCGGCCATCATTCTGCGGCTTGCCCCTTTGCAAGTGCGTCATTGGCGGCGTCGGCGGGACCGTCCTCAAGCAGGAACCCGCCCGACTGGCGCTGCCAGAGCTGCGCGTAGAGCCCGCCCTTGGCGACGAGTTCCTCGTGCGAACCTTCCTCGATGACACGCCCCTTGTCCATCACCACCAGCCTGTCCATCGCCGCGATGGTCGACAGCCGGTGCGCGATGGCGATGACGGTCTTGCCTTGCATGAGCTTGTAGAGATTCTCCTGGATCGCCGCCTCGGCTTCGGAATCAAGCGCCGAGGTCGCTTCGTCAAGGATAAGTATAGGTGCGTCCTTCAACATAACGCGAGCAATGGCGATGCGTTGCCGCTGGCCGCCGGACAATTTGACGCCGCGGTCGCCGACATGGGCATCGAAGCCCATGCGCTCTTTGGCGTCCGAAAGCCCTGATATGAAGTCCAGCGCCTCGGCGCGGCCCGCCGCCTCGACAAGCAGCTCTTCCGAGGCGTCGGGCCGGCCATAGAGGATGTTCTCGCGCACCGAACGATGCAGCAGCGAGGTGTCCTGGGTGACCATGCCGATCTGGGCGCGCAGCGAATCCTGTGTCACATCGGCGATCTCCTGGCCGTCGATCAGGATCTTTCCGCTCTCCAGGTCGTAGAAACGCAGCAGGAGGTTGACCAGCGTCGATTTGCCGGCGCCGGAGCGGCCGACAATACCGACCTTCTCACCCGGCTTCACCGCCAGCGACAGGTTCTCGATCACCCCTTTCTGCTTGCCATAGTGGAAGCGGATGTCCTCGAAGCGTATCTCACCCCTGGAAACGGCGATGTCCTTCGCGCCAGGCTTGTCCTCGACCAGGCGTGGCAACGAGATCGAGGCGATGCCGTCCTGCACCGTACCGATATTCTCGAACAGGCCCGACATTTCCCACATGATCCATTGCGACATGCCCCATAGCCTGAGCACCAGCCCGATGACCACGGCGACCGCGCCGATCGTCACCGACTGGCCGAGCCACAGCCACAGCGCCATCGCCGTCACCGAAAACAGCAGCAGCGAATTCATGATGTAGAGCAGGCCGAAAAGCACCGTCACCAGCCGCATCGACCGGTAGACCGTCTGCAGGAAACCGGCCATGCCTTCCCGCGCGAACGATGCTTCGCGGCGTGCGTGGCTGAACAGCTTGACCGTCTGGATGTTGGAGTAGCTGTCGACGACGCGGCCGGTCATGGTCGAGCGCGCATTGGCCTGCTCCTCGCCGACCTTGCCCAGCTTCGGGATGAAATAGCGCAGCAACAGGATGTAACCGACCAGCCAGACGCCGAGTGGCGCCGCCAGCCGCCAGTCGGCCGAACCGACGATGACCAGCATGCCGAGGAAATAGACGATGACGTAGTTCAGGACATCGATCAGCTTGATGACGCATTCGCGCACGGCGAGCGCCGTCTGCATCAGCTTGGTGGCGATGCGACCGGCGAACTCGTCCTGATAGAAACTCATCGACTGCTTGAGCAAATAGCGATGCACCTGCCAGCGGATGCGCATGGGATAGTTGCCCATCAGCGTTTGCTGGTTAAGCAGCGAATGCAGCCATACCGTGCCCGGCAGCGCAAACAGCACGATGAAGGCCATGCCGGCGAGCTTCCAGGCTTCCGTCTGCAGGAAGGTTTCGCGATTCTGCCCCGACAGCCAGTCGACGATGCGGCCGAGGAAGCCGAACATCCACACTTCCGCGATCGCGATGGCCGTCACCAGCACCGCGTCGAGAAGGATATAGGGCCACGCGCCGCGCGTATAATGCACGCAGAAGGCAACCAGCGTCCTGGGCGGCTCGACCGGTTCCACCGCGGGGAACGGATCGAGCCGTCTTTCAAACCAGCTAAACAACAACATAGGTCATGCTCATGAAATCTGTTTTCCGCTTATGCGGCACGGGAGCGTACGAAGTCTCCGGAACCCACGGCGTCGAGGGCCGACGGTCCGGAATCATCCGGACCGTCGGCCCTGCTTCGCGCATTATAGGGGCTCGCGGGCTTTTCGCCGACAGGTGCGCCTGATGATCCTGACGGCGCACTGTTCACGATCCGGATTTTCGCGCCGGGTCGGACCAGCCGGATGATCCGGCGCACCAGCGACGGCCGGCTGGGGTCGGGAACCGCGCGCGAGAAATCGACGTCCGGCAGCATGCCGCGATGCGGCCGGCGGCGGACTTCGGCGTGAACCGCCGACGAATAGGTGTCGCCGATCAGCAGTGCCCAGGTCGGCAGTCGGTGGATATGCAGGCTCCTCGAGCCCGGTATTCTGTAGGGATCGAACATCGGTCCGTCCTCCGTGTGAAAATAGAGATAAAAAGGCGAAGCAATTTCGTCCGCCGGCATTCGGCCGGAGGCACGCATTGCGTCAGTCGAGGCACGATAAGCATCGGTCCGGACATGCTCAGGTGGGGCGTTCAGCCCTTTTGACTTTTTGAAAAACATCGCAGGATTCCTTCGAGAGCCGAAAAATCGTTTCGGCGGGAATCGGTGCGATCAAGTCTTAGAGGGTCAGGAGAATCGTCGTACCGAAACCGCCGGCAGGCAGGTAAGCCCACGAGAGGGGCGCTGGATGTGCATGGTCATCATGAATTACCCCTCCATCGGTTCGGGTTGACAATGGAGCTGACATACCCGACTTCGCAGAAAATGGCCACCCGCAGGTCCAGCAATTTCCAAAACCGCGAGCCCGCTGTGGCCGATCTGCCACTTATTAGAAGGACGCGGAAGTGAACTGTCGTCTCCGCATCGCGCTCTACCAGCCGGATATCGCCGGCAACACAGGGACAATCCTGCGCTTCGCCGCTTGCCTCGGGCTCGGCGTCGACATCATCGAACCGGCCGGCTTTCCGCTCTCCGACAAAGCGCTCAAGCGAGCCGGCATGGATTACCTCGAAATGGCTGCCCTGACCCGGCATGTCGACTGGCACGCCTTCGAGGACTGGCGCAAAGCCCGCGCGAACCGAGTGGTGCTGCTGTCGACCAAAGCCACGACCGCTTACACCAGCTTCACCTTCGCCGATGGCGACATCCTTCTGTTTGGCCGCGAATCCGCAGGCGTTCCGGATCCTGTCCATCAGGCGGCGGATGCGCGGCTGACCATCCCCATGCAGGGCACGGCGCGCAGCATCAACGTCGCGCTTTCCGTCGCCATGGTGGCGGGCGAAGCCATCCGGCAACTCGGCTAAAGCAATTCCAGGAAAAGTGTGAAGCGGTTTTCCGTCCGGAATTGCGTCAAGACCTATCGGCACTCCGTCTCCCGTCATCTTGACCCAGGCGCACATCGCCTTCTGCTTCGTTTGCACATTCAGGGTTTCTTCGCTACAAGCTCAACTTAACTTGAGGTCAAGCGGAAAGTGAGAAATGGCGCCAGTAACGGAATTGACGGTCGGCCAGGTGGCCATGCGCAGCGGGGTGGCGGTGTCGGCGCTGCATTTTTATGAGGCCCGCGGCCTGATCCGCAGCAACCGCACATCAGGCAACCAGCGCCGCTACAGCCGCGACGTGCTGAGGCGCGTGGCGATCATCAAGGTGGCACAAGAGGTCGGCATCTCGCTGGCCGAAATCGGCACGGCCCTGGCATCGCTACCCGAGGGGCGCACGCCAACACGCGATGACTGGAACCTGCTGTCGACCGCCTGGCGCGACAGGCTCGACCACAAGATCGCCCAGTTGAAGAAACTGCGCGACGGGCTGACCGATTGCATCGGCTGCGGCTGCATGTCCATCGACAAATGCCCGCTGCGCAACAAGGGCGACCGGCTGGCGAAGGAAGGCACGGGCGCGAGGCGGTTGTTGGTAGAGTCCTAGTCCGCCACCGGCAACCGCCTGATGGTGAACTCGATCAGGTCGCCCGGCCGCTCGAACCAGCTTTCGATCTCGGTCCAGTAGGCCTGCTTGGGAAAGCGCTCGAACCACTCCTTGGCCTTGAGCCGCGCATCGGAGCGCGGCAGCACGAAGGTCTCGCGCAGGAAACCGTCGCGCGGCATGCGTGCGCGCTCGGCCCGGCTTTGGTCGAGCCTTTTCTTCAGGCCATCCAGCGGCGGTCTTGCCGGGGTGCGCACGAAACAACTCCTTGCACCGTAATGACACTTGACCCTGTCCTCTAAGAGATTAGGGATCGCGCCGGCAAAAGACGAGTCATTTGTGGGACTCGCCGCCCCAACCGGAGACGGCACTTGGAACGACCTGAAATACCGGCAGGCCTGCCCGCCGACATCGAACAGAAGAAGATGAAGGCACGGCTGTGGTTCGAGGCGTTGCGCGAACGCATCTGCACCACCTTCGAGCAGATCGAGCAGGATCTTGGCGGGCCGCTGGCCTCATGGTCGCCGGGCCGTTTCGAAAAGACGCCATGGGAACGTGACGAGGGCCGCGGCGGCGGCGGCACCATGTCGATGATGCACGGCCGCGTCTTCGAGAAGGTTGGCGTCCACACCTCGACCGTCTATGGCGAGTTCTCAGCCGAATTCAGGAAGCAGATGCCCGGCGCCGAGGAAGACCCGCGCTTCTGGGCATCTGGCATTTCGCTGATCGCGCATCCCTGGAACCCAAACGTTCCGGCCGTGCACATGAACACGCGCATGGTGGTCACATCTCGCCAATGGTTCGGCGGCGGCGCCGATTTGACGCCGGTGCTTGACCGCCGTCGCACCCAGGACGACCCCGACACGGTCGCCTTCCACCGCGCCATGCAATTCGCCTGTGAGAAGAACGCCGCCGTTGCCGACTACCCGAAATTCAAGGCCTGGTGCGACGAGTATTTCTATCTGTCGCACCGCAACGAGCCGCGCGGTACCGGCGGCATCTTCTTCGACTGGCTGCATTCGGGCGAGGACAAAGGCGGCTGGAATGCCGATTTCAACTTCGTCCAGGATGTCGGCCGCTCTTTTCTCGTCGTCTACGGCCACCTCGTGCGCGCCAACTTCAACGAGAACTGGACCGACGGCGACCGCGACGAACAGCTCATCCGCCGTGGCCGCTATGTCGAATTCAACCTGCTTCACGATCGCGGCACCATCTTCGGACTGAAGACTGGCGGCAACGTCGCAGCCATCCTCTCCAGCCTGCCGCCCGAGGTTCGCTGGCCGTAACAAGATGGTGAGCGCGGCGTGAGCCGCATTGATGTCCCATTCGCTCGAAATGGGCATGGAATGTGGCACGCGGTGCGGCGAAGAATTTCTTTTTCGTCTAATAGGCTCTTGAAAAGACTGGTCTATTTGTGGCGCCAGGTCGGGAAGCGCCGGCGGTTCGCCTGAGGGCGAGCCGCGACCCGACGCGACCGGACGGCCCAGACGATGCGGGACATCTTCGTCAAAAAGGATGCCCGCCTCCCCAAGAGTACTCCACAATGCGCAAGATCATTGTTTCGGCAGCCGCCGCTGCCCTTCTCGCTTCCGGTTCGGTGGCATTCGCCGCCGTCAAGCATACCACCGGGACGATCAAGACCTTTGACACGACGGCCATGAGCCTGGTCCTCGATGATGGATCGTCTTTTACGCTTGCCAAGACCTTCAAGGATCCTGGCCTGACGGTCGGTGAAAAGGTCCGCGTCTCATGGGATATGAAAGGCAAGAACAAAGTCGCCGAGGCCGTAAAGATCGCAAAATGACGGCTTGCCTGCCAGAGCAGGATGAGACGATATCCGGTCCTGTTTCGGGGTAGCGTAAGAGGGAGGAGCAGCGCTGCTCCGCCTTTTCACCGTTGACCGCAACCAATGTCACCCCATGTGTGTTATGCTGCTCTCCCGCTCGCGGCCCCAGGATTCGATCTCGGATTGGGCCGTGAGCCAAAAAAAGGTGTCGGAGCCTCAGGCTCCACGGAGGAAAAGGAGAAATCTCATGAAGGAATTTCACTGCGGGTCGCTCGTGCCCGGCTGTGACTGGCACACGCGTGCCGACGAGGAGGCCGAGGTCATGCGCCGTGCCGTCGAGCATATGCGCGAGACGCATGGCGAAACGGTCATCCGCGAGACGATGATCGAGGCGATCCGCTCGCGCATCGAGAAGACCCGCGACGCGGCCTGATCTACCCGGCCTTCAAGGCTTCGGCGGCGCGCATGAGGAGCGCGTCGCGATCAGGGGCAAAACCGGCTTCGACCCATTCCGCCTCCAGATTCTTGAGGACTTCGCCCAGTTTCGGCCCCGGAGTTGCACCGAGCGCGGTCAGATCGGCACCTTTCAGCGGAAACAACGGCTTTTCCCATTTGGTGGCGAAGGCAAGCAGGCGCGAAAAGCCACCGGCTTCGAGCAGCGCCTCATTGTCCTCGACAGCGCGCACCCTGGCTGCCGCAAGCGACAGCCGCAGACGGTCGACAAATCCCTGCCGGTCGCCGCGATAGAGCCTTTTCGCCAGTTCGCCCTCGGTCGTCTTCGGCTCGACGGCGGTGGTCAGCGCCCAGTGGCGCAGGCGATCCGCTTCAGCAGTCGAAAATTTGAGCCGCTCGGCGAGCGTCTTCATGCGCGCCGCATCCGGCGGCACGATCGCTTCCAGCCGCAGCAGCGGGTCAGGTGCCCAGCCTAGATCCTTCTCGGCCTTGGTTAGCCCATGGATCGCGTCGATGCCCCATTTCTCGCTTTCCGGCAGCGCGGCGGTCAACACACTCGCCTGCCGCATCCAGAGCAGCGCCCGCGAGGCATCAGGCGCCGACAAGAGCTTCTTCAGTTCCGACCAGATGCGCTCAGCCGAAAGCTGGGCCAGCCCTTCCTTCAGTCGGGCGCAGGCCTTCAATCCCTCGGCATCCGGCCGGCCGTCGCCATACCAGGCGAAGAAGCGGAAGAAACGCAGGATGCGCAGGTAATCCTCGCGGATACGCGCCTCCGCATCGCCGATGAAGCGCAGCCGGCGTGCCTCGATGTCGGCGATGCCGCCGACCAGGTCGACCACCTTGCCATCAGCCTCGGCATAGAGCGCGTTGATGGTGAAATCGCGCCGCTCGGCGTCGAGATTCCAGTCGCACCCGAACGACACCTTGGCGCGTCGCCCATCGGTCTCGATGTCGGCGCGCAAGGTGGTGACCTCATAAGGCTTGCCGCCGGCGACCACGGTGATCGTGCCGTGCTCGATGCCAGTCGGCACCGCCTTGAAGCCTTCCGCCTCGGCGCGGCGGATGGTTTCCTGCGGCAAACATGTGGTGGCGATGTCGATGTCGGCGACCGGCTGGCCCATCAGCGTGTTGCGCACCGCACCGCCCGCGACACGCGCCTCCTCACCGCCCTCGGCCAGTGCGGCCAGCAGGCGCTGCAGATGCTTGTCGGTGAGCCAGTCGGCCCTGCTCGCGATCGAGACACTCACACATAGAGCCTTTCATACAGCGTACGGATGATGCCGGCGGTGACGCCCCAGATGCGCCGGTCGCCATAAGGCATGTCGTAGAAGAACCATTCGAGATCGTTCCACATGCGGCTGTCACGCTTGTGGTTGGCCGGGTCCATCAGAAAGCGCAGCGGCACTTCGAAGGCGGCATCGACCTCGTCGGCATTCAAGGCGAGATGGAAACCTGGCCGCACGATGCCCAGCACCGGTGCGATGCGGTAGCCGCTGCCGGCGACATAGTCGGGCATGCGGCCGATGATCTCGATGCGATCGCCGCCAAGGCCGATCTCCTCGAAGGTCTCGCGTAGCGCCGCAGCCTCCGGGCTCGGATCGGTCGGGTCGATGGTGCCGCCGGGAAAGGCGACCTGTCCCGAATGGTTGCGCAGCTTTTCGGCCCGTTTGGTCAAGAGAACCGTCGCATCGCCCTGATGATCGACAATCGGGATCAGCACGGCCGCATCGCGCAACGCCTTGCCCTGGTTGAGGCGCGGATGACCGGGGTTGAAGCGATGATCGCCATAGTCGTCACCGGCATGCGCATCCGGCTGCGCGGCAAAGCGCGCCCGAAAATCCGCTGATGAAAACGGCGCCTGCGACATCTGGTCCATCACGCGCTCAGCCGCTTCAACTGGTCCGCCGGCATGATCGGGAACACCGCGCCCTTCGAGCGCACGGCAAACATTGTCTTGCCGCCGATCTCGACCTCCTCGCCATGCCCGACCAACTCATACATCACCGGCCGCGCCACCAGCGCCTCCAGGCGGCCGCGCACCAGCACATAGGGCTTCAACCCGCCGGTCTCGTTCTCGTCGACGAAGCGCAGCGGCCGCTCCGGCCCGGCCTCGACGACGTCGCCGACATTGGTACGGAAGGTGATGATCCGCGCGTCACCGCCGCCAGAAACATCCATCTCGACGGCGATGAAGGGCGCATCGGCGACGCGGATGCCGACTCGCTCCACCGGCGTCACCAGATAGGTCCTCCCGTCCTCGTCCTTGCGCAGCACCGAGGAGAAAAGCTGCACCAGCGGCATGCGGCCGATCGGCGTACCCAGATAGAACCAGGTGCCGTCGGCCTTGATCTCCATGTCGAGATCGCCGCAAAAGTCGGGATTCCAGCGTTCGACGGGTGCCGCGCCCTTGCCGGCGCGGGCCGCGCGCGAGATCAGCGCCTCGAGACCGCGCGCTTCAGTGGCGGTCGTGAGGCTTTCTTCACGATGTTCCAAGGGTCCCGTCATGGTCACGAAATAGTCACTGTTGTTCCGCTTGTCAGCCTAAGTCTGTGATTTAAGTTCAAATGCAGACGCTGGGCGAGGCCGAATCGCGGCAGTCATGGTATGCTGCGAGCTGGTATTTCCAACCACGAGGATCGATGCGGCATGAGCGTAATGGTCAAGGAAAGCCCGATCAGCGAAAAGGACATGATCGCCGAGGCCGAGAAGGCGCTGGCGGATATTTCCAGAATCCGTGACGGGGTCGGTCGGGTCATCTTCGGCCAGGAGAGTGTCGTCGAGCGCACCCTGGTGGCGCTTTTGGCCGGCGGCCATGCGCTGCTGGTCGGCGTGCCGGGCCTCGCCAAGACCAAGCTGGTCGAAACGCTGGGCATCGTGCTCGGCCTCGATTCGCGCCGCATCCAGTTCACGCCGGACCTGATGCCGTCCGATATCCTCGGCTCCGAAGTGATGGAGCAGGACGAGATCGGCAAGCGTTCCTTCCGCTTCATCTCCGGGCCGATCTTCGCCCAGCTTCTGATGGCCGACGAGATCAACCGCGCTTCGCCGCGCACCCAGTCGGCACTGCTGCAGGCGATGCAGGAATACCATGTCACCATTGCCGGCGCCCGCTACGATCTGCCGGCGCCCTTCCACGTGCTGGCAACGCAGAACCCGCTGGAGCAGGAAGGCACCTATCCGCTGCCCGAGGCGCAGCTCGACCGCTTCCTGATGCAGGTCGACATCCTCTATCCCGAAATCGAGGCCGAGCGCCGCATCCTGCTGGAAACCACCGGCATCGAGGACGCGAAAGCCCAGAGCGTGCTGCAGCCGGCGCGGCTGAAGGAAATCCAGACGCTTATCCGCCGCATGCCGGTGCCCGAAAGCGTCGTCGAGGCGATCCTCACCCTGGTGCGCTCGGCGCGTCCCGGCCAGGGCAATGCCGAGACCGACAAGCATGTCGCCTGGGGCCCCGGCCCGCGCGCCAGCCAGGCGTTGATGCTGTGCACAAGGGCGCGCGCGCTCTACGACGGGCGGCTGGCGCCTTCGATCGACGATGTCCGCGCGCTGGCCGAGCCGGTGCTGCAGCATCGCATGGCGCTAACCTTCGCCGCCCGCGCCGAAGGCACCAGCGTGCGCGACGTGGTGGCGAAACTGGCCAAAGGTATCTGATGGCGCATATTGGCGAGCTCCAAGCACCGGCCGCGACGCGCGACGCGCTCGCCCGTGGCCGGTTGCGGGCCTCGCTGGTTCCCGACCTGCTGGTCGAGGCGCGGCGCATTGTCAACACGGTGATCGCCGGCTGGCATGGCCGCCGCAAGCGCGGCATCGGCGAGAATTTCTGGCAGTTCCGGCCCTATGTCGAAGGCGATGCCTCACGCATAGACTGGCGCCGCTCGGCGCGCGATGACCACACCTACGTGCGCGACCGCGAATGGGAAGCCGCCCATACGGTATGGCTGTGGGCCGACCCCTCGCCCTCGATGCTCTACAAGTCGACCGGCGCCAGCGTTTCCAAGCAATCGCGCGCGCTGGTACTGGCGCTGGCCATGGCCGAATTGATGTCGCGCAGCGGCGAGCGCATCGCCTGGCCCGGCCTCACCGATCCGTTCACCGCCCGCAACGGCGCCGAGCGCATCGCCGCCCAGCTGATGCATGCCGGCGACTTGCCGGCAAAACCCGATCTGTCCGATATCAGGCGCTTCTGCGACATCGTCATCGCCAGCGATTTCCTCGATCCCGTCGAGGAGACGATGGCGTGGCTCGACGTGCTCGCCCGCCACGGCGTGCGCGCGCATCTGATCGAGGTTGCCGACCCGGCCGAGGAAACCTTCCCCTATGCCGGCCGCACCGAGTTCACCGATCCCGAGACCGGCGACAAGCTGACCGCCGGCCGCGCCGAAATGCTGGGTGACGAGTATCGCCTGCTCTACACCGCCCGCCGCCACGAACTGGCCGCCTGGTGCAGACGGCTCGGCTGGAGCTTTACCGTCAACCACACCGACCGGCTGGCGTCCGATGCGCTGGTGCGCCTGCACATGGCGATGACCGCCGATGGCCCCTCCATCGGAAAGGCTGTCGCATGAGCTGGCTGCCGCTCTCCTTTGGCGCCCCCATGGTGCTGTGGGGCCTGCTGGCGCTGCCGGTGATCTGGTGGCTGTTGCGGCTGACACCGCCCAAACCGCAGACCGAAATCTTCCCGCCGCTGAAAATCTTGGCCCGTGTGCTGAAGCGCGAGGAGACGCCGCAGCAGAGCCCGTGGTGGCTGACGCTACTCAGGCTCCTGATGGCGGCGCTCATCGTCGCCGCATTGGCCGACCCGGTCTTCAACCCGCGCGAAAAGCTGCCGGCCGAAGGTGCCGCGCTTGCGCTGGTCATCGACAATGACTGGGCAAGTGCCGCCGACTGGGGCAAGCGCGTCGCCACAGCCGAACGGCTGATCAACGATGCCGGCTCGAACGGCGTGCCTGTCGTCATCGCCTTCACCGCCGAAAAAGCCAATGCGGAGATCGGCCCGTTCGATGCCGCCGCAGCCCTTGACCGGCTGCGCGCAGCCAAGCCACGGCCGATCCCGACCGACCGGCCCGCCGTCTATGCCCGCGTCGCCGGCGTGCTGGAGACTTTGCCTGGCGCCAGCGTCGCCGTGCTTGCCGACGGCCTTGCGGCAAAGGGCGACGAGGCCGCCTTCAACACGCTGTTGTCGAAGAACGCCGCCCGCGTCGTCTGGGCAACCGCCGACCGGCTGTCGCTGACCGGCCTGACCACCTCCGATAACCAGGTCGACGGCTTTGCGCTAACCGCCATTCGCGCACCGGGCGACCCGGCCCCGGCGCAGGTGACCGCCGGCGCCTTCGACGACAAGGGCCGCCGCATCGCCGATGCGACGCTGACTTTTTCGCCTGGCGAAACCACCGCCACCGGCACGATGGCGGTGCCGTTCGAGCTGCGCAACGACTTCGCTTCGATCACGCTCGACGGCGAGCGCCAGGCAGGTGCCGTCCGCGTTCTCGACGAAAGCTCCAAGCGCCGCCGCGTCGGGCTGTTGTCGCAGGCCGAGGCCGATCAGGCGCAGCCGCTTTTGTCACCGCTCTATTACATCAGGCGCGCGCTCCAGCCCTTCGCCGATCTGGTCGAACCCTCCAGCGCCGACCTCGCCGATGCCATCCCGCAGATCCTCGACCAAAAGCCGGCGATGATCATCATGGCCGACATCGGCACCATTCCCGCACAGGTCCGGCAGAGGCTGGTCGACTGGGTCGCCAATGGCGGCACGCTAGTGCGTTTCGCCGGATCGCGACTGGCCGCCGCCGGCAATGACGAAGATCTGCTGCCGGTCCGCCTGCGCACCGGCGAGCGTTCGCTCGGCGGCGCACTGTCATGGACGTCGCCGCAGCCGGTCACCGAATTCCCCAAGGCCGGCCCGTTCGCCGATCTGGCGCCGCCGACCGAGGTCACCGTCAGCAGGCAGGTGCTGGCCGAGCCGACGCCCGACATCGTCGAGCGCACCTGGGCGGCCCTTGCCGACGGCACGCCTCTGGTCACCGGCCTGAAGAAAGGCAAGGGCACGCTGGTTCTGTTTCACGTCACCCCCGAGGCGACCTGGTCGAACCTGCCGATCTCGGGCAGCTTCGTCGAGATGCTGCGCCGTATCGTGCAGCTGTCACGCAACCAGGGTGCGGCGATCGCCAATGCCGAAGCCGCCGCCACCTCGCTGGCACCCTACCGCATGATCGCGGCTGATGGCTCGCTGGTGCCGCCGACACCGGACGCGCGGCCGCTGGTGCCGGGCGCCGGTGCCCTGCCGGTGACTTTTGAAAACCCGCCCGGCCTCTATGGTTCCGAGACGGGCGTGTTTGCCCACAATCTGCTTGAAGCCGACAGCACGCTGGCCCCGCTGGTACGCCCGCAAATCACTGTTCCCGTCACATCGATCCAGTATGCCTTTGATGAATCGCGCAACCTGAAGGGCGCTCTGGTCGCGGCTGCCCTGGTGCTGATGCTGCTCGATACGCTGGCGGTGTTCTGGATGGGCGGCCTGTTTTCACGCCGGCCGCGCCGCGCCGGCGCCGTGGCTACCACAGCAGCAGTCCTGATTGCGCTTGGCGCGCTGTTCGGCCATGCCGATCTCGCGCGCGCCGACGATGCCAAGCCGGGCGACGAGGTTGCCATAGAGGCGATTTCGAAGACCCGCATCGCTTATGTGCTGACCGGCGTGCCGGGCGACGATTCGATCAGCCGCGCCGGGCTCGAGGGCCTGACCCGCTTCCTGGTCGAGAAGACGGCACTGGAACCAGGCGAGCCGGCCGGTGTCGACATCTCGAAGGACGAGCTGTCGTTCTATCCGCTCATCTACTGGCCGATCGATCCGGCCGCTCCGATGCCGAGCCAGGCCGCGATCGCCCGCATCGACGCCTATATGCAGCAAGGCGGCACGGTGCTGTTCGACACCCGCGACCAGTTCGCCAACGGCATCGGCGCCGATTCGACCAGCCCGGCGACGGAGCGGCTGCGCGACATCCTCGGCAACCTCAACGTGCCGCCGCTGGAGCCGGTGCCGTCCGATCATGTGCTGACCAAATCCTTCTTCATCCTGCCCGAATTTCCCGGCCGCTTCGCCGGCAGCCCACTGTGGGTCGAGGCGTCACTCGAGGCCAGCAACGCCGAGAACCGGCCGGTGCGCACCGGCGACGGCGTCTCGCCGATCATGATCACCGCCAATGATTTCGCCGGCGCGTGGGCGGTAGACGAGAATGGCGATCCGCTGCTGCCGACCGTGCCGGCGGACCCGATGCAGCGCATCTACGCGCTGCGCGCCGGCGTCAACATCATGATGTACATGCTGACCGGCAACTACAAATCCGACCAGGTGCACGTGCCCATACTGCTCGAACGGCTGGGCCAGTAAGATGACGTTCTTTGCTGTGCTGCCTACGCGGATCGACCCTCCCCACAAAGGGGAGAGTAAGGGATGAACTGGTCGATCTCTTTCGAACCGCTGATCTCCTGGCCCTTGCTGGCCTTGGCGCTCGTGCCGCTGGCGCTGCTTGCGATGGTCGGCCTGTGGTTTCGCCAGCGCGGCTCGGTCTTCCGCTTCATCGCCCTTCTGGCGCTCGCCGCCGCGCTGTTCAACCCGGTGTTCCTCAATGAGGAACGCGAGCCGCTGAAGAGCGTCGTCGCGCTGATCGTCGACCGCAGCCAGAGTCAGGATATCGGCGACCGCACCAACCAGACCGACGAGGCGCTGGCCGGGCTGCAACAGCGCCTTGGCCGGTTCAAGCAGTTCGACGTGCGCGTCGTCGAGGCCGGCAAATCCGAGGCCGCCGAGGAGCGCACCGAGACACGGCTGTTCGGCGCGCTCGAAGGCGCTTTCCGCGACGTGCCGCCGTCACGCATCGGCGGCGCCATCATGATCACCGATGGCGAGGTGCATGATGCGCCCCCGGGCGCGCCCGATTTCAACGCCCCGCTGCATGCCCTGATCACCGGCAACGATCACGAAAAAGACCGCCGCATCCGCTTCGAGAATGCGCCACGCTTCGGCCTTGTCGGCAAGCCGCTCGACATGACGTACCGCGTCATCTCGACCGAAAACGAGACTGGCCTGGTCGATGTACGCGTCTCGGTCAATGGCGAGCAGGTCGCGGTCGAGCATGCCACCGTCGGCCAGGCCATGCCGCTGCAGGTGACCATTCCGGGCGCCGGCCGCAACATCGTCGAGCTCGCCATAGATCGCGAACCAGGCGAACTGACCGACACCAACAACCGCGCCATCGCGCTCATCGACGGCATTCGCGAGAACCTGCGCGTGCTGCTCGTCTCGGGCGAGCCGCACGCCGGCGAGCGCACCTGGCGCAACCTGTTGAAATCCGATGCCTCGGTCGATCTCGTCCACTTCACCATCCTGCGGCCGCCGGAAAAGCAGGACGGCACGCCGATCAACGAATTGTCGCTGATCGCCTTCCCGACCCGCGAGTTGTTCGTCGAGAAGATCAAGGATTTCGACCTCATCATCTTCGACCGCTACCAGCATCGCGACGTGCTGCCGATCCTCTATTACGACTACATCTCCGAATATGTCGACAAGGGTGGCGCGCTGCTGATTGCGGCCGGCCCCGAATATGCCGGCGAAAGCTCTATCGCACGCACACCGCTGATGTCGGCCCTGCCTGCGATGCCGACCGGCGAGGTGGTCGACAAGGCCTTTTATCCGCGCCTCACCGAACTCGGCCAGCGCCATCCGGTGACGCGCGGGCTCGATGGTTCGGCCACCGAGCCGCCGCACTGGAGCCGCTGGTTCCGCACCATCGGCGTGCAGAATCCCGAAGGCGAAGTGGTGATGAAGGGCGCTGACAACCGGCCCCTGCTGTTGCTCGATCGCAAGGGCGAAGGCCGCGTCGGCATGCTTCTGTCCGACCAGGGCTGGCTGTGGGCGCGCGGCTTCGAGGGCGGCGGCCCGCATGTCCAGCTCTACCGGCGCATTGCGCACTGGCTGATGAAGGAGCCCGAGCTCGAGGAGGAGCGGCTGACCGCCGATGGCCGCGGCATGGTGCTGGAGATCCGCCGCCAGACGATGGCCGACGATCCCGGTCCCGCCCAGATCATCACCCCGTCCGGCAAGACCTTGACCGTCAAGCTCGAGAAATCCGAACCCGGCGTCTTTCTCGGCAGCGTCGAGACCAACGAGATCGGCCTCTACCAGGTCGCCAACGGCGACCTGACGGCGCTCGCCCATGTCGGCCCGGTCAACGCACCGGAGTTCGCCGATGTCATCTCCACCGAAAACCGGCTGAAGGCGCCGGCGGAAGCCACCGGCGGCAGCGTGCGCCGGCTGGCGTCGTCCACGGCCCTTGGCAGCAATGTGACGCTGCCCTCCATCGTGCCCGTGCGTTCGGCTGGTGCTGCGTCCGGCAGCGACTGGATCGGCTTGCGCACCACAGACGACAGCGTGCTCAAGGCCGTCTCGCGCGTGCCGCTGTTCGGCGGCTTCCTCGGCCTCGGGCTATTGCTGCTGGCAATGGGTTCGATGTGGTACCGCGAGGGACGCTAGGACTACTCCTCCGGCTCCGTCGTGAACATCAGCGGATAGCCCTTGGCCTTGCCGGCATCGGTGGCGCGCGTCGCCTTGGTCTCGGCGACATCCTTGGTGAAGACGGCGACGACGCAGACGCCGCGCCGGTGCGCGGTGATCATCACCCGGTGCGCCTGGTCCTCGCTGAGCTTGAACTCGCCCTTCAGCACCGTCACCACGAATTCGCGCGGCGTGAAATCGTCATTGATGAGGATGACTTTGTAGAGCTTCGGCCGTTCGACCTGCGGCTTGACCTGAGTACGCGGTTTTGTGGTGATTTCAGGCATCGGAACCGACAGTTAGCATAGTGACCTTGCCGCCATTCTGGCATCAGCGACAGCAGCCGTCCATTTTGATTGACGCGCCAAACCGATGTCCGGCGGGCGCGACCATTCACAATCATGTGGGAAAGTGTCGGTTGCCGTTCAACGACCCTGACGGCCGAACATGCGACGGCCCTGGATCGCCCTCAGCGTCGTGGTGGACGGCATGTCGTGCCGAAGGCGGGTTCCACCGGCATCGGCCCGGCGTTCCAGCCATGCTGCGATCGGCCACGCGGCAGCGCTGATCAGCGTTGCGCCGGTCAGCACGATCAGCAGCCAGGTCTGTGCGGGCGTGATGTAGTCCCAGTTGGTGGAAATCGCCGGTGCAAACAGCGAAGGCTCGGTGCGTCCGCTGGCCGGATCGGGCACCGGGCTGGCGGTGAACAGGATCAGCACCTTGGCGACGCCGGTGACAACCAGGCCGCCGATCACCATCGAGCGCAAAATGGACGAAAGCCGCTTCTTCATGCGGATTGTCCTACATGGCCGGTGTTGCAAACGGGTTAAGCGTCGGTCGAGTTGCCTGGCTGGAAAGCCGCCGGTATTCAGCTCATCGACCATGCACTTGGCAGAAGGCCGCCCCAGCCGATTTACGGCTGGAACGGCCTTGCTGGAACTGACCTCGAAGCTGATCAGGGCTTCTTCGGAGCAGCCTTCGGGGCCGCCTTCGCGGGCGCCTTCTTGACCGGGCACTTGTGCTTCTTGGTCACCTTGCAGACGGTCTTCTTGGTGACCTTCTTCGGAGCAGCCTTGGCCGGAGCGGTGGTCGTCGCGGCAGCAGCCGGAGCGGTGGTCGTGGTGGCAGTAGCCGGGGCAGTGGTCGTGGTGGCGGCTGCATTGCCAAGAACTGGCATCGAGAAGGCGAGAGCAACGGAGAGGCCGAGGGCGGACAGGATGGACTTTTTCATGGCTTCATTTCCTTTTTATGCGGGTCGAGTTTCTGATGTCACTGAACCGGGTCGTTCGGTGTCACTCCAAGCAGCTTCAAAGCATTTGCGAGCATCCGGATGCCCTGTGCCTGTTTCTTGGCGGCGCAGTACCGGTTGCCCTTCCTCTGAAGTGCCTTTGCCGCGGTGACCTGCGTTGCCGTGGCATGGGTTTCGAGGGCTTCGTCGAATTGGCGGCTGAGATTGGCGCACCGTTCGCTCCGGGTTGTGAGTGTCATCTTTGCGTCCGATTGTCCGACAGCGGCGGTAACCAGGCCAAGGCCCAGCAACGCACCCAACAAACTGATCGACAACCTTGGCATCGGTTTATCCGTAAACCCGGAGACTAGCGTCGCAGCCGATGACCTGACCGCCACGAGACCCGTTATGCCTTTGAAATTTTTCAGGAGTTTTTCTGAACTGTAGAATTTTGTTTCTGGATTGTGTCTGAGAAAGCCGGTGTGAACCCATCATCACCACTGGCCAACATATGGCCTGAATTCTATCGTGTGGGTTGCGACAGAAGGGCTTGGCAATCAACAATGACAGGGCTGCTGTGAAATCCGATGCACACATACTGATTGTCGACGACGACAAGGGCATCCGCGACCTGCTGCAGGAATTCTTCCAGAAGCGGGGCCTGCACACCTCGGTTGCCGCCGACGGCGTCGAGATGGAAACCCTCCTGCGCCGCACGCAGGTGGATCTCATCGTCCTCGACGTGATGCTGCCAGGCAAGAGCGGGCTGGAGCTGTGCCGCGACCTGCGCGCCCAGTATTCGACGCCGATCATCATGCTGACCGCCGTCACCGAGACGACCGACCGCGTCGTCGGCCTGGAGATGGGCGCCGACGATTATGTGCCGAAACCCTTCGACCCGCGCGAGCTGCTGGCGCGTATCCGCGCCGTGCTGCGGCGCAATGGCGCCGCCGAGCCCAAGCGAGCCACCACGAAGCAAATCTACCGCTTCGCCGGCTGGACGATGGACTGTTCGCGCCGCCGGCTGATCGCGCCCGACGATGTCAGGGTCGAGCTGACCATGGCGGAATTCAACCTGCTGCAGACCTTCGTCAAGAGCGCGCAGCGCGTGCTGACCCGCGACCAGCTCATCGAACTGTCCGGCGGCGACAGCGACTATTCCTTCGACCGCAGCATCGACATCCTGGTCAGCCGGTTGCGGCGCAAGATGGAGGACGACCCGAAAACGCCCAAACTGATCCTCACCGTGCGCAGCGGCGGCTACCAGTTCCTGCCCGAGACGACCTCCGAATGAGACGTTTCCTGCCGCAGACCTTGCCTGTCTGGGTACTGCTGATCGTCATCGCCGGCCTGCTGATTAGCCAGGTCGCGACCCTCTACATCGTGTCGCGCGACCGTGCTGCCGCCAACGACGTCGTCGACCTCTACCGCCTCAACGATCGTGCCTTCTCGCTGGTGCAGCTCATGCATGACGCCACGCCGGAGGAACGCAAAGCGACGGCGACCGGCCTGTTCAATTCCACCTATGCGCTCACCGTCTCGGACACGCCGGCGGTCACCTCGTCGATTGCAGGCGACGACGAACTGGCTGAACTCGAAGACATCCTCGTCGGCCGGCTGTCGAAATTCGGCATCACCGATGCGCGCGTGCGGCGTGACCCGGCGACGCGCGAGGCCGACGACGCCACCGGCACGGCGCCGGGACCCGATATCGGCCAGGTGGAACGCGACCTGCTGGTGCTGGCCGCCGACTTCGCCCAGAGCGACAAGCTGACGGCCTCGCTGCGTTTCGCCGACGGCCAATGGCTGAACTTCACCGAGCCGATCACGCCCGTCGGCCCGATCCTGAGCTTCGACAGCCTGCCACTTTATTCGCTGATCGCCGGCCTGGTGGTGATCATGTCGATCTGGTCGCTGCGCCGGCTGACAGCGCCCTACCGGATGATGGAAACCGCGGTGAACCGGATCGGCAAGGACCTGAAGAGCCCGCCAATCGCTGAAGGCGGCAGCCGCGAGGTCCGTGCCGCCGCCAAGGCGATCAACGCCATGCAGGCCCGGTTGCGCGAATATGTCGAGGACCGCGAACATCTTGCGGCGGCACTGGCGCATGATCTGCGCACGCCGATGACCAGGATGCGCCTGCGCCTGGAGCTATTGCGCAAATCGGCGGTTCGCGAGGCGCTGGCGCATGATCTCGCCGATGTCGAGAGCATCGCCAGCTCGGTGATCGACTTCGCCACCTTCGAGGTGACCGAGGAAAAGAACGAACGCATCGATTTCTGGTCGCTCGTGGAATCGATCGCCGACAGCTATGACGACGTCTCGTTCGACGACGATACAAGATCACGCGGCCTCATCTGCATGGCGCGACCGGTCGCGCTCAAGCGCTGCGTCACCAATCTGGTGCAGAACGCGGTCACCTACGGCAAGAAGGCGCATCTCAGCCTGCGCCGGTCGGAAAACATGATCCTGCTCACCATCCGCGATGAAGGACCTGGGATACCGCAGGCACAGATCGACGCCGTGTTCGGCTCTTTCGTGCGCCTCGAACAATCGCGCAACCGCCAGACCGGTGGTCTCGGGCTCGGCCTGACCATCGCCCGCAACATCGCCCGTGCCGCGGGCGGCGAGATCCGCCTGTCAAACAACCCGGGCGGCGGTCTGCTGACGCAACTGCGCCTGCCGCTGGCGGCTTAGAGCAATTCCAGAAAAAATGTGAAACGGTTTTCCGTCCGGAATTGCGTCAAAACAAAGGGTTAGAGCGGTTCGCCGTTTCCTTGAAACGGTGAACGGCTCTAGAGGCAAGTCGCCCAAGTGCCGGCCTCGCAAGACAGAGCTTTAGCGGCGTTCCCCTAAAACCGAGGAACGCCGGCAACAAGATATCAAGGCCGGCACGAACCAGGGACGTTTTGCCGTTTTCAACGGATGACGGCGATCTTCCATGCCAACAGGGCAATTATTGCAGCCAAGCTGAAGAGGGTCGCCCAACCGTGCCGCCCGAATGCATGCAGGACAAGAACGGCCAACGAGGCAGCGATCGCTGCCAGCGTCCCTTCAATTTAAAAGAGCTGATGTGCACTCAGCTGCGTGCCGATCGCACCGCCAATCCTGAAAAACTCCAGGATCGATCGCATCGCAACCACCAGCAGTATTCCGGGTGCCTTTTTGGGCAGTCCCCAGTTTACACAGCCAACCCCAAATCCTCTCCAAAGCGCCTTCCCTGATCGCCGATGGTCCTGGAGTTCTCGCGGCTCCTACCGCCGCAGCACCGCACTCAGCACGTCGCGGATGCCGATCGCGCCGACAAATCGCGACTGGTCGTCGAACAGCGCCACCGGCGCGGTCTGCGAACGGTGCATGGCTAGCATCACGGTCTTCAGCGACGTGCCGGGATTGGCCCAGAACACCTGCGCGACTTCCTCCGGCTGGGCCTCGACATCGGCGCACGACACCCACACCGCCGGCTTGCCGTCGCGTTCGGCCGCCGCCACCAGCCCATGATCATCGATCTTGAAACGCGTAGTCTTGCGCCGGTCGAGCCACACCCAGCCATCCTTGCCGTGATCGAGGTCGCGGCGGTCGCGCATCACGTTCCAGGCGGTCAGCACCGACAGCGGATTCACATTGGCGATGAAGTCGCGGACATAGTCATTGGCCGGGCGCAGCACGATGTCTTCCGGCGCCCCGGTCTGCACGATGCGCCCGCCTTCCATGATGGTGATGTGGCTGCCTATCTTCAGCGCCTCCTCGAGGTCGTGGCTGACGAAGATGATGGTCTTCTTCAGCTCAGCCTGAAGCTGCAGCAATTCGTCCTGCAGCTTGGTGCGGATCAGCGGGTCGAGCGCCGAGAACGGCTCGTCCATCAACAGGATCGGCGCCTCGGTGGCGAAGGCGCGGGCGAGGCCGACGCGCTGCTGCATGCCGCCCGACAGCTCATGCGCGTATTTCTTCGACCACTGGTCGAGATTGACCAGCTTGAGCTGGCGTTGCACGCGCTCCTTGCGCTCGGCTTCAGGCACGCCGGCGAGTTCGAGGCCAAGGCCGACATTCTCCTCCACCGTGCGCCAAGGCAGCAGGCCGAACTGCTGGAACACCATCGCCACCTGTTTCTGCCGCAGTCGCCGCAAGGTCGCCTGGTCGCAAGTCACAACATCGACGGTCTTGTCGCCGTCCTTGACCAGCACCTGGCCGCGCGACACCACGTTGAGCCGGTTGACCGCCCGCAGCAATGTCGACTTGCCGGAGCCGGAGAGGCCCATCAGCACCGAAATCTCGCCCTCGTTCACGGTCAGGCTGGCACCGGCGCAGCCGAGCACATTGCCGGTCTTTTCGAGGATCTCGGCACGGCTGGCGCCGGCGTCGATCATCTTCAGCGATCCGGCCTGGTCGGCGCCGAAGACGATGTCGACATTCCGGAAATCGACGGCGACGGTCATTTCTTGCCTCCAACGGCGATGCGGGTCATCCGGTCGAGCACGATGGCCAGCACGACGATTGCCAGGCCGGCCTCGAGCCCGAGGTCGATACGGCGCGAGCCAAGCGCCCGGTTGATCTCGGTGCCCAGGCCGCCGGCGCCGATCAGTGCGGCGAACACCACCATCGACAGCGACAGCATGATCGACTGCGTCAGACCGGCCATGATGGTGGGCAGCGCCGAAGGCAGCTCGACCTTCCACAAAAGCTGGCTCTTGGTGGCGCCGAAAGCCTCGCCGGCCTCGACGATCGACTTCGGCACCGAAACGACGCCGAGATGGGTGAGCCGGACCGCGGTCGGGATGACGAAGATGATGGTGACGATGAGGCCGGGCGCATTGCCGAGACCGAACAGCGTCAGCACCGGGATCAGGTAGACGAAGGTCGGCAGTGTCTGCATCAGGTCGAGCACCGGTAGCATGACGCGATAGACCTTCGGCTTGTGCGCCGCCCAGATGCCGAGCGGCACGCCGATGGCCATGGCCATGGCAGCGGCCGCGACGACCAGCACCAGCGTCTGCACCGTCTGCTTCCACAAATTCTGGTTGATGATGAAGATCAGGCCGAGAAAGACGCCGATGGCGAGCGGCCTCGAGCGCTGCAGCAGCCAGGCGATGACAGCGATGATCAGCGCCAGCAGCACCGGCGGCACCATCAGCAGGATGCCGACCAGCCCGTCGAGCAGGAAATTGAGGCCATTTGAAAAGGCCCTGAACACAGTATCGAAATTGTCGGTGAGGAAACCGAAGAACGCCTTTCCCCAGGCGCCGATCGGAATCTTGTGATCGACCATGAATTTCGAAATCGGATCCATATCGCCCCTCTCATGCAGGAGACCGCCCTGCCCTCGGCCTCACCTATCGTCATCTTGTCACAGGATGTGAAAAAGGGCAGCCTTTTCTAAATGGCTGCCCTTATTTCGGTCATGCCGAAATCACAGTCGGCTCAGCTTCCGAGAGCGGTCTTGATGGCAGCCGCAGCGTCACCACCGTCGAAGGTTGTCACGCCGGCGATCCATGGCGTGATCGCATCGGGATTTTTCTTCAGCCAGTCGGTCGCCACCGTGTTGGCATCGCCACCCTTGAGGATCGCGTCCATCATCTGGCCTTCCATATCCAGATTGAACTTGAGGTTGGCGATGAACTTGCCGGCATTCGGGCACTCGGTGGTGTAGCCCTTGCGCACAATGGTAAAGACGGTGGCGGCGCCGAAGCCGCTGTCGCCCATGCCGTCGAGATAGGTGATCTTCATGGCGCCCATCACCGGATGCGGCGTCCAGCCGAGGAAGGCGATCCACTCATTGTTCTTCATCGACTGCTCAGCCTGCGTCAGCATGCCGGCTTCCGAAGATTCGACCAGCTCGAAGCCTTCGAGATTGTCCTTGGGGTTCTTGATCATGTCGAGGATGATGCGGTTGCCGTCGTTGCCGGCCTCGATGCCATAGATCTTGCCGTTGAATTTGTCCTTGAACTTGCCGATATCGGTCAGCGACTTGACGCCGGCATCCGCGACATAGGTCGGCACGACAATGCCGTAGCCGGCGCCGGTCAGGTTGGTGCTGATCGTCTCGACCGAGCCGTCGGCGGTGTAGTCCTTGATGTCGTTGGTCATCGACGGCATCCAGTTGCCGAGGAAGACGTCGAGATCCTTGTTCTTCAGCGACGCCATGGTCACCGGCACCGACAGCTGGATCGTCTGCGGCTCGTAGCCGAGCGCGGTCAGCAGCACCGAAGCGATGCCGGTCGTCGCCTGGATGTCGGTCCAGCCGACATCGGAAAGGCGCACCGCCTTGCAGCTTGCCGGATCACCGGCAAAGGCAGCGCTCGTGGACAAAAAAGCCGCCAGGCCGAGGCCTGCGACGAAAGAGTTCATGCGCGACATAGATATTCTCCCATTGTGATTCTTTGGCGAAGCGTAGTTACGGTTTCTTTGCCCGCCTTGTTTCGTCAGCCAAACACCATTCTGGTGTGGATTCAAGCGTTAAGGCAATCACGATCAACGGCGCGGGCTGGCCAATGAGCGACACGGCTGACGCTTTTGTCTTGCGATACGGCTTTTTCAGGGGAATGCGGGCGGTCGCCCCTCCACGTGCCCAGCCAAGTCGGCATAAGGTCTGTTTAGATTCAGGTCAGGCCGAGACGAAAATGGTGGGCTCCGAGAACCGGAGCGGAGCGTACCTTTGGGTACGTGAGCACCGGAAGCGCAGGAACCGCCATTTGCAGGCCGGCATCACCTGAATATCAACAGACCGTAGGACGGCATGGCCAAGCTCTATTTCCACTATGCAACGATGAATGCCGGCAAGACGACGATGCTGTTGCAGGCGTCGTACAATTATCGCGAGCGCGGCATGGGCACGATGCTGTTCGTCGCCGGCCACTACCGCAAGGGCGATACCGGCCTGATCTCGTCGCGCATCGGCCTGGAGACGGAAGCCGAGATGTTCCGCGACGGTGACGATTTGTTCGCCCGCGTCGCCGATCATCACGCGCACACATCAGTGCATTGCGTGTTCGTCGACGAGGCGCAGTTCCTCGAGGAGGAGCAGGTCTGGCAGCTCGCCCGTATCGCCGACCGCCTGAACATTCCGGTCATGTGCTACGGCCTGCGCACCGACTTCCAGGGCAACCTGTTTTCCGGCTCGCGCGCGTTGCTGGCCATCGCCGACGATTTGCGCGAAGTGCGCACCATCTGCCGCTGCGGCCGCAAGGCGACGATGGTCGTGCGCCTCGGCCTGGATGGCAAGGTGGCACGCCACGGCGAGCAGGTGGCGATCGGCAAGGACGTCTATGTCTCGCTCTGCCGCCGCCACTGGGAAGAAGAGATGGGCCGCGCCGCGCCCGACGATTTCATCGGCTTCATCAAGGGCTGACCAGCTCACACAGTCGAGACACGCCACTTCGGAAACCGCCAACCGAGCCGCACGCCAAGCGTTGCCAGTGCGATAAGCGCCATGCCTGCAGCCTGCGCCGGTCCGAGCGGATGCCCATAGATCGCCCAGTCGACGATGATGGCGACGACCGGGTAGATAAAAGTGATCACGCCGATCACCGGTGTCGTCAGGCGTGGGAAGGCCGAATTCATCAACGCATAGGCAATGCCGGTGTGCAGCACGCCGATGCCGAGCAGCCAGCCCCATGACGCAGGCGCAATATGTTGGCCGATGTCCGCGAACGGGGCGAGCATGACGATACCCACCACCGTCTGGCAAAGCACGGTGATCTCGGCGCGCTGCTGGCCAAGGCCTTTGGCGAGGATCGTTGCAACGGCATAGAGCAAGGCTGCGCCCAGCGTCAGCGCAATGCCCAGCGCCCAGCTGGCATCGGGATGGCCGTGCGCGACCACGAGGCCGCTGGCCAGCACGACGCCGAGAAACGCCCCGATCATCCACAGCAGTTGGTCGAGTGAGATGCGCTCCTTGAGAAAGATGACGCCGATCATAACCACGAAGAACGGCTGGACATGGTAGACGATCGTCGTCGTCGCGATCGACGTCATGGCGAAGCCGGCGAAGAAGGCCGTCCAGCTCAGCACCATGCAGACGCCGGCAAGTGCTGCAAGGGCAAGCCGGGACGGCGACAGCGTCCGGTCCGGCAGATAGCCGCGCAACAGACACCATGCGAAAAGGAAGATCGCTCCGAACACGCACCGCCAGAAGACGACGGTGACGGGATGCAGCCCCGATTCCGTGACGAAGGCGCCGACCGTGCCAGCGATCACCATCGCCAAAGCGAGGTTCGCGGCCGGAAAGCGGGCTGTCGATGCGTCTGCCATAGGGTGTTCGTCCAGCTGTACTCCAGCCATCTGGTCACCGGCACGGCCTTCAAACAAGCGAATAGATTTGGAATGATCTATTCGATATGCTGATAGCACCATGGCCGTGCCACTCGACCTCAATCTGCTGAAAACCTTCGTCGCCGTCGTCGAGAGCGGCAGCCTTTCCAATGCAGCGCCTCGCGTCGGCCGCAGCCAGTCGGCCGTCAGCATGCAGATGCAGCGGCTGGAGGAGATGGTTGGCAACCAGCTTCTGGTGCGTGGTCCCAGAACGGTCACTCCCAATGCCATCGGCGAGGATTTCCTGATCTATGCGCGCCGGTTGCTGAAGCTTTCCGATGAGGCATGGGCGAGCGTCACCCGGCCGAAGGAGACCGGCAGCGTCCGTCTGGGTGTCCCGGACGACTATGCGGCCTTCCTCTTGCCACCCGTGCTGTCGCGCTTTGCGGAGGAGCATCCCCTGGTGACGGTGGAATTGATCTGCGAACAGTCGACGGCGCTAGTGAAGACGCTGGCGGAGGGGCGGCTGGATCTGGCCATCGTCACCCGCTTGCCGGAGCAGTCGCTCGACGTGATCCGGCTGGAGCGCTTCGTCTGGGTCGCCTCGCCTAACCATGTCGCCTGGCAGACCGACCCGCTTCCGGTCGCCTTGTTCGAACCAGGCTGCGCCGCAAGGATGAATGTCCTGCAAGCGCTTGGCGATGCCGACCGCTCCTACCGCTGCACCTATTCGAGCGCATCTCTGCTGGGCCTGATCGCGGTCGTCCAGGCCGGGCTCGCGGTGGCTGGCCTCGCCCTGCGCAGCGTGCCGCCGTCGCTGCGCATCGTCGGCGGCAATGAAGGGCTTCCGGTGCTGCCGGACCTCGAAATCGGCATTCTGCGCAACCCGCTGTCGACGACGCCGGCGGTCGAACGGCTGAATGATTTCCTGCGCCGCGACCTGGCCCAGCAGGCCTGACTTGCAATACCATTGTCGTGGCCTGTCTTCTGCAATGCCGCAACGATGCAGCGTTTGTTAAGGCCTCGGTCCTATAAGGCCGCCAGCCAGAGCTCTCCGGGGTCAGCCATGTTTCGAGCCGCTTCATCCGCCAGCATTCTTCTCCTTGTCACCTCGCTTGCCGCCCATGCCGGCGGTGACCCGGCCCTGGGCAAGAAGGTCTTCAACCGGTGCATGGCCTGTCACGAAGCGGCCACCGACCGCGACAAGGTCGGCCCGCATTTGATGGGCGTCGTCGGCCGCACCGCCGGTAGCGCCGAGAGCTTCCTAGGTCACTACTCCGAGGCGATGAAGAGTGCCGGTGCAGCCGGCCTGGTCTGGGATGAAGCCAATCTCGCCGAGTATCTCAAGGCCCCCAAGCTGAAAGTGCCCGGCAACAAGATGGCTTTTGCCGGCCTGACCAAAGACGACGACATCGCCAATGTCATCGCCTATCTGAAGGCCGATCCCAAGCCCTGATCCGCTGTTCGTCAGCTCTGTAAAGCTGGCTTTCGCGTCGCATATCGCGGCCGCGATTGCTGCAGTGGTTTGCCGAATACAAAGGCATTCGCGCGCCGTCGCTTTGCGGCATGAAAGTTCAATGACAGCTGAACTATGCCTGGCCGGCAAGCTAATCACGCCATGACCTCGCCTTCATTGACTTTCAAGACCGCGACGGATTCTTTTGTTTTCAGGGTGGGTGTTGTCTTGCGTCTTTCAATCCCCGAATGCCCCACATATATTCGCCGCTGTTCGCGACCAGCGACCTGATGCCGAAGCGGGAGGCCCCAATGGCGACATTGCAGAATTTCGATGCCGAAATTGCCAAGACCAAGCAGGTCGTGCAGGACATGCGCACCAAGATCGAGCAGTCCGGCACCGTGCTTGATACGCTCGCCACCGCCGACAAGAAGATCGGCGACGCCAATTTCGACATCGAGAACGCCCGCATCGAGGACGTGCTGAAACAGCAGAAGGTGATGGAAGGCAACATCGCCGACCTGATCATCGGGCTGGAGGACGCCACCAACGTCTTCGGCGCCGAGTTCGAGAGCATGAAGAACTACACCGGCTGGGAAAAATTCGTCGGCGTCTTCTCCAGCCAGAGCAAGCAGCGCATGCGCACCGATCGCGTCCGCAACATGTCGCTGGCCGGAAATCTGCAGGAACTGCTGGTCAAATCCGACACCATCGTCGGCATCCTGAAGGCGCAGAAAGAAGTCCTCGATCAGCGTTACAAGACCTCCGAGACCAGCCTGTCGCAGGTCATCGAGCGCCGCAAGACCACAATGACCAACCTTGAGGCCGTGCAGAAGCGGATCGAGGAACTCAATCCGATGCTTCTCGACATCGAAAACAAGATCGCCGCTTCGACCAGCCAGAAGGAGCGCACGCAGCTCGAAGGCGACCGCTCCAAGCTGGCGACGGAATACAACGAAAAGCAGGCGAAGGAGCAGGAACTGCTGGCCGAGAGCCAGACGCTCGAGCGCTACACCTCGATGTTCCAGACCTTCGTCGATTCGCTCAACAACCAGATCGCCGCGCAGTCGACGCTGATCAACAAGCTGACCATCGATACCGAGCAGCGCATCGTACTCTACAAGGCCCTGGAAGATTCGCTGAAGACCGCCGCCCAGCAGGACGTCGCCCACAAGATCAACACGCTGGGCAGCCAGGTCGACAACACCGCCGAGGAAACCATGGCCGGCATCGGTGCTGCTTCGCAAAAGCACATCGGCGACCTGCTTGAGATGCACGAGAAGAACATGGTCGCCACCGCCGACATCCAGCGCCGCAAGAAGCTGGCCGACGATGCCTTCGCCCGCCGCTTCGACGAGGTGCTGAAAAAGCACAATTCCGCAAATTACGTGCAGTCTTAGGGGTAACAGGACTGCCCGCGAGCGCACAGGCATGACCCCCGAAAACGAAGCCGCGGCACGGTATTTCTCCGCCATCACGGCCGCGCTCAGCGGCCTTGAAGTGTTCATGCGCGACGATCGCTCGCCGCTCTACCGGCATGGCATTGTCGCCAAGATCGTCGCCGAATACATCGCCCGGCTCGACAAGTCGTTTTCCTGCTGGCGCAATCGGCTTGGCTTCATAGACACGTTCCGCATTTCACGCGCCGAGAGCGGCTTCCCGGTCTTCCAGAACCTGCTCGAACTGGAAAACGACCGCCGCCAGGCCGACGCGCGGCTTGCCAACATTCCGTTGGCCGGCGAGTTGCGCGAGGAAATGGCCGACTTCATCCTGCGCCACAAGGAGTTCCCCGAGGCGCTGCAGAAGTCGATGGCCGAGCGGCTCTATCTCGAGGACGTGAAAAGCGAGAACACCTTCGGCCCGTTCACCCTGGCGCAGACGGCCAAGGTCTCGGTCAACCCGAAGACGGGGCGGCCATATTATCTCGTCCACTGGGCGACGTTCGACGGCAGCGCCAACCTGCCTCTGGTCTACATGGTGACGGTGGAGGATTCCTCCGACGCCATGATCCGCCAGCTTGTCGACAGAAACGGCAAGCTGAACGAGACGATCGACATTCCGCTGCCGGTCGACGGCCTGCTCAATCCCGAGCTTGCCCATCGTTTCGACGACTTCACCGAGAAGAACTCTGCCTATACGCTGTCGCCGGCGACCATCGCGGTCAACCTCGACAAGGATTTCGAGCCGCTGCACCCCAAGCAGCTGCGCCGCGTTGTGCTCGGCCCGTTCTATTCGGCGGGCATTACCGACAACAATTCGACGGTGACCGAAGTTCTGGCCAAGGTGCGCAAGCCGGAAAATGCCTGGCTCCTGACCTGGACCATCCAGGAGGTCTATTCAAAGAGCGAGAAGCCCGGCCGCAAAGGCCTGTTTTCGAGCGAGAAGACCACGCAGGAATTCTACATCAACACCGACGATCTGGAAGCCGCGCGCCAGGGCGTGTCGAGCTACGAAAACCATGCGCTGATCCCGCACGAGGCGTATCAGGCGCTCTACGCCGCCGGCGAGGCGCAGAAGATTTTTGCCGGCTACAAGGTTCACATCCTGTCCAATGGACAGGTCATCTCAGACGTCTGACCGTCACACCACGGAGCACTCTTCATGGATACCGGCCTGACCACCATACCGGAAGCCGCCATCGAGAAGCACCGCGCAACCGCGCAGAGCTTCATCACCCGCATTGTCGTGCTGGAGGATCCGTCACGCGAGTCCGGCACCGCACTTGCCGGCACCAACCGCCGCTTCGTTTCGACCGTCTCGGTCGGTTCAGTGCGCCGCACGCGCGAGGTCGAGCTGTCGAAAACCGTCGGCGCCGTCCATCCCGACGACCAGTTGCTGACCATCCCGCAGCACACGCTCCTGTTCCGCGCCCGGCGCGGCACGGCGATCGCGCTGGCAATATCGGACGTCTTTGCCGAAGGCTCCGACCTCGAAAGCCTGCAGGCCAAGAACACGCGCGCCCCGCTCGAAGGCGACGAGGCATCCACCTTCAAGAAGCTTCTGTCGGCCTCCGCTTACATCTCCGCCTTCAGCCTCGCCTCCTATCTGTTCCAGCTGATCGACAGCGACGGCGAGGCGCCCAACGACATTCCCGAGCCCGATTTTCTGTTCGACACACCGCAGGATGCGGTGAAGTCGATCCTCGCCGGTCTCGACAAGACGATCTCAGGCTCGTCCGACGACGCCGACCTGCTGACAAGGGCGCGTGCCTTTGCCCGCGTCGCCATCGACGGGCTTCTGGCGCGCAAGGGTCGCTTCGACGGCATCGGTCCGTTCGAGAACGCCCATATCCGCATCGATGCCGACGATTTCACCCTCGATGGTTTCGACGTCGCACCGGGCAAGCGCTCCAAGCCGCTGGTGATGACCTTCAAGAAGCCGGAAGAGGTCGTCGGCAACCACATCGCCAAATACCAGTCGGTCAAGCTTGCCAAGATGCTGATGGCCTACGATTTCGAGCGCGAACTGAACCCGTTCGTGGAGCTTGGCGGCTTCCTGTTCACCTTCATCGGCGACGGCGCGCCCGGCACCGGCAAGACGACGCTGATCCAGATGATCGCCGGCCTCGTCAACGGCTACTGCCAGGTCGCTGGCTATCCCTTCGCCTACGAGAATTTCGGCGTCGACCAGATCTCGTCCTACCAGGGCAAGTCGGGCCAGAACTGCCGCCAGTTCATCAACAATGTGCTCAATCCGCGCGTCATCGGCTTCGGCACCATCGACGACATCGACCAGGTGGCGGCGCGCCGTTCCGACGACCGCGCCTCGGCCGGCCAGCAGGAAATAACCGGCGTTCTGATGGATGCCTTCGCCGGTGCCGCCACCGTGGTGCGCGGCAACTGCTCGTTCGGCATGTTCTCCAATTATCCCGAAAATGTCGACGACGCGCTGCGCCAGCGCGCCGGTGCCCGCTGGTTGGTCGACGGACCGCAGTCGCGAGACGATTACATCGACATCTTCGTGCTGCTCGCCGGCAAGAACCACAAGATCCCGCTCGGCGACCACGATCTGTACGCCGCGCAGGAAATCCAGCGCGCCGTGACGGAGGCCTATGAGGAGCACGAGAAGCCGCAAGAAGACGGGCTGATCAAGGTCTACGAGCGCTACATGAAGGAGAACGGCGCGCCGAAATCGATGGCCGACATCGGCACCTATCTGCACCTGATCAAGGATGCCGAGCCCCGCTTCACCGGCCGCGCCATCAAGAACGTTACCGACGCCATCAAGATGCGCGCCATGGACATCGAGCTTCCCGACGACTGGTTCGAGAAGCCGGAAGTCTTCATGCATAGGGCCTACGACGAGAAGAAAGCGATGATCGAAGAACTGCGCGGGCCGTTCTCGATGGACATGGTCATGCAGGAGATCAACCGCTACGCCGACTCGGAGTTCCGCTACTCCGACAAGTCCGACGACTCCGCGGTGCAAAAACTGCTGCGCGACGCACGCCTGCGCGAACGGGCCGCGCGCGAGATGGAGGAGATGAAGAAGAAGGGGCTATGGAATGCCTAGAGGTAGGCAATGACCCACGCCAAGAAACCCGATCTTCTGCGCGACAATGAGCTGATCTATGGGCGGCTGCTGACGGTCGACGAGCCGCATCTGATCCAGCGCTACAACAAGGCGCTCGCCGCATTCGGCTTGAAGCCGACCAAGCTGAAAAGCTTCCAGATCGACCGCACCGGCTTCTCGCCCGAAGTGGCCGAGGAATGCGACGACTACGACTATCTCGATCCCAACGAGGTCAACCGCCGTTTCATCATCCTGACGCCGTCGCAGATCGACCTGCCGGTGGTGCACACAGCCTTCTCCAACACCTCGCAGCTGATGTTTGAGTTCATGTCCAAGAACCAGCGCGCCATTGACGCGCTGACGATCAAGGACGTCATCTACGGCGAGATCGAGGATTCCGTTCCCAAGGTCAACGACATCGAGGACCTGCTGTCGATCAACCAGGTCGAGTTCAAGGTGCTGTCGGCCGAGGATGTGCTGGGCAAGGCCGCCGAACTCGGCAAGCTCGTCGACCGGCTGAAGCAGGAGCCCGACGCATGGCGCGACAGTGCCATGCTGACCCGCATGGTGGACCTCGCCAAGATCTGCGGCGACATCCGCGAGAACGCGCTGGTGCCGGACCAGGTGATCTTCCGCCACAACGCCTACTGGACCAGCCATTTCGGCGGCCTCTATGTGTTCGTCGACCCTGATATGACGACGGTGATCAGCGATCCGGCAGCACCCGGCTTCCGCCGTTCACGGCCGTGGCAGGTCAGCTATCTCCCGATCAACGACGCCGACAAGGTGTTCAAGTTCCTCGCCACCACCGGCCGCATCGAGCTGCCTCGTGCCTCCTGGGTCGAGGCCTCGGGCTATCTCGAGCACCGCGCCGAGATGGTGGTGCGCGCGCTGATCCGCGATGCCGAGCCGGACCGCAACCTGACCGATGTCGACAAGGTCTGGCTGCAGACCTGGATCCAGAGCCATGCCGACCTGATCACCAGGGACGGCAATTTCCCCTTCCTCAACGCCGCCAAGCGCGAGATCTCCCAGCTCGGCCACCTCAAGATCGAGGATGTCTTCCCGCAGCAGCGCTTCCTGGTGATCCGCGCCAAGCCTGATCATCCCGACGCCTGGCTGACCAATCGGCTGATCTCGGATTTCGTGCCGTCGGACTTCGTCTCGCGCTACGTCTTCAACAAGCAGGGCTTCTACAAGGACTATGACGGCTTCAGCGACGCCTGGCGATCGCATGTTGTGGACGTTCTCAAAACCACATATTTGAAGGACAAGGTGGCGTTTCGCACACGCCTCTACGGCCTGACTGGCTAGAACGAAATGAGCCGTTATTTCGTTCTAACTTGTTGTTTTGGCGCATGATGTTATCCAAGAAGTCTGCAACTTTTTGGCATCATGCTTTGAGGGGTAACATTGCCATGCTCGATCCGATCGTGAACTTCTTCACCCGGATTTTCCAGTGGATCGGCCGCGGCATCGGGCTTGTGATCGGCGTGATCCTGTGGCCGTTCCTGTGGGCCGGGCGCTGGTACACGCAGCGCGGCTGGATCCTCAAGGCGGCGGTCGGCGTCGCTCTGCTGGTGCTGATCGGCCTCTACGCCAATTTCTTCTACGCCACCCAGTGGTGGAACAATTTCAACCCGAACTATCCTGACACCTACACGTTCGAGAAGCGCAATGTCTCCGCCGGCGAACAGGTTGCCGCAGGCGCCGGCACGGACACCGCCAAGACCTGCGGCAACTCTGGCATTGCCCAGATTGCCGCCGACCTGACCGACTTCAACGTCAACCAGAATGCCTGGATCTCGTCGATGATCCTCTACAAGCTTGGCCTGTTCGGCATCGACTGGGACCACACGCCATGGATGGACAACAAGGCCTCGTTCCAGCGCGGCATCAACCAGGCGGTGCGACGCACCGCGACCGAACTCGCCGACAATCTCGGCCGCGTTCGCACCACATCGCAGATCGACAGCGATCTGCAGAATGCCCGCGGCAACTTGCAGTTCGACGAGGAGACCTGGTATTTCGGCCTGAACCCGTTCGGCCCCAAGACGCCGACGCCAAGCTATTACCGCGATGCCGTGCGCATGTTGCGTTCCTTCAACGCTCGCCTTGCCACCTGCCAGGCGACTTTCGACGCCCGCGCCGACAATCTGAAACAATATATCGACCGTATCTCGTCCGACATCGGCTCGACGTCGGCGATCCTCAAGGAACGCGCCGAGAACCACAACAATGGCTGGTTCGACTTCCGCGCCGACGACCGCTACTGGTTCGCTTATGGCCAGTTGTATGGCTATTACGGCCTGATGAAGGGCGCTCAGGCCGACTTCGAGGACGTCATCAAGGAAAAGCATCTGCAGAACCTGTGGGACACGATGGACTCGCAGTTCGTTTCGGCGCTGAAGATTCAGCCCTTCATCATCGCCAATGGCCGCGAGGATGGCTGGCTGTTGCCGACGCATCTGACGACGATGGGCTTCTACGTGCTCAGGGTGCGCTCCAACATGGTCGAAATCAGCAACGTTCTGATGCAATAAGACTGTTCAGCCCAATGCATGTCGCCCAAAAGTGGTCCCGGTTTCGGGAGAACGACATGCATAAAATAAGAGCCTGAAGCGCGAGGCGCTTTAGGCATGCGATGGCGAATTTGCGCCGTCGCCTCTGTCGCATTCCGTGCATTGTGCGGCTGTTTTGAGACGGCGGAGCGACGCGTCCTCTGGCTTCTATACGGCGCGGCAACGGAGCCAGGAAGAACCGATGACAGGTCGGCCGGTCCGCGGAGGAATTTTCTTCATAGGAAACATAGTTGCATGCAAGTTGACGCCGCGGCAGCGACAGGGTTAGAACATGCCCGCGCCCGGTTCCAACCTGCTTGCCAGTAAGATTAAACCCGTCCCCTCCACCGTCCAATCCAGAGGAAAGCCGTCATGGCCGAAGTGAAGTCCGACATCGAGATCGCGCGCGGCGCCAAGAAAAAGCAGATCCAGGAGATCGGCCAGAAGATCGGCATCCCGACCGAACACCTGCTGCCCTACGGCCACGACAAGGCCAAGATATCAGCCGAATTCATCAAGTCGGTGAAGGGCAACAAGGACGGCAAGCTGATCCTCGTCACCGCCATCAACCCGACGCCAGCCGGCGAAGGCAAGACCACGACCACGGTTGGCCTCGGCGACGGCCTGAACCGCATAGGCAAGAAGGCGATCGTCTGCATCCGCGAGGCCTCGCTCGGCCCGAATTTCGGCGTCAAGGGTGGTGCCGCCGGCGGCGGCTATGCGCAGGTCGTGCCGATGGAGGACATGAACCTCCACTTCACCGGCGACTTCCACGCCATCACCACGGCGCACAACCTGCTTTCGGCGCTGATCGACAACCACATCTACTGGGGCAATGAGCTCGGCATCGACACCCGCCGCGTCGTCTGGCGCCGAGTCATGGACATGAACGACCGGGCGCTGCGCGAAATCATCTGCTCGCTCGGCGGTGTCGCCAACGGCTTCCCGCGTGAAGCCGGCTTCGACATCACCGTCGCTTCGGAAGTGATGGCGATCCTGTGCCTGTCCACTGACCTGAAGGACCTTGAAAAGCGCCTCGGCGACATCATCGTCGCCTACCGCCGCGACAAGTCGGCGGTCTATGCCCGCGACCTCAAGGCCGACGGCGCCATGGCCGTGCTGTTGAAGGACGCCATGCAGCCCAACCTGGTGCAGACGCTGGAGAACAACCCGGCCTTCGTCCATGGCGGCCCGTTCGCCAACATCGCCCATGGCTGCAACTCGGTCGTCGCCACCACAACGGCGCTCAAGCTCGCCGACTACGTCGTCACCGAAGCCGGCTTCGGCGCCGACCTGGGTGCGGAAAAGTTTTTCGACATCAAGTGCCGCAAGGCGGGCCTGAAGCCGGCGGCGGCCGTCATCGTCGCCACCGTGCGCGCCATGAAGATGAATGGCGGCGTCAAGAAGGAAGACCTCGGCAAGGAAAACGTCGATGCGGTGAAGAAGGGCTGCGCCAACCTCGGCCGCCACATCGAGAACATCCGCCAGTTCGGCGTGCCGGCGGTGGTTGCCATCAACCACTTCTATTCCGACACCGACGCCGAGATCCAGGCGATGAAGGACTATGTCGCCTCGATGGGCGAGGAGGCGATCCTGTGCAAGCACTGGGCCCATGGCTCGGCCGGCATCGAGGATCTCGCCAACAAGGTGGTGGCGCTGGCCGAATCCGGCGCCTCGCAGTTCGCGCCGCTCTATCCNCATCCTGTGCAAGCACTGGGCCCATGGCTCGGCCGGCATCGAGGATCTCGCCAACAAGGTGGTGGCGCTGGCCGAATCCGGCGCCTCGCAGTTCGCGCCGCTCTATCCCGATGCCATGCCGCTGTTCGAGAAGATCAACACCATCGTCCAGCGCATCTATCGCGGCTCGGAAGCGATCGCCGACAAGTCGGTGCGCGACCAGTTGCACGCCTGGGAGCAGGCCGGCTATGGCCACCTGCCGGTGTGTATGGCCAAGACGCAGTACTCGTTCTCGACCGACCCGAACCTGCGCGGCGCACCGACCGGCCACACCGTGCCGGTGCGCGAGGTCAGGCTTTCGGCTGGCGCCGGCTTCGTCGTCATCATCTGCGGCGAGGTCATGACCATGCCCGGTCTGCCCAGGGCGCCGTCCTCGGAAAAGATTTTCCTCAACGAGGCCGGCCAGATCGAAGGCCTGTTCTAAAATCCCTCAATTCCAAACAAACAAGGGCGCCGCAGCGATGCGGCGCCCTCTCTGTTTTCGGATAGTCCTACGCGGCGCTGCGCGACAGCGCCCGCTGGTTGGAGCCGAAGATCGTGTCGCGTTCCGGCAGTGTGCCGGTTTTCAGGCACTCGACCCATTCGGCGGTCTTGAGCACGGCGGCGAAGCGCGACTGCAGGATGATCGTCACCACGCGGTGGATCTCCTCGGCCGAGGCGTAGCCGGCGCTGTTGGCGTAAGGCACCGAGCCGGTCGCATCCGACAGGAACTCGACGGCAAAGCCCATATGCACCGCGTGGATGACGGTCGACAGGTCGCAATTGTGCGTCATGTAGCCGACCACCGTGATCGTATCGATGGCATTGGCGCGCAGCCAGTCCTCCAGATCGGTGCCGGTGAAGGCGGAGGGCAGGTTCTTCTCGACATAATGGTCGCGCTCACGCCTGGCGATTTCGGGGTGCAACTCGCCGCCATGGCTGCCCTTGGCGAAGATCGGCGATGTCTCGGGGGCCATCTGCTTGACGACCACCACCTTGATGCCGGCCGCGGCTGCTGCATCCATCGCCCGCGCCACATGGACGACGCTGTCACGGAACGGCGGATGCTGGATGGCGAGATTGCCGCCGTCATAGTCATTCTGCACATCGACGACGATCAATGCCCGGCGCGGCGTGGTGTTGGCTGGGTCAGACATGGTGTTTTCCTTTCCGGCTTGAATGCGATGGGGCGAAAATAGGCGGGTTGCCAGACAATCAAAAGTGGCCTGATTGACATCGTTCGAAAGAATTGGGACAATCCGCTTTCAACTGCCGGAAGCGCCCATGACCGACCCGATCATTGCCGTCCTCGCCTTCGACGGCATCAGCCCGTTCCATCTCTCCGTGCCGTGCCTGGTCTTCGGCGAGAACAGGACGGCGCTTGGCCTACCGCGCTTCGACTTCCGCATCTGCGCGGTCAAGGCCGGGCCGATCCACACCGAGGCCGGCTTGACCGTTGCCGCGCCGCATGGGCTCGAAGGGCTCGACGACGCCGACATCGTCATCATTCCAAGCTGGCATCATCTGGGCGAACCGGTATCGCCGCTGTTGATGGAGGCGCTGCGCCAGGCGCACGGGCGCGGTGCCTTGATTGTCGGCCTCTGCCTGGGAACCTTCGCCATTGCCGCGGCTGGGCTGCTTTCTGGCCGCCGTGCCGCGACGCATTGGGCCTATTCAGAGCGGCTGCAAAAACTCCATCCCGACATCTCTGTTGATGCCACGGTGCTTTATGTCGACAATGGCGATGTCGTGACGTCGGCCGGCGTCGCCGCCGGCCTCGACTGCTGTCTCCACATCGTGCGCGCCCGCTATGGCGCGGAAGCTGCACTGCGGCTCGCCCGCCAGATCGTGCTTTCCCCGCATCGGCAGGGCGGGCAGGCGCAATTCATCGAGCATCCGGTGGCGAGGAGCGCGGACGCCGACCGTTTCACCCAGGCCCTCGACGCGGTTCGTGCGGCGCTCGGTGAGACGCATAGCCTGGACAGCGTCGCCGAGGCCGCCGGCCTGACGCGGCGCACTTTCACCCGCCGCTTTCAGAAATCGATCGGCAGCAGTTTCGGCGAATGGTTGACCGGCCAGCGGATCGAACTGGCGCAAAGGTTGCTGGAGGCAACGGAGAAATCGATGGACATGGTGGCCTTCGAAGCCGGCTTCGGCAGCGCCACCTCGCTGCGACAGCATTTCGCCGCAAGGCTGAGGACTTCGCCGGCGCAATATCGGCGCGAATTCTCCAGGCAGGCCGACCAGGACGAGCGCATGGCGCTGTCGTCTTGATCCCTTAATCCCGCTTGACCGCCCGCGCCGGATTGCCGACCACCGTGGTGTTCGCGGCCACGTCGCGCGTCACCACCGCGCCGGCGCCGACAATGGCGCCTTCACCGATGCTGACGCCGCCAAGGATGACGGCTGAGCCGCCGATCCAGGCATTGGCGCCGATCTCGACCGGCCTGGCGATCTCCAGTCCCGCCCGCCGCCCAATGGCCTCCTTGTGATGCTCGGCGCAATAGATCTGCACATTGGGGCCGAGCAGCGTTCCCTTGCCGATGCGCACGCTCGCTGTGTCGAGGATGGTGCAGCCGGCATTGAGGAAGACGCCGTCTCCGAGAAAGATGTTGAAGCCATAGGCGCAGTGGAACGGCGCCTCGATGCGGTCGCCCTCGCCGGCTTTGCCGAGCAGTGCTCTCAAACCTGGCCCGAGGTTGCCGCGCTGCAGCGGCGGCAGGCAATTGTGTTCGAACACCGCGTCGCGCGCTATTACCCGCAATGCCTCCAGTTCGTCATCGAGGCACGTGTACCATTCGCCGGCCGCCATCTTTGCGCGCTCGCTTCCAGCCATGACGATGTCTCCCTGTGACGTCTTTGCCAAAGCACAATTGCGGTGAACGGGAAAGTGCCAGCATCCGGCAGCACCGCGCAAAAATCCATTCGCATTTTCGAAGTCATGCGCTGGTCAAATGCCGGACCTATGCTAGCCTGCTTTTTCCGGACTGTCCTGGCCCGGTGATCGAGGGGGATCAACCATGCTGTATGTTCTCGCACTTCTGATCGGCGTCATTGCCGGTCTTCGCGCCATGACCGCGCCGGCCGCCGTCGCCTGGGGCGCCTGGCTCGGCTGGCTGCCGGTTGCCGGCACCTGGGCCAGTTTCATGAGCCATTGGGCCGCCGTCGGCATCTTCACCATCCTGGCCATCGTCGAGCTGGTCACCGACCAACTGCCGTCGACGCCGAGCCGCAAAGTGCCGCAGCAATTCGGCGCCCGCATCATCATGGGCGCTTTCACCGGCGCGGTGATCGGCGCCACCAGTGGCGCCACCATCGGCGGCCTGATCGCCGGCGCCATCGGCGCTGTCATCGGCACGCTGGGCGGCGCCGAAGCACGCGGCCGGCTGGCGGCCGCCTTCGGCAAGGATCAGCCCGCCGCCTTCATCGAGGACGCGGTGGCGATCATCGGCGGCCTGCTGATCGTAGCGGCGGTGGCATGACGGCCGAAACCTTCGACGCCATCATCATCGGCGCCGGACAGGCCGGCCCTCCGCTGGCCGGCCGGCTGAATGCCGCCGGCATGAGCGTGGCGCTGATCGAGCGCAAGCTGGTCGGCGGCACCTGTGTCAACACCGGCTGCATGCCGACCAAGACCATGGTTGCCAGCGCCTATGCCGCGCATCTCGCCCGCCGCGCCGCCGACTACGGCGTGACGCTCGGTGGCCCGGTCGGGGTCGACTATGCCAGGATCAAGGCGCGCAAGGACAAGGTGACGATCGACGCGCGCACCGGGCTCGAAACCTGGATCGCCGGCATGGACAAATGCACGCTCTATCGCGGCCACGCGCGTTTCGAATCCACCAACACGGTGCGCGTCGGCGACGACCTTTTGACCGCCGAAAAAATCTTCCTCAACACAGGCGGCCGCGCCTCGGTACCGGACCTGCCCGGCATTCACGACATCGACTATCTGACCAATTCCTCGATGATGGATCTCGACGTGCTGCCGCGCCATCTCGTTGTCGTCGGCGGCAGCTACATCTCGCTCGAATTCGCGCAGATGTTCCGCCGCTTTGGCTCAGAAGTCACCGTCATCGAGAAGAGCCCGCGCCTGACCGGCCGCGAGGACGAGGACGTCTCGGCCGCCATCCTGTCGATCCTCGAAAACGAAGGCATCGCCGTTCACCTTGGCGCCGACGACATCGCTTTCGCCAAACAGGGCAAGGACATTGCCGTAACCTTCTCGGCCGGCAAGCCACCGGCTGTCGGCTCGCACGTGCTGCTGGCTCTGGGACGGACGCCCAACACCGACGACCTCGGCCTCGACAAGGCCGGCGTCGATGTCGACAAGCGCGGCTTCGTCACCGTCGACGACCACCTGCGCACCAGCGTGCCCGGCATCTGGGCGATGGGCGACTGCAACGGCAAGGGCGCCTTCACCCACACCTCCTACAACGACTATGAGATTGTCGCAGCCAACCTGCTCGACAACGATCCGCGCAAGGTCAGTGATCGCATCGAAGCTTATGCGCTCTACATCGACCCGCCGCTCGGCCGCTGTGGCATGACCGAGGCCGCGGTGAAGAAGTCCGGCCGTCGCGCACTGGTCGGCCAGCGGCCGATGACCCGCGTCGGCCGCGCCGTCGAAAAAGGCGAGACGCAGGGCTTCATGAAGATCCTGGTCGATGCCGACACCAGGCAGATCCTCGGCTGCTCGGTGCTCGGCCCCGGCGGCGACGAGGCGGTGCATTGCGTCCTCGACCTGATGTACGCCAAGGCACCCGTCGACACGCTGGCACGCGCCGTGCATATCCACCCAAATGTCTCGGAGTTGCTGCCGACCATTGCCCAGGAGCTGAAGCCGCTGGTTTGATGGCCCGCAGCCATTTCCAAGCTATTCCCTTTCTGCATCGCTGCAATGCGGCAATGGCGCTTGCGTATGGCGCCGTTCCTTCGTTCAGTCTCAATTTGAACCGATTCAGTCTGGACGCTCCATGCCCTTGCCGATCCTTGCGCTTGCCATTGCGTCCTTCTGCATCGGCACCACCGAATTCGTCATCATGGGCTTGCTGCCCGAGGTCGCCGCAGACCTAGGCGTGTCAATCCCTTCGGCGGGCTTGCTGGTCACCGCCTATGCGCTCGGCGTTGTCTTCGGCGCTCCGATTGTCGCCATGGCCACCGCGCATTTGCCGCGCAAGCCGGTGCTGGTTGGGCTGGCCGCACTGTTCGTCGTCGGCAACCTGTTCTGCGCCATCGCCCCCAACTACTGGCTCTTGATGGCGGCGCGCGTCTTCACCGCCTTCGGCCACGGCGCCTTCTTCGGCATCGGCTCGGTTGTTGCCGCGAGCCTGGTGCCACGCAACAAGCGCGCCAGCGCCATGGCGATGATGTTCGCCGGCCTGACCCTTTCAAACATCCTGGGCGTTCCCGCCGGCACCGCGCTTGGCGAAGCCTTCGGCTGGCGCTCCACATTCATCGCCGTGGTCGGCATCGGCCTGATCTCGGTCGCGGCCATCGCCTGGCTGGTGCCGTCCGATGTCGCTGAACCGAGCAGCGGCGGCCTGCGCGGCGAGCTGCGCGTGCTGGGCAAACTGCAGGTGTGGCTGGCGATGTTGATCGCAGCCCTTGCGTCGGCCAGCCTGTTTGCCGTCTTCACCTTCATCAAGCCCTACCTCACCGACGTCTCCGGCCTGTCAACCTCTGCGGTCACCTGGGTGCTGCTGCTGTTCGGCGCCGGCATGACCATCGGCAACATCATTGGCGGCAGGCTCGCCGACTGGAAATTGATGCCGACGGTGATCGGCACGCTGATTTCGATGGCGTTCCTATTCGTCGGTTTCATGCAGTTCGGCGCCATCGCGAATGTCGCTGTCGGCATCGTCTTCCTCTGGGGTCTGCTGATCTTCGTCGTCGTCCCGCCGCTGCAAATCCGCGTCGTCGAGGCGGCCTCGGAAGGGCCGAACCTCGCCGCCACGCTGAACCAGGGCGCCTTCAATGTCGGCAATGCCAGCGGCGCCTGGATCGGCGGCGTGGCCCTTTCCGCCGGCGTTTCCTATGCGAATCTGCCGCTGGTCGGCGCAGCACTTGCCCTGTTGGCGGTCACCGTCGCAGTGCTGTCGCAGGCGCTGGACCGGCGCGCGCCGGTCATTCCGGTTCAGGCTCCCGCGGAATAGCTGCGCCCATAGCGCGAGAGGCTGGACCAATCGACATCGGCAGCTTCAAATGGGCATGTCTTCTCGCTCTTGAAGGAGAAAGTCATGCAGAAATCGATCGAGCGCATCGCCGGCCAAAGCGAAGGGGTTTCTTACGAATTCCCGCTGTTCCGCTTCGCGGGCGCGGACAAGGCGGCCCCTTCGGCCTATCTGCAGGCAGCGCTCCATGCCGGTGAGTTGCCGGGCGTCGTCGCCATCGACGCGCTGATGCCGATGCTCGATAAGGCGCAAGCCGAAGGCCGTATCAAGGGTAACCTCACCATCGTGCCCTGGGCCAACCCGATCGGCCGGGCGCAATATCATTTCGGCGAGCATCAGGGCCGCTTTCATCTCGGTACCCGAACCAATTTCAACCGCGGCTTTCCGCTGCTCGCCGCCCCCGACACAGCCCTGTTGCCCGACACCACCCTTGGTACGGTTGACCAGCGGCTCAAGACCCGGCTGGTGCAATTGTCGCTCGGCCATGACATCGTGCTCGACCTGCACTGCGATGACGAAGGCCTCGCCTATCTCTACATCCACACCAGCCTGTGGCCGGCCATGGCCGATTGCGCCGCCGCCATGGGCGTCGACGCGGTCGTGCTGTGGAGCGAAGACACCGACGGCACTTTCGAGGGCGCCTCGATCATGCCCTACCAGAACGTTCCCGATGGCGTGGCCAAGCTTGACCGCCGTGTCGCCACCACGGTCGAATATCGCGGCATCCTCGATGTCGACGGCGCCCTGGCCGCCTCTGATGCCGAAGGCCTCTACCGGCTGCTGGTGGCGCGCGGTGTGATCACCGACAGCGCCGTACCCGCGCCGGGTCCCTTCACCGGCACCGTCGCGCCCCTGGAGAACATCGACATGATGCCGGCGCCCCGGGCGGGTGCTGTGCTCTACGATGTGAAGCCCGGCGACCGCGTCGCCAAGGGCGCGCGCCTCGCCACCATCGTCCATGCACCGGGTGAAACCGATGGCCGCACCGAAGTCTTCGCACCGCAGGACGGCATCATCCTGACCCGGCGCTCCCGCCGCATCATCCGCGCCGGCGAGGATCTTCTGAAGCTGGTCGGCGACAAGAAGAGCACCGACGCTCGATCAGGGACGCTGGAGGACTAACTCCAGCCTATCCGGAAATCGCCAGTCGCGCCTTGGCCTCCAGCCATTCCGCCATCTGCCGGTAAGGCACCGGGCCGTGGCTGATTCGGGCGACACCCAGTTCCGCCAGCCGCCGGCGCGACGGCACATGCGCCAGCGCGATGATGTTGACCGGCAACGCAATTGCCTTGCAGAGCGTCTCGATCAGGCCCTCATCGCCAAGACCCGGCGCAAAGAAGCCGTGCGCACCGGCTTTTTCGAAGGCCTGTGCGCGCTCGATGGCCTGGTCGAGCAGGACGTCATCATGCGCATCCGGTTTCGCCTTGAGGAAGATGTCGGTTCGAGCGTTGATGAACGCCGGTATGCCGGAGGCCTTGACGGCTGCCGCCGCTGCTTCGATGCGTTTTACCTGGACAGCAATGTCATGCAGGCCGCTGCCACCAACAATCTGGTCTTCGAAATTGAAACCAATGGCACCGGCCCGCAGTGCCAACGTTACCGTGCGAGCGACGATTTCCGGATCGACGCCGTAACCACCCTCGAGGTCCATGGTCACCGGCAGGTCGACGGCAGCGACGATGCGCTTGATGTTGTCGAGCGCCAGCTCCAGCGGGATTTTCTCGCCATCAGCGTAGCCGAACGCGGCCGCAACCGGCCAGCTTCCGGTGGCGATCGCCTTGGCGCCCGCCTTCTCGACGATCTTGGCCGAGCCCGGATCCCAGGCATTGTAGAGAACGATCGGATTTCCCTTGACGTGAAGGGAATGGAACGTCCGTGCGCGCTCGATCTGCTCGGTCATGGTTGTTGTCCCGTCTTCCTGTTGTTGAATGTACAATCTAGGCGGGACTGACAACTCTGGCGATGTGCCATGAAGTGCAGAAGGGGCGGCCACCGGACAGACTTTCAAACCTGTTGCGCATCCTCCTTTTCGCAGCTATGGATTTCGCCATGAACATGCGTTCGACCAAGACCATTTGGTGGTGGGCCTGCTGACAGCGGCCTGTTCGAACACGTGCGCGTGAAAAGAGAGGGTGGCCGCAACGGAAAGTCCGGGCGGCCATTTGTTTTTTTCAAGCCATTCCCGGGTCCGTTGCCCCAAGAAGCTGATGGAGACGGCAATGACGATGAAGGTTCTGGAAAACGGGGCGGAAAGTTTCGTGACCGCGGGTGGCATCACCATCACCCGCGAGCGCCACGATCGGCCCTATGCTGGCGCGATCGACTCCTATGTCGACGGCCTGAATTCACGCCGCGGCGCCGTGTTTTCCTCCAACTATGAATATCCCGGCCGCTACACGCGCTGGGACACCGCCATCATCGATCCGCCGCTGGTCATCTCAGCACGTGGCCGCGCCATGCGTATCGAGGCGCTGAACGGCCGTGGCGATGCGCTGTTGCCGGTCATCGGCAAGGCGCTCGCCAGCCTGGCCGATGTCACCATCGCCGAGACGTCGAAAAAACTCATCCGCCTCGACGTCGCCAAGCCTGGTCGCGTCTTCACCGAAGAGGAGCGCAGCCGCGTCCCCTCGGTGTTTACCGTGCTGCGCGCCATCACCGCTCTGTTCAAGACCGAGGAAGACGCCAATCTTGGTCTCTACGGCGCTTTCGGCTACGACCTCGCCTTCCAGTTCGACCCGGTCGACTACAAGCTCGAGCGCAAGCCGAGCCAGCGCGACCTGGTGCTGTTCCTGCCCGACGAGATCCTGGTCGTCGACCACTATTCGGCCAAGGCCTGGACCGACCGCTACGACTATGCCGGCGACGGGTTTTCGACCGAGGGGCTGCCGCGCGACGGAATTTCCGAGCCGTTCAAGAGCCCCGACCGCATCCCGCCGCGCGGGGACCATGAACCTGGCGAATATGCCGATCTGGTTCGCAAGGCGATGGATTCCTTCAAGCGAGGCGACCTGTTCGAGGTCGTGCCCGGCCAGATGTTCTATGAGCGCTGCGAGACGCAGCCATCCGAGATTTCGCGCAAGCTGAAGGCCATCAACCCCTCGCCCTATTCCTTCTTCATCAATCTGGGCGAAGGCGAATATCTGATCGGTGCCTCGCCGGAAATGTTCGTGCGCGTCAACGGCCGCCGCGTCGAGACCTGCCCGATCTCGGGCACCATCAAGCGCGGCGATGATGCCATTTCGGACTCCGAGCAGATCCTGAAACTGCTCAACTCGAAGAAGGACGAATCCGAGCTGACCATGTGCTCGGACGTCGACCGCAACGACAAGTCGCGGGTCTGCGAGCCGGGCTCGGTGCGCGTCATCGGCCGCCGCCAGATCGAGATGTATTCGCGCCTGATCCACACGGTCGATCACATCGAAGGCCGCCTGCGCGAAGGCATGGACGCCTTCGACGCCTTCCTGTCGCACGCCTGGGCGGTCACCGTCACCGGCGCGCCGAAACTGTGGGCCATGCGTTTCATCGAACAGAACGAGAAGAGCCCGCGCGCCTGGTATGGCGGCGCGATCGGCATGGTCAATTTCAACGGTGACATGAACACCGGCCTTACCTTGCGCACCATCCGCATCAAGGACGGCATTGCCGAAGTGCGCGCCGGCGCCACATTGCTCTTCGACAGCATTCCCGAGGAAGAAGAAGCCGAAACCGAACTGAAGGCATCCGCCATGCTCTCCGCCATTCGCGACGCCAAGACGGGCAATTCCGCCAGCACCGAGCGCACCACCGCGCCCGTCGGCGACGGCGTCAACATCCTGCTCGTCGACCACGAGGACAGTTTCGTCCACACGCTGGCCAATTATTTCCGCCAGACCGGCGCCAATGTCTCGACCGTGCGCACGCCGGTTCCGGAGGAAGTGTTCGACCGGCTGAAGCCCGACCTTGTCGTGCTGTCGCCCGGCCCCGGCACGCCGAAGGATTTCGACTGCGCCGCCACCATCAGACGGGCGCGCGCCCGCGACCTGCCTATCTTCGGCGTCTGCCTTGGCCTGCAGGCGCTGGCCGAAGCTTATGGCGGCGAACTGAGGCAGTTGCACATACCGATGCACGGCAAGCCGTCGCGCATCCGCGTCTCCAAGCCGGGCATCATCTTCTCCGGCCTGCCCAAGGAAGTCACCGTCGGCCGCTACCACTCGATCTTCGCCGATCCGGTGCGCCTGCCCGACGATTTCATCGTCACGGCCGAAACCGAGGACGGCGTCATCATGGCCTTTGAGCACCGCAAGGAACCGATCGCCGCGGTCCAGTTCCACCCGGAATCGATCATGACGCTCGGCCACAATGCCGGCATGCGCATCATCGAGAACATCGTCGCCCACCTGCCGCGCAAGGCCAAGGAAAAGGCCGCCTGACGACCATGGCTGGAGCCGAGAATACGATGGCGATCGCCGCCAAGGCGGCCGCGAGGCGCAAGGTCGCCAACCTTGCCTTCTGGTCGATCGTTGTCGCCTTTGTCGTGCTTGCTCTGAAACTTGCCGCCTGGTACGTCACCGGCTCTGTCGCGCTCTATTCGGACGCGCTCGAATCGATCGTCAACGTCATCGCCTCGGTCGCCGCCTTCTGGGCAATCCAGGTCAGCTACAAGCCGGCCGACCAGGATCACCCGTTCGGTCATCACAAGGCCGAGTATTTCTCGGCCGTGCTCGAAGGCGTGCTGATCGTGCTCGCCGCCCTTCTGATCCTCAACGAGGTCTGGCGCTCCTGGCAGACGCCGGCACCCCTCGAACAGCCTTGGAACGGCCTTGCCATCAACGGTGTTGCCACGGTCATCAATGCCTTCTGGGCCTGGACACTGATCCGCGCCGGCAGGGCCGAGAAATCGCCGGCGCTGGTCGCCGACGGCAACCACATCATGACCGACGTGGTGACCTCGATCGGCGTCTTCGGCGGCCTAGTCGGAGCGATCCTGACCGGCTGGCAGATTCTCGATCCGGCGCTTGCCGTCCTCGTGGCGCTGAACATCCTGTGGCAGGGCTGGCATGTCATCGGCTCATCGATGAACGGCCTGATGGACCGCGCCGTCGACACGGCAGAAAACATGCGCATCCGCGACGTCATCTCGGCCAATTGCAAGGGCGCTCTCGAGGTTCATGACCTCAAGACCCGCATCGCCGGCCGCGCCACCTTCATCGAGTTCCACCTAGTCGTCGACGCCGACATGTCGGTCGGCGCCAGCCACGTCATCTGCGATCGCATCGAGGACGCGCTGAAGGCCGAAATCCCCTCGGTGCGCGTCACCATCCATGTCGAACCCGACGACGAAGCCAAGCTGCCGAAGGGCACGACGGCCGTGCCCTTCGCATAGTCTTGCGCTAGCCTGAGGGCTGTCGAGATTCAGGTCAGGCCGAGCCGAGAATGGTGGCATCCGAGAACCGGAGCGGAGCGTACTTAAAGTACGTAAGCACCGGAAGCGCAGGAAGCCGCCGTTCGCAGGCCGGCATCACCTGAATATCGGCAGCCCTCAAGGCGCGCAGGCCGATTGCGGCATCGGCTGCAGCCGATAGACCTTGTCGTCGGATTGCGTCTTGCCGTCGGCGGCCTTCGAGCACAGGTCGACGATCGCCAGGCTGCCGTTGGGATTGGCCAGCATCATCGTGCCGTTGGCGCCGCGCTTGAGGAAAATCTCCTTCTGCGCGATGTCGCAGGAGAAATCGCTCATCTTCGAGCTGGCCGCACAGCGCCACTGGTCGGCCTCGCCCTGGCAGGAATAGGTCTGCGTGACCTTGGTCGATTTCTGCCGCGTGGTGACGGTAACGGCAATGTCGGCGCCGTCTGGCCAGTTGGCGGCGTTGCCGCCCGAGGCGAAGGATGCCAGTTCCACCGATCCGCGGAAGACCCGGATCGACTGCGTCAGCTGGTCGGGGTGCGAGCCGAGATGCGCTGCATCATAATCGCGCCCGTAGCAGAAGGCCTGGTCCGGCTTCAGCCGCTCGCGCAGTGGGCCCCCGAGTGCAGGGGCGATCGGATCGATGCGCGCGAACTCCGCCTTGCAGGTAGCCGCCGGCATCGGGTCGAGGCGGAAATTGTCGTCCTCCGAGCCGAGCGCTTGCCTGTCATATTCCGCCGCACCAAGCTCCTCTTCCGACCCGGCATCGAGATAAAGGTCGGGCTGCACATCGGTGACGATCAGCCTGCCCTTGTCGTCGACTTTCAGCGAAGCCATGGTGCGGTCACAATCCATGCCGCAACGGATCGGGCCGGACGTGCCGTCCTCGGACCCGTGATTGCACCAGCCGCCGGCCCATTCGGGCGCCTTGGCGCCCCGCACCGTGGTGGCGATAAAGCCATTATAGGACGAGTCGGAGTTTGTCGGCGGCTCCTCGTTCGGGCGGCTGACCGGGTCGTGCCCATAGAGGAAGAAGATTCGCGCCACTTTCTGCTTCGGATGCGCCTTGAGGTGCGTGGCGTCATAGACGCGGCCGAAACAGGCATCAGCGCCGTTCGGGCTGAGTTCGATGAGCTTCAGCGCATCGTCGGCGAAGGCGGAACCGGCAAGTGCGCCAAGCAGGGCTGCGCCAAACCCTGCGCCAGCGACTGCCTTGCATTCCCCTACCCTGAACGCCATGTGACCTCTCCTCCGCATCGACAGGACGTAACGTCAATTTATGCTAGTATTGCGGCCGCAGCCACGCAATTCGCGGTGAGCCGCCAAGCGGGGGAGGATGCCATGCGCCGGCGTGATATGTTCCGCGCGGTTCTTGCCGGAACCGGAACGCTTCTTGGCCTGCGGGCGGCGCAGGCCGCGGCGACAGAGCCTGCCAGGCAAAAGGTCGCCTATCACTTGAGCGATGTCGACAAGGTCAATTTCGTGCTCGGCAACATCAAGAACCACTATGACGGCACCGGCGGCAATGTCGACATCGTGCTGGTCGTGCATGGCCCGGCCTTGGCCAGCTTCAAGTCGAAAGGCATATCGGCCGCGATTTCCGGGCGTTTCGCCGGCCTGGTGCAGCAGGGGCTGGCATCCCATGCCTGCGCCAACACCATGCAAGGCATGGACATTACGCTCGCCGACCTGCTCGCCGGTTTCCATGCCGCCGACAAGGGCGGCGTCGTCAAGCTCGCCGAACTGCAAGGCCAGGGTTACGCCTATCTGCGCCCCTGAGGCTTGAACACCGGGGTGGCAAAGGCCTACGAAGGACAGGCAGAAATCCCGGAGGAAGAACCGTGCCAGCCACCCCACTCAGCATACCCGATCTTGCCGGCAAGGCAGTGCTAGTCACCGGTGCGTCGACCGGCATCGGGGCGGCGCTCGCGCTGGCCTATGCAGCGCAGAAATGCAAGGTGGCGCTGCACTATAATTCGAGTCAAGCCGCCGCAGAGAAGCTCGGCATGACGATCGCCGACAAGGGCGGCGAGGTGTTTCTCGTCCAGGGCGATTTCTCCGTTGCCGCCGATGTCGAACGCGTCGTCGAGGACGGCGCGCAGTATTTCGGCCGCCTCGACGGGCTGGTCAACAATGCCGGCGGCATGCTCGGCCGCATCCCCTATGCCGAGCAGACCGAAGCGCATTACGACGCGGTGATGGACCTCAACGCCCGTTCGGTGCTGACCGCCTCGCGCAAGGCGATCCCGTGGCTGAAGAAACAGGGCGGCTTCATCGTCAACACCTCGTCGATCGCCGCGCGCAATGGTGGGGGCGGCGGAGCCGGGCTTTACGGCTCGGCCAAGGCCTTCGTCTCCAATGTGACGCGCGGCATGGCCAAGGAGCTGATCGGCTTCGGCATCCGCGTCAACGCGGTGGCGCCCGGCACCATTCTCACCCCGTTCCACGAGCGCTATTCGACCGACGAGCAGATGAAGGGCATGGTCGCCACCATTCCGCAGGGACGCGCCGGTACGGCTGAGGATTGCGTCGGCGCCTATCTGTTCCTCTCTTCCGATCTTCTGAGCGGCTACATCACCGGCCAGGTTATCGAGGTGAATGGCGGCCAGTTGATGCCTTGAGCGGCTATCGGCATACTGGCGATCTGCATGTTCTTGTCGAAACCTCAGAGGGAGACAACAGAATGTACGGACTGATCGGCAAGATGCGGGCGGCACGCGGCCAGCGCGACGCGGTCATGGATGTGCTGCTGAGCAGCACCGGCGCCATGCCGGGCTGCCTGAGCTACATCATCGCCCGCGACCCCGCGGATGCCGATGCGATCTGGGTCACCGAAGTTTGGACCGACGCCGAAAGCCACAAGACGTCGCTGCAGCTTCCCGAAGTCCAGGCGGCGATCGCCAAGGCACGGCCGTTCGTCGCCGGCTTTGAATTCCAGGTCGAGACCCATCCTGCCGGCGGCGTCGGCCTGGCCGGCGCCAAGACCGGCTGATGCGCACGGACGGCTTGATGCCGAGGCGCGGTTCGCGCGTCGGTACAATATCGACAGGTAGACAATCTCGACCGCGCTGTCGCCAGCTCATTGCGCACCACTTGTAATTCTCTGAAAATGGACTAAGTTCTGTGGACTAAGTCCATCTGGAGCAACCTGCGATGCAGACCGTCAACATCCACAACGCGAAGACCAATCTTTCACGTCTCGTTGACCGAGCTGCCAAAGGTGAGCCGTTCATCATCGCCAAGGCGGGCAAACCATTGGTCAAAGTCGTGCCTATCGATCAGCCGGCCTCGTCGCAGGCGCGAAGGGTCGGTTTTATGGCCGGCCAGTTTTCCGTTCCCGACGATTTCGACCGCATGGGCGGCGAGGAGATTGAACAGCTGTTCGGTGTCAACACTTGAAACTGTTACTCGACACCCATTTGCTGCTGTGGGCGGCTGGTGAACCGGATCGGCTACCACTTGCGGCTCTCGCCGAGATTGAGAACCCAGAGAACGAATTGCTGTTCAGTCCTGCCAGCCTTTGGGAGATCGCAATCAAACGAGGACTTGGACGGGATGATTTCCAAGTCGACCCCCGTTTGCTCCGGCGAGGCCTATTCGACAATGGCTATCACGACTTGCCGATCACCAGTGAACATGCCCTCGCCATCGACGGACTTCCGGCGATCCACAAGGATCCCTTCGATCGAATCCTAATCGCCCAGGCAACCGTGGAAGGGATTGCCTTGCTGACGATGGACGATCTTGTCGCCCGTTATCCTGGTCCTATCCGAAAGCTCTAACACCTTGGTAAACTGCGCGACCTCGCGCGTCACACAGCTTCCTTTTCGGCAAAGCGGGGGTTCGCATCGTCTCGCTTAAAGTCTAAGACCGAAACATGGATTCCTCGGCCGAGCAGCCACCAGACCAGCCCGCCATCGAACGCATGGCGCGGATGCGCAAGCTCTGGCAATGGCTGGCCCTGCTGATCGTCTCCCTGCTGTTTGCCGGCGCGCTGGAACTCGCGGCCCTGCCGGCGGCGCTGCTGATCGGGCCGATGCTGGCGGCCATCGTCGCCGGCACCAATGGCGCCACGGTGCGCGTGCCGCGCCTTCTGTTCGGCGCCGCACAGGCGATCGTCGGCTGCCTCGTCGCCAGCTCGATCTCGGCCGACATCTTTCCGGTCTTCACCCAGGAATGGCCGCTGTTTCTCGGCGTCGTGGTGGCGACCGTCACCGCCTCCAGCCTGCTCGGCTGGCTGATCAGCCGCTGGCGCATCCTGCCCGGCACCACCGCCGTCTGGGGCTCCTCGCCGGGTGCGGCCACCGCCATGGTGCTGATGGCCGGTGCGTTCGGTGCCGATCAGCGTCTCGTCGCCTTCATGCAATATCTGCGCGTCATCCTCGTCTCGATGACGGCGGCACTCGTTGCCAAGATGTGGGTAGACACCTCGGGCGTTGAAATCCCCGCCATCATCTGGTTTCCGCCGATCGACCGCCAAGCCTTCGCCGCCACCATCGGCATCGCGCTTGTCGGCGGCCTGCTGGGGAAGCTGCTGAGGCTGCCCTCGCCCTTCTTCCTCGGCACCTTCGTCTTCGGCACCGTTGTCCATCTCGGCTTGGGCGTGGAAATGCAATTGCCGCAATGGCTGCTGGCCGTCAGCTACGCCATGGTCGGCTGGTCGATCGGCCTGAACTTCACAAGGGCGATCCTGCGCCATGCGACGCGTGCCTTGCCACAAATCATCGCCTCGATCGTGGCGCTGATCGCCTTCTGCGGCGGCCTTGCCTTCATGATCAGCCATCTCTTGGGCATCGACCCGCTGACCGCCTATCTGGCGACCAGCCCCGGCGGCATGGACAGCATCGCCATCATCGCCGCCGCCGCGCAGAACGTCGACATCTCGTTCGTCATGGCGCTGCAGTCGGCCCGCTTCCTGATCGTGCTGCTGGTCGGCCCGAGCGTGGCGCGGCTGGTGGCGAGAAGCTTGAGGCAATAGCCAAAGCTGCCTGCGCAGACTCGCAATCTGGTCGGCGCAATCCTGACTGGCGTTGCTGCTGTGTGACAGCACCCCACAGTCTGTGCAGTGGCCGCAGAAAATACTCGCACGCTCATATTTGAGAGCGCGGAGACGCAATCAGGCATGAGACAGTGGAGACGAGTTGATGCGAACAAGCCCGGCGACATGGCGCCTGGGGATATCATTGCTGGGCGGCGCGGCGATGCTCGGCCAATCCGGCGCTGCACATGCCGAGGACAGCGTCGCCGGCATTGGTGGCCTCGACGAAACGGCGGATTGGATCAGGCGTGGTCATCAGTCAAGCCTGTGCATCAGGTCCTCATCCAGCCAGCGGCCGAAGAAATAGACCAGTTGCTTGTGCCACCACGGCCAGTCGTGGCTGACATCGCCGCCCCAATAGTCGACCCAGGCGGGAATGGATTTGTCGCGCAGGATCTGTTCCAGCTGGCGCGTTTCGACCAGCATCCGCTCTTCCCAGGCGCCCTGCCCGCAGCAGAAGATCAGCCTGAGCGCCTTCAGCCGGGCAAGCAGTTTTGGATCGACGATGCCGGGTAGATAGTCGAGCGGCGAGTTGTAGAAGATGTCGCCTTCAAGCGCCCTGCCGAAAAAGTCGCGGGCCGAATAAACGCCCGACAGCGCGATGACGCCGCTGGCCAGTTCCGGAAAGCGGAAGACGAAGTTCGACGAATGGTAGCCGCCCATCGAACAGCCTGAGAACAGCGGCTTCAGCTTGCGGCCGCCATTGGCTTGCTCTGCTGTCGACAGGAATTCCGGTAGTGCCTCCTCGCGCACATAGCGGAAATAGGCCTCGTGCCGGGCGATGCGGCGGGCGGCGTCGGCATGCTTGTCGAAGAAGGACTCCGAATCGACGCCGTCGACCGTGAACAGCTGGATGCGGCCGGTGTCGATGAATTCGGCAAGGGCGCCCACTCCGCCGGAATCCTCGAACTGGTAGAACCGGCCCTGAGAAGTCGGGAACACCACCACCGGCCGGCCGGCATGGCCGTAGCGCTTGTATTCCATGTCGCGGCCGAGCTTGCCCGAGAAATTCTTGTGATAGGAAACGTCCATCGGCTCACGCCTTTTCCGCGTGGATATAGGCGACCGCCTCACGCAGCGCTGCTTCGTCTTTCGAGCGCATCTGGTAGGCGTAATTTCCCATGGCGCGGCTGAAAACCTCTTCGATGGCCTGATGATGGACGATCTTGTCGCGGTGCGCCGCTAGCACCTCCTCATGGCTGTGCAAATACCCGAGGCGCCGCTTGCGGCTGGCATAGGCGGTGAAATACTTGCCCTCATAAGGGCCGCCAGCGGCATCTTTCACCACCATATCGGCCCATGCCGCATAGACGTCGATGTCGAACGTATAGTTGATCGCATCGGTCATCCAGGCGCCGGGCGGGCGCATGTTGACTTCCAGCGCGATGACCCGGTCGTCCTTGGTCTCGAACAACTCGATGTGGAAGAAGCGCTCGCGCACGTCGAACGCCTTCAGGATCTTGCGGCCGGCCTCCTCGACCGCCGGGCTGATCCTGGGAAAGCAGGTGTAGCTCATGTGGCGGTCCTTGTTGACCACCTCCATCACGCTCTGGTCGTAGCGGTGGCTGGCGGCCAGCACCACCTCGCCGTCACGGTTGACCAGTCCGTCAAACGTCACCACCAGCCCCTCGATGAACTGCTCCATGACGAAGGTCACGTCCTCGGGCTTGTCTTTGAAGAACTGGTCGAGCTCCTTGGCGCTGGAGATCTTGAAGGTGTTCGAGGCGCCGGAGCCTGAATCCGGCTTCACCACCACGGGATAGCCGACGCGGCGGATGAAGGTCATGGCCCCAGCGCGGTCGGAGCATTTGCGCTGTGCGATGGTGTCGACGCCGCTCTTGCGGAAGAAGGCGCGCATGCGGCTCTTGCGCTTCAGATTCTTCACGAAATCAAGCTTGGTGCCGTAGATGTTGAAGTCGGTGCGGATGTTGGCTTCCAGCTCCAGCCAGTGCTCGTTGAGCGATTCAAAGCGGTGGATACGGCCCCATTTGTGGATGAAATGCCCCATCGCCCGAAACACCGGATCGTAGTCCTCCATGTCGGCGACGCGGTAATATTCCGAAAGGGCTGCTTTCAGCTTGGCGTCGAGCGCGTCATAGGGTGCGTCGCCGATGCCAAGCACCCTGGCTCCGGCCTTCTTCAAACGGTCGCAGAAATCCGCGCCATTGGCGGGAAAATGCGGCGAGAAGAACACGAAATTCATGGATGACCCCCCTCCCGGCGACGGACATCGCAACCCGTCGATGCCCAAGTCTGGCGCATTTGCCGCGCCTGGGGAAGAGCACGCACGTTCGGGATAATATTCGACAGACCACGACACCCATGGGGGGCCCCACTTGCCTCTCACAAGCCGCTCCTGTATGAGAACCGCCATGAACACGCGCGCCACCAACGCTTCCCGTCCGACCGGTTTTTCCGGCGAGACCGTGCGCGCGCTGGCTTCGACCCTGCTTCTTCTCGGCCTTATCGGCGATCGCCGGGTTCGCTGAAGGAGCGCCCGGCGGTCGAACCGCCGCGCAAGCGCATGCTCCTTGGCAATCACATCAAGCGAACGAAATTCTGATAAAGGCGCCGCTCGCCATCAATCCACCTGAAGGTGGATCCATGAGCCGCCGGGAGAAACGACGATGAACGCACGAGAAGAGATCCGTTCCGATGCCGCGGTAGCCGGCAAGGATGCGGCTAGAGGGATGCCTGACGCAGCCCGCAAATATCAGCCCTATCCCACCGTCGGCCTCACCGACCGCACCTGGCCCTCGAAGGTCATCGACAAGGCGCCGATCTGGTGCTCGGTCGACCTGCGCGACGGCAACCAGGCGCTGATCGACCCGATGGGCCACGAGCGCAAGGCGCGCATGTTCGGCTTGCTGCTCGACATGGGCTTCAAGGAGATCGAGATCGGCTTCCCGTCGGCCTCGCAGACCGATTTCGACTTTGCCCGCTGGTGCATCGAGGAAGGCAACGTACCCGCCGATGTCTCGCTCCAGGTGCTGGTGCAGTGCCGGCCTGAACTGATCACCCGCACCTTCGAGGCGCTGAAGGGCGCCACCAACCCGATCGTCCATTTCTACAATTCGACCAGCGAATTGCAGCGCCGCGTCGTCTTCGAAAAGGACGTCGGCGGCATCAAGCGCATCGCCACCGACGCGGCCAAGATGATCACCGACATGGCGGCCAAGGCCGGCGGCGGCTTTCGTTTCGAATATTCGCCGGAGAGTTTTACCGGCACCGAGCTCGAAGTGGCGCTGGAGATCTGCAACGCCGTCACCGAAATCGTCAGGCCGACGGCGGACAACAAGCTGATCATCAACCTGCCGTCGACGGTCGAGATGTCGACACCCAACATCTATGCCGACCGCATCGAGTGGATGTGCCGCAACCTCGACAACAGGGAGAACCTGCTGGTCTCGCTGCATCCGCACAATGACCGCGGCACCGGCATCGCCACCACCGAACTCGGCCTGATGGCTGGCGCCGACCGCGTCGAAGGCACGCTGTTCGGCAACGGCGAGCGCACCGGCAATGTCGATATCGTCACGCTGGCGCTCAACATGTACACGCAAGGTGTCGATCCCTTGATCGACTGCTCCGACATCAACCGGATGAAGGACGTCTACGAATATTCCAACCAGTTGAAGATCCCCGAGCGTCACCCCTATGTCGGCGAACTCGTCTACACCGCCTTTTCCGGCTCGCACCAGGATGCCATCAACAAAGGCATGAAGGCGCTGAAAAAGGCCAACACGCCGCACTGGGAGGTGCCCTACCTGCCGATCGATCCGGCCGATGTCGGCCGCAGCTACGAAGCCATCATCCGCATCAACTCGCAGTCCGGCAAGGGCGGCATCGCCTATGTGCTGCAGGCCGATTACGGCCTCAATTTGCCGCGCAATCTGCAGATCGAATTCAGCCAGGAGATCCAGGCGATCACCGACGCCGAGGGCAAGGAAGTGCCGGCCAGGCGCATCTACGAGCGCTTTCTCGAAACCTATGTCGACCAGCCTGCCGCGCGGCTGAAATTCCTCGATCATCACACCTATCCCAGCACCGAAATCAAGGGGCGGCGCGTGGTCGAGGCGGTCATCCTCGACAGCGGCAAGGAAGTGACGATCGCAGGCACAGGCACCGGTCCGATCGACGGCTTCGTCGATGCGCTGTCGCGCCATCTCGGCGTCGAGATGTCGGTGCTCGACTATTCCGAGCACTCGTTGCAGCGCGGCTCGAACGCGTCGGCCATTTCCTATGTCGAGATGGAATATCCCGGCGGCAAGCTGTTCGGCGCCGGCATCAACACCAACATCGTCGCCGCCTCGCTGGAAGCGGTGATGTCCGCCGCCAACCGCATCATTGGCAAGAAAGCCGGCTGACGCACGACCAGAACAAGGATCGGGACCACCCCAATCGGGTGATCGGTTCCGATCTTTCGGGCTATTAACCACCGCGGAATTATCCGGTGGGGTACGTGATCGCATAATGGGTGTATACTTGTGTGGCGGTGCGGGAACTATATGATCGCGCCTCAACCTGTGCCGACTTCGAGAGGATCGACACTTGCAGCATGCCACGCCTGCCGCCCCCGCAGTGCGCGAGACACTGGAGCGACTGCTTGCCAGCCAAACGTTCGGCCGATCCGAACGCGCGCGCAAGCTGCTGCGTTACCTTGTCGAACGCGAACAAGCCGGCGAAGGCGACAGGCTCAAGGGCTTCTCCATTGCCATGGATGTTTTCGGCAAGGACGGCGATTTCGATCCGTCCACCGATGCTGTCGTGCGGGTGCAGGCGGGCAGGCTGCGCGAGCTTCTGCAGCACTATTTTGCCAATGAGGGCATTGCCGAACCCGTCCGCATCGCCATTCCGCGCGGCGGCTATGTCCCTGCCTATGAATTGAACGCGATCCGGCTGCCGGATGTTCCCGAACTCAGTCTGGACGGCGCCGCATCCGCCGATCGGCCCAACGACGTCGGCGCGGGCATGCCGGATGCGGTGTCGCTGGCTTCGCCCACCCCCTCGGTGGCGCGCCATCTCCGTTTCTTCTGGGTGGCGATCGCCCTGGTCATCGCCATGCTGGGGGTGCTGATCCTTCGTCAGGGCAGCAGTGCCTTGCTGGCAGGCGGCGACATGTCGGCGACGATCGAGACCGCCGGCGCGACCGGAAGCATCGCGGCATCGGCCATGGCAGACACCCTGCCGCAAGTCTATATCGGCCTCAAGGCGGAAGGCGCCGATGCCAACCGTGTCGCCGCGTCGCTGCGCGCCGGCCTGAGCGGCTTCGATACGATCGACTTCATCGGCCGCGACACCGCCACCGATCCGGCCGACGATGCCACGAGCTTCATATTCGACATCCTGCCTGGGCCGGACGCGGGCGACATCACTATCGAGCTGCAAAGCATGGCGTCCGGACGGGTGCTTCTTTCACGCAATCTGACCTCCGCCGACAGCGCACCTACCGCGATCGAAGACCGTATTGCCGACATGCTGAGTTCAGCCCTTCCCGCCTCGGGCACGATCTACAACTATATCGAGCAGACCGGCGCGCCGAACGGTCTGACGCAATGCCTGCTGCTCAACGACAAATATTATCTCGACCAGAACGCCAGGACCCATGAGGCAGCCTATCGCTGCCTCGAGAAGCTGGCCAATGGCGGCACGAAATCCTCGCTCGTCTATTCGGAACTTGCCTCCCTGCATCTCGAGGCGGTCTCCGATCACTACGCCTATCCACCCAATGCGACGATTGAAAAGGCCGTGGAGTTTGCCCATCGCGGCGTGCAGATGGGTCCGACCAGTCCTTATGCGCATCGCTCCTACGGCTATGTCAGTTCGCGGCTCGGCAACACGGACGAAGCGATCCGCTGGATGCGCAAAGCCTATGAACTCAATACCTACGATCTCGGCATGGCTGCCGCTTACGGCTACGGGCTGATCTTCGCCGGCCGCTACGCGGAGGGAACGCCGATCCTTGCCCATGCCGCGGAGACCTTCAGCGGGCACTCGACATGGTGGGATTACGGACTGTTCGTCGGCGAGTTCATGCAGGGCGACATGAGCAAGGCCATCGCGGCCAGCACGGCATTGAGGACGACGGCCACGAAATCGCACTATCTGGCGGCGCGGCTGATCGGCGCCAAGGCTGCCGGACAGGACCATCTGGTGAGCACGTTGCTGAATCAACTGACCACCGAATTCCCTAAATTTGCCGCCGATCCACGCGCGACTTTCGTCGAGCGGAAATATCCAGCCGACCTGACCGAACGGCTGGTCCAGGCGCTGCGCGCCGCCGGGCTCGGCAACCCAAGCTGACGCCAATCGAGGCCGGCGGATTGGGCGCGCCGCCGAATGGATTTCCTGTGTTCCGATCGCCGATACAGGGTGGTTGCCAAGCTCTGTCCGCAACCGTACAAATCGCGAAAATTTTACTGGCCATCGCCGTGGACTAGGAGCAATCCAGCCACAATTGGTGTTCCGCATCCTGACAACAGCAAAAACTCAGCTTTCATGACCGCATCGCTTTTTGCCGCCGAACAGGGTGTGGGCTCGAAGGCCATTGTCCTGCTGCATGGTTTCGGCGGCTGCCACGATGTCTGGCGGGAGGTGATTTCCTCCCCGGCGCCTTCCGCGCACACACTGGCCTATGATCTGCCGGGGCATGGGTTGTCACTCGATTTTCCCGCCGCCGGCCCGGCCAAGGTGGCGGCAAGGGCCGTGCTCGCCGATCTCTCCGAGCGTCGCCTGAAGCGCGTTCATCTGGTGGGCCACTCGATGGGCGGTGCGGTGGCGGCGCTGATGGCGCTGGCCGAGCCCGACAAAATAGCCTCGCTGACACTTCTGGCACCGGGCGGTCTTGGCCCAGAGATCAACGGGCCGCTGTTGCGTCGCTATGCCGGCGCAGCCGATCGGTCCGAGATCCGGGCTTGCCTCGCCGCCATGTCGGGGCCAGGGACCCGGCCCCTCGATCGCACCGTGGACGCTCTCTGGGAAATGCGCAGGCGACCCGGCCAGCTGGAAAAATTCGTCGAGATCGCAGCCGCCATGACCGTTGACGACCGGCAAGGCGTCATCCCGCATGATCGTCTCGACGGGCTGAACATGCCGGTGATGGTGGCGTGGGGAACCGACGACGCGGTGCTGCCCTTTACCCAGGCGGATGATCTGCCGGCGCATTTTCACGTGCACCATGTGCTGGAGGCCGGCCATATGCTGGCCGAGGAAGCCCCCGACCTCGTTGCCGAGATCATTCGCCGCAACACCAACCGCCGCGCCAGGCCGCATCGCCAGAAATTCGCCGCCGCGGCCAGCTGACCGTCTCGCGCACAACACTTTCCTGAGCCTCAATCCCGTCCACCTCGCCAGTGCATTTTGCCGGCGGCTGTGTTAACCCCGTGTTAACCAAACACGCGAGGCAACGCCGATGAAGGAAGCAGGCGAGAAGACCATCGACCAGTCGAAGAAACTGTCCGATGCCATCCGTGATGTGAAAAATGCCTTCGCCGACCGCGACGACGTCGTCGTCGATATGCGCGAGGCGCATCGCATGCGCCTCGATATGCTTGCCGCAGAGCTGGCGCCGGTTTTTGCCGATGTTCCCGCCGACATCGATAATTTCGACTTTGTCGTCTCGTCAGGCTTGCAGCCGCGCCTGTGGATCGACGCCGTCAGCCATGTCGCCATGGGACGCGACCGCCGCACCTATCGCTTCCTCAAGGACACCCGCATCGGCCGGGTGGTGCTTGCCGAATCCACCGAGATGAAGCCGGTTGCCGATTCCGTGACGCGCTATGTTGCCGAGCGCATCGTCGAGCGTCAGAGGATGATGGAAGGCGGGGTCGAACCGGCTATCGCCGGCATGAAACGCGCCGATGTCCCGGAAGCCGAACCGCCGCTGCGCGCGATGACGCGCGGCAAGCGCTGGTCGGCCTTTCTGTCCGGGCTTGGCCTGGTTGCCGCCGGCGCACTGGTCGGCCTTGTGGTGTCGGTCGTCTTGTTCTGGGACCGCATCGTGGCCATGGTTGTCAATTTGCGGCCATAGCGGCCTCGGCGCCAAGCTCCAGCGTCTGTAGATCGGATGGCGGTATGGACGGCCCGGTCAGGCCGCGCCGTGTCAGCCGGATTCGCCAATTGCCCTTTTCACCGTCGATGTCGAACAGATTGTACTGCGCCGCCGGGTGCTTGCCGCCCGGCGCCTGGCCGGCGGCAGCGACGCCGACCGCCGGGATCCTGACGCCTCGACCGCCGATGAAGAACAGCGACGGCAAATGCGAATGGCCGTGCAGCACAAGTTCGGCGCCATGGCGGCGAATGATCTTGTGAAAGCGGGCGATGCCGAACAGCCGCTTGTGCTGCGGGACCGCGCCACGCACCGGCGGATGGTGGATCATGATGGCGCGGAACAGTCCCTGTCCGGCGGTATCCCTAAGGATTTTGCCGAGCCGCTCCGCCTGGCCTTCCATGAAGAACCCATTGGCCATGAAGGGTGCTGTGGCGCGTGCCGTCGAGACGCCGATCAGCGCGACATTGCCGCGCACGCGCAGATAGGGGAAGGCGTTGCGGTCGACCGGCGTGTTGACGCCGTCGCCGCTCATCCACGCCGCCCAGGATCGGCAGACCTTGTCGAAGGCGCCGGGCACATAGGCGTCGTGGTTGCCCGGAACGACCGAAACATCGTGCGGCGATCCCAGCGTCTCCAGCCAGTGCTTGGCCATCTCGATCTCGCCGTCGAGCGCCAGGTTGACCAGGTCGCCGCTGACGGCGAGGTGGTCAGGCGTGTTCGCCTTGATGTCGGCGACGATCGTGTCGATGACGGCGTCATGCATATGGCGGCGGCGGTTGCGCTGCCAGTTGACGTAGCCGAGCACACGCTTGGAGGCGAGATCGCGATAGGATACATCGGGGAGCGGCCCCAGATGGACATCGGAAATATGCGCGAGCCTGAACATGCATCCTTCATAGGCGACAGGCGTCCCGCTTTCCACTCAAGCTTTCCTTACCATCCACGGTTTCGCACCTGATGGCGACTGACCCGGAAAAGGCCTTCCGCCAGGCCGGCTGGGCGGGCCTCAGGGCCCGGCTGTTCCATGTCTATTTCGTGTTGCGGCGGCCGATGACGCTTGGCGTGCGCGGCCTGATCCACGACACGGCATCCAATTCCGTCTTCCTCATTCGCCACACCTATGTTCCGGGCTGGCAGCTTCCCGGCGGCGGCGTCGAAGTCGGCGAGACGCTTGACCAGGCGCTGGCACGCGAACTGGCCGAGGAAGGCAACATCGCACTGACTTCACCGCCAACACTGAAGTCGATGCATTTCAATCGCCGTTCCAGCCGGCGCGACCATGTCGGCTTCTACCTGATCGAGCATTTCAGCCAGACGGCGCCGAAGCTGCCAGACCACGAGATCGCCGAAGCCGGCTTCTTCCCGCTCGACCGCTTGCCGCAAGGCACGACGCCGGCAACGCTGCGGCGGATCGCCGAGATTTTTGGCGCCGAGCAGCCTTCGCCCTACTGGTAGATCAGGCCGCCGCTTTCTCGAACCGCGCCCGGTCATGCCGTGCGCCGTAATCCAGTTCCGGCCCGACCGGAACGATCCGCGTCGGATTGATCGTTTCGTGGCTGCCGTAGTAATGCGCCTTGATGTGATGCAGGTTCACGGTCTCGGCGACACCAGGCACCTGATAGAGGTCGCGCAGATAGTTCGACAGGTTCGGATAGTCGGCGATACGGCGCAGATTGCATTTGAAATGGCCGACATAGACCGGGTCGAAGCGCACCAGTGTGGTGAACAGCCGCCAGTCGGCCTCGGTGATACGGTTATCGACGAGATAGCGCTGTTTTGACAGCCGCTCCTCCAGCGTATCCAACGCCGCGAACAATTCACCGAACGCCTCTTCATAGGCGCGTTGCGTGGTGGCGAAGCCGGCGCGGTAGACGCCATTGTTGACCGCGGGATAGACCAGCGCATTGATGCGGTCGATCTCGCGGCGCAGGTCCTGGGGATAGAAGTCGAGGTTGGCGTCACCCCATTCATCGAAGGCTGAATTCAGCATGCGGATGATCTCGGAAGATTCGTTGGAGACGATGGTCTGTTCCTTTTTGTCCCACAGCACCGGTACCGTCACCCGGCCCGAATAGGCGGGATCGGCTCTGGCATAGATCTGGTGCAGGAAGTCGAGGCCGTAGAGCGTGTCGCCGGTAGCGCCGTCCTCAGCCAAAAACGTCCAGCCATTGGCGCCCATGAAATGATGCACCACCGACACCGATATGATGCCTTCCAGCTTCTTCAGCGCACGAAAGATCAACGTCCGATGCGCCCACGGACAGGCAAGCGAGACATAGAGATGATAGCGGCCGGGCTCGGCCTTGAAGCCGCGCGTCCGGCCTTCGGCCGGCGCCCCGTCAACGGTGATCCAGTCGCGCCATTGCGACTGCGTCCGCACGAACCTGCCGCCATTGTCGGCCGTATCATACCAGCGATCCTGCCACCTGCCTTCAACCAGCAATCCCATGCAAATCTCCTTGCGTCCTGTTCCCTTATGTAGGCGCAAGGTTGCCCTGTCGAAGACGTCAGGTACTGAACAGACCGTCACTTGGCCGAAACGGCGGGCAAAAACGTCCGATTGCAGCGGCGGGAAATTGATGCTAGCGGACAATCCGCATGTTCGACTTTGCTTTGATCCGGTTTGACCGACGACGAAAGGGCGCCCGCGCTTGATGAAGCGCTGACTGGCGAATGCTGCCGTTTGCAGCAACCTTTCCTCCTTACCGGAACGCAAAGACCATGAGCCTTGCCGACGTGAAATACCTGCCGGAAACCCCGGCGCATGACCCCCAGATCGAAGCCATCAACGACGAAGCCTTCGGACCAGGCCGCTTTGTGCTGGCCGCCTACAAGATCCGCGAAGCCGGAGGGCACGAACGCTCGTTGTCCTTTGTCGCCGTCGACGGCGACCTTGTCGTCGCCTCGGTGCGCATGACCCGCGTCGCCGCCGGCGCCGGTCGTGCATTGATGCTCGGGCCGCTTGCGGTGCGTCCGGCCTTCAAGAATCTCGGCATTGGCCGCCGGCTGGTGGCGATCGCGCTGGAGGCGGCCGCCAAGGCCGGTGCGCCTGCCGTCATGCTGGTCGGTGACGAACCCTACTATGGTCCGCTCGGTTTCAAGCGGATCCCACGCGGCCAGATTTCAATGCCGCGTCCCGTCGATCTCGACCGGCTGCTGTCACACGAGATCGCGCCGGGCGCGGTCGCCAGGCTCTCGGGCGAAGTCTGCCACGCCGATCAAGCCAGGATTGCCGATCCTACCGCGGCGATGGCTTGACCTTTCCCGTGGATCCGGCGCCTGATCCGTCCCACTGTTCCTGAGATCAAAGGATGTCGGCATGAATCCGAATGGCCAGATCGCGATCATCACCGGCGGCGGCTCCGGTCTTGGCGAGGCAACGGCGCGCGCGCTGGCCGCCAAGGGCGCCCGCGTCGCCATCTTCGACGTCGGTATTGATCGCGCGGCCAAGGTCGCGGCCGAGATCGGCGGCATTGCCGTCCAATGCGACGTCAGCAGCGCCGACAGCGGGATCGCTGCATTCACCGACGTCGCCGCCAAGCTTGGCGACCCGCGTATCCTGGTCAATTGCGCCGGTATCGCCATTGGCGTGAAGACGATCGGCAAAGATGGTCCCCATCCCCTCGATCAGTATCGCAAGGTGATCGAGGTCAATCTGATCGGCACGTTCAACATGATCCGCCTCGTCGCCGAGCGCGCGTCAAAGCTGGAGCCGCTGCAAGGTGGCGAGCGCGGCGTCATCGTCAACACCGCTTCGGTTGCCGCCTATGATGGCCAGATCGGCCAGGCCGCCTATGCGGCGTCCAAGGGCGGCGTCGTCGGTATGACGCTGCCGGTGGCGCGCGACCTTGCCCGTTCCGGTATCCGCGTCTGCACCATCGCCCCCGGCATCTTCAAGACGCCGATGATGGCCGGTATGCCGCAAGAGGTGCAGGATTCTCTGGGCGCCGCCGTGCCCTTCCCGTCGCGCCTGGGCGAGCCATCCGAATATGCCGCTCTCGCCCTGCACATCATCGAGAACCAGATGTTGAATGGCGAGACCATTCGTCTCGACGGTGCCATCCGCATGGCGCCGAAATAGCCGGCCATGAGCACCGGCCTGGTCGCTGCCGGGAAGGTCGGTCCGCTTGCCGGGCTGAAGGTGATCGAGATGGCCGGGCTCGGCCCCGTGCCGCTGGCCGGCCTGTTGCTGTCGGAGATGGGCGCGCAAGTGCTGCGCATCGAACGGGCGGGGACGGGCCAACTCCCGTCGCTGCCGCATGAGTACAACATCGACCGCCACGGTCGCGCCCTCCTGCGCCTCGACCTGAAGCGCCGGGAAGGCACCGATCTGCTGCTGCGCCTGGCGGAAAAAGCCGACATGTTGCTCGAAGGGTTTCGTCCCGATGTCATGGAACGGCTTGGCCTCGGCCCCGAAGCGGTGCTGGCTCGCAATCCGGCGCTGATCTACGGCCGCATGACCGGCTTCGGCCAGGACGGCCCGCTCGCCGGCCGCGCCGGCCATGACATCACCTACCTCGCCCATTGCGGCGTGCTGCATGCAATTGGCCACGCCGACAACCGCCCGATCCCGCCGCTCAACCTTGTCGCCGACTATGGCGGTGGCGCCATGATGCTGATTGCCGGCATGCTGGCCGCCTTGTTCCAACGCTCGCGCACCGGCAAGGGGGAGGTCATCGACGCCGCGATGGTCGAAGGCGCCTCGATGCTGACAGTGCCCCTGCACGCCTTGATGGCCGCTGGGTTGTGGAGCGAAAAGCGCGGCACGAACCTGCTCGATTCCGGCGCCCCCTTCTACGACACCTATGAGACGTCGGACGGGCGCCATATCGCAATCGGCTGCCTCGAGTCGCAATTCTTCGCCGAATTCGCCAATCTGCTGCCGCTTGACGAGCGCTTTGTGTCCGGCCGGTACGACAAGGCATTGTGGCCGCCGATGCGCGCGGCCATTGCCGATCGGGTCCGGCAGAAATCGCGCGACGACTGGGACCTTCTGTTTGCCCAGACCGATGCCTGCGTCGCCCCCGTCCTGTCGTTGCAAGAGGCGAAGCACCACCCGCACAATCGGGCGCGCAACGCCTTTGTGACGGCTGGTGCATTCGAGCGCCCTGCCCCGGCGCCGCGTTTCTCCGGCTCGCAGCCGACACCGGCTACTATGCCCGGCGATGAGGATTTGTCGCCGGCGACAATACTGGCACGTTTCGGCTTTGCGAAAGCCGAGATCGACGACCTTGTCAAATCCGGTTTGCTGACCGACAACTAGACAAGAACATCAACTTATTTCGGTGATACCTTGGTCGAACCGAAGAAGGACGTGATCCGCGAGACGGACGCCGAGGCGATCCGGCTGGCGAAGACGCTTCTGCGCAGCGCCCGCTTTGGCGCGCTGGCGGTGATCGAACCGCAAACCGGCTCGCCGCTGGCCAGCAGGGTCGGCGTGGCCACCGACATCGACGGCGTGCCGCTGATCCTGGTGTCGATGCTCTCGCCGCACACCGGCGCCCTGCTTGCCGATCCGCGCTGCTCCCTGTTGCTTGGCGAACCCGGCAAGGGTGACCCGCTGGCACACCCGCGCCTGACACTGGTCTGCCAGGCGGTAAGGCTTCAGCGCGGCTCAAGCGAACACGCCCGCACCGAGCGCCGTTATCTCAACCGCAATCCCAAGGCGAAACTTTACGCCGGTCTCGGCGACTTTTCGATCTTTCGCCTCGAGCCGCAACGCGCCAGCCTCAACGGTGGCTTCGGCAAGGCCTATCAGCTCGACCAATCGGATCTGCTCACCAGCGGACCGATCGTCGAGGAACTGGCGGCGAGCGAACAATCCGCCATCGACCACATGAACGCCGACCATCTCGACGCGATCGCCGTTTATGCAAAGCATTTCACGAAAGTGTCCGGCAACGGCTGGAGCGTTGCCGGATTCGATGCCGATGGTATGGATCTGGTATGGGGCGACGATGTTTGCCGGGTCTTCTTCCCCCAACCCTTGGCAGCAGCACGCGAATTGCGACACGTTCTGGTCGAAATGGTCAGGGTCGGCCGGGCCTCGGTCGACACCGGGACAGGACTTAATTATATTTGATCAAAAGCAACACTTGAGATTTAAATGAAATGCTCTACCTTTTGCCAGTGACGTTGAATCGCCTGCGCCGATTCACGAGTGAGTTTATGGAATCAGACGCCATTGCCCCCATGGCGTCAGGATGAACAAGAAGCATGGGGGATCGATGGTCTCGACAAAGCTAATCGTCAACGCCGAATCGGCGGCCGAATTTCTCATGCTGATGGGCAATGAGAAACGGCTGTTGATCATGAGCTATCTCGCCGACGGTGAAATGTCGGTCGGCGCCATCGCCGAGAAGGTGATGCTCAGTCAATCCGCCCTGTCCCAGCATCTGGCCAAGTTGCGGGCGCTCGATCTCGTCGACACCCGCCGCGACCGGCAGATGATTTACTATTCCTGCAAATCCGACGCCGTGCGCGAACTGCTCGACATGCTGGACGGCATTTTCGGCAGTGGCAAGGATGACCTGTCCCAGATGGCGCACCGTTTGCGCCGTGCCGGAACCTGACCATCCATAGCCGCTGACCTCGCCGGCGATTTCAAAGCGACATGCGCCTATCCGGGCGCACAGAGGTAGCTGGTCGTTTTCAGAGCGACGTGCGCCCATTCGGGCGCACAGAGGTAGCTGGTCGTTTTCAGAGTGACGTGCGCCCATTCGGGCGCACAGAGGTAGCCGGTCGTCCCGAATTGTCGCATCGTGCTTTCCGAACCAAAGGTGAGCGCCGGCAATCGGCTCGGATTTTCGGGCCGATGCGACGGCCGCGAGGAATGCATGGATCCCATTCGCATCGACGACCCGCAAGATCCGCGCGTCGCTGCCTATCTCGACATCCGCGAGCGTGACCTCGCCGGCCGGCAAGGTCGCTTCGTCGCCGAAGGTAAGGTGGTGTTGGACCTGCTTCTCTCGGCTGGGCGCTTTGCCGCCGAATCGGTACTGGTCCTCGAAAACCGGCTGGCCGGCCTTGAGGATATCCTGCGCAAGGCGCCGGCCGGTCTCCCGGTCTATGTCGCCACCAGCGCGGTGATGGACGCAATCGCCGGGTTTCACATGCATCGCGGCATCCTGGCCATGGGACGCAAGGGGGCGCCGCAGTCAGCAGAGGCTTTGCTCGATGCCTTGCCGGCCCGGGCGCTTGTCGTGGTGCTCGTCGGCATCGCCAATCATGACAATGTGGGCTCGATCTTCCGCAACGCCGCTGCCTTTGGCGCCGACGCGATACTGCTGGATGCGACATGCTGCGATCCGCTCTACCGCAAGGCGATCCGCGTTTCCGTCGGCGCCGCGCTCAAGATCCCGTTCGCTTCGTTCACCGACACCGCCGGCTTCACGACGATGCTCACCCGGCGGGGCTTCGAACAATTCGCGCTGTCGCCACGCGGGCGGACCGTCATCCGCGATGCGCAGCGGAGCGAGCGCCTGGCGCTCTATCTCGGTACCGAGGGCGAAGGCTTGCCGGACAGCCTGCTCACAAGCCTGCACACCGTGCGGATCACCATGTCGGAAGGCTTCGACAGCCTGAACGTCGCAGCCGCCTCAGCCATCGCGCTGCACCATTTTTCCGCAAAAGAGAGCTGATCTCAGCTTGTCGCGTCTGCCTTCTGCAAATCCCGCACGCGGTCGGCAAGACTGCGGTTGCCGGAGCGTGCATCCGAAGGTGACGCCAGCGCCCTGGCGATCGGTGAACCAGGCCCCTCGAGCTTGGCCGTCAGATGGACGACCTCCGCCGCGAGTTCACTCATCTGCTCGCGCAGGGCGGAGCTGCCGTCCGTGGGATTGGACGCGGCCAGCGCGGTGAGATCCGCCTTCAGCCGCTTGTTCTCGCGCGCCAGCGCCGTCAGCCTGGCCTCAAGCCGCTCACGGTCGCTGTCGAGCTTGGCGATTGCCTTGTCGAGGTCGTCGCTCTTGGCCGCTTCGTCGCCTTTGCCGACCAGCCGCAAGGCCGGCGCGCTGTCCCCAGCTTTCGATTTTTCGCGCATGCGCGCCAGTTCCTTTTCACGGCGGTCGAGCTTGTCCTCGCGATCGGCAAGCGTGGCCAGCAGCCGTTCGACCTTCTTGTCGAGCTCGGCGGTCCTTTTCTTCTCGGCTTTCAGCGCGTCGCGCGCTGCCTTGCTTTCGGCCGCGATCTCCTGGCCGCGCCTGTCCGCTTCCTTGCGCTGACCGCGCAGCAGCGCAATGTCACTGGCGAGTTTCTGCATTTCGGATTCACGCGCCACGAGTTCGATCTGCCGGCTGCTGGAGGAAAAACTGGCGTCGTCATACATGCGCTCGAGCTTCTCCAGCTCGAGCGCGCGCTTTTCCAGCTTGCGTTCGGTTTCCTTCAGTCGCTCCGAAAGCTGCTGCAACTCGCCCTCGCGTTGGCGCAACGCTTCGTTCTTGGCGCCGAGTTCGGTCAGCGCATGGTTCTTGTCCATGCGCTCGACCGCCAGCCCCTTCAGGGCCTCGCGACCGCGATTGATCTCGACGAGTTGTTCGGCGGCCTTCTCGCGCAACGCCTTGACGCTGATTTCGAGGCGGCGCGTCGACATGGCGTACTCGGCGCGGATGCGGTCCTTGTCCGCCTGGATCTCGGTTTGCGTCAGGGGGATCGAGCCTTCGATGCGTCTGCGCGTCAGGGCGACGGCGCGGCGCCATATGGCCGGAGCCACCATAAGCGCCAGAAAGCCGGCGCAGAGAAAGCCAAGGACGAAGAACAGGACCGACTGGACCAAGTGACTACCCGTTGTGGACGGCAACCATCAAACCAATGCATGTCGCCCAAAAGTGGGAACCGGTTTTGGGGCAACGACATGCAGCAAGACAAAACAAAAGCGCGTCGAGCGCTTTTGACTGTGCCACGTTGACATGGCGGAAATCCAGCGCTGCGGCAAGGATTTGCCGCAAGGAGACGGGTTTAATGCATGTCGCCCAAAAGTGGTCCCGGTTTTGGGGGAACGACATGCATAAGCCAAAGACCCTTAGCTCAGAACGGATTCCAGGTGGCGCGCTCGGTAAGCTTCAAATAGCCGAGATTGACGCCAAGCCGGGCACCGACACCAGTGCGGATCGGCACCAAAATCACATTGTTGTTCTTCAGCACATTGAAGCCGACACCAGCCACCACATAGGCCGAACCGGCTACGCCGCCATAGCGGTTGTAGAGGCTGCCCACATCGTCGAGATTGTAGACTAGCATCATCACCCGCGACCCTTCGCCGCCGAAATCCCAGCCGAGCGACGGGCCTTGCCAGAACACTTTGTGATCGCCGGCATTCTTGGTGTAGAGCGTGCCTTCGCCGTAGGTCAGGCCGCCGATCAGCGCGCCCGAGCCCTCTTCGCCCAGCAGATAGCCGTTGGGCAGGCCGTAGGAAGCAAAGATCTTCTCGACGACGGTGGCGAGCCCGCCTGATGTCGCGCCGAAGAACTTGTGACCGGAATCGACAATCTCCTGAGCGGTGTATTCCTGGGCCCGCAGGGCTGAAGTCGAGAAGACGAGAACGCCCAGGAGCGCGACCGCCATTGAGAAGACACGGAGAAAGCTCCGGTCGTAGTATCGGGAAAACATGCTTCCAATCTCCGTCAGGGAGCACCTTCGCCGGCGCCTCGCACCCCGTACGGCTCTTTTAGCCGGCCGTTAAGGGTAACTGTTACGGGCAAACTATGCCGTAATCCTTTTTCAACCATTAAGCTCCCACATGAACATGGCGGTTCGAAGGCTGTTTGGGGTCGCACAAGTGGGGTCGGGGCCTGCGTGAACACGCCATTTGCCACATCCACAATTTTGGATTTGTTGCTGCACGCACGGGTGCTGTGTATTCAGAAAGCCCGAGGAGAGAGCGTGATTCGTGTGGGCAGGCGACGATCGATCGCTCGGCCATGACTAGTGAAATTTTGCAGGGATTTTCGCCGATGGCCGATTTGTTCACCCTTTCCGCACCCGATCTGGCAGCGCTTTTGTGCAGCCGGGTCTGCCACGACATCATCTCGCCGGTCGGCGCGATCAACAACGGGCTCGAACTGCTCGATGAAGGCGGCGCCGACGAAGACGCCATGAAGCTGATCCGTCAGAGCGCCCGCAACGCTTCGGCCCGCCTGCAGTTCGCCCGCATCGCCTTCGGCGCCGCCGGCTCGGCCGGCATGCTGATCGATACCGGCGATGCCGAAGCGGTCGCCATCGCCTTCCTCAAGAACGAAAAGCCGGAACTGATCTGGAACGGGACCCGCGCGCTGCTGCCCAAGAACAAGGTCAAGCTGCTGCTCAACCTGATCCTCGTCGCCAACGCCGCCATTCCGCGCGGCGGCAAGCTTTCGGTGACGTTGGAAAACCTCGAGACCGAACCGCGTTTCGCGCTTGCAGCGGCTGGCCCGATGCTGCGTGTGCCGCCGAAATTCCTCGAACTGCATTCCGGCCACAAGCCGGAGGAACCGATCGACGCGCATTCCGTGCAGCCCTATTACACGCTGCTTCTGGCGCGCGAAGCCGGCATGACGATATCGATCCACGCGACGCCGGAAGAAATCGTGCTTTCGGCAGCCTGATATCGCAGTCGAGAAGCCGAAGTATTTTTGCATCGAAATCTGTAATTGCGGCCCATCGACATGAAATGCGTTTGGTCGCCCAGGCAGCGTTGAAGCATTCGCGAATAAAGCAAGCAGCCGCCATCTTTGTAAAAATTTTACCTAACGCCTTTTCGGCTTCTTTACCAGATTGGCCTATGGTGCGACTGGATGCCCCCGACGCTACCGGATTGCCAGACGGCAAAGAGGACCCGGAAATGAAACGCTGCATGTTCGTCGACGATTCAAGCGTCATCAGGAAGGTTGCAAAACGCATCCTGGGCGGCTCCGAAATGATTGTCATAGAGGCAGCCAGCGGACTTGACGCGCTGGAGATGTGCGCCGCCGACATGCCCGACATCATCGTCGTCGACGGCGCCTTGCCTGATGTGCCGGCTGTCGATCTCATCCGTCGCGTGCGCGCCATGGAGAGCCCGATAAGGCCGCAGATCCTGGTTTCACTGGTCGAGCTCGATATCGCTTCGATCATGCGGGCCAAGCGCGCCGGCGCCCAGGGCTATCTCTTGAAGCCGTTCAACCGGCCGCAACTGCTCGAACGTTTTCGCGCCTTGAAGATAGCAACCGATTCGGCGGCGTTGAGCAATTCCAGGAAAAGCGCATGACGGTCTACCGTCCGGAATTGCGTAAAAAAGATAGTTACCAGCCCATCATGCAAAAAACCCGGCCAGAGCCGGGTTTTTATTGAAAAAAGTTCTGACGATGTCCGTCGCTCAGGCGCTGACGCGGATGTCTTCCGGTTCGCGCAGCACATAGCCGCGACCCCAGACCGTCTCGATGTAATTCTGGCCGCCGGATGCCGCGTCGAGCTTCTTGCGCAGCTTGCAGATGAAAACGTCGATGATCTTCAGCTCAGGCTCGTCCATGCCGCCATAAAGGTGGTTGAGGAACATTTCCTTGGTCAGCGTCGTGCCCTTGCGCAGCGAGAGCAGCTCCAGCATCTGGTATTCCTTGCCGGTCAGATGCACGCGCTGGCCGCCGACTTCGACGGTCTTGGCATCGAGGTTAACCACCAGGTCGCCGGTGGTGATGACCGACTGGGCGTGCCCCTTGGAGCGCCGCACGATGGCATGAATGCGGGCAACCAGCTCATCCTTGTGGAACGGCTTGGTCATGTAGTCGTCGGCGCCGAAGCCGAGGCCGCGCACCTTGTCCTCGATGCCGGCCATGCCGGAGAGGATAAGGATCGGCGTCTTTACCTTGGAAAGGCGAAGCGTTCTCAAGACCTCGTAACCCGACATGTCAGGCAGGTTGAGATCGAGAAGGATGATGTCGTAATCGTAGAGCTTGCCTAGATCGACGCCCTCTTCACCGAGATCGGTCGTGTAGACATTGAAACTTTCCGATTTCAGCATCAGCTCGATGCTTTGTGCGGTTGCACTGTCATCTTCTATCAGCAGAACACGCATTTCATTCCCCTTTTCTGCTGCCGGACCATTTCACGACCCGTCCGGACCCGGAGCAGTGGTTGCCTTGTACAGAGGCTGCCATCAAATGGTTAACAAAACCTAATTTCCCGTCCATGACGGTACCAGATTTTTTAACCTCTTTCTACACCCTCTTGAATCTAATAACGAATCTCAGAACCAAATCCTAATGTAACACATCAACAATCTGGACTAAGTGACTCCAGAGACTCATCGACGTCGCTTCCGCATCGGCGGCCGGAATTTTTACCCGGCCTTAAGTCCTGACCCGTATGATTAACAATGCCCGTAAACGAATGGTTACCGCCGGCAAAAAACTTTAGGGTTTTGTTTCCCATAGTTCGGGGAAAGCCGGTGGACACGGGTGCGGCCTGGGCTCTTCCAGGTGGTTTGGACGATAAGTGCGGGTGTGCGTTTCCGGGAGTACGAATCATGAAGTCACGTGAAAACCTCGTTCGGCTGAAACAGTTTCAGGTGAATGAGAAGCGGCGGCAGTTGCTGCAGCTCGACATGATGATCGCCGAGTTCGAACGCATGGCCGTCGAGCTGGAGCTTCAGATCACCGCTGAAGAAAAGAAGGCCGGCATCACCGACATCAACCATTTCGCCTATCCGACCTTCGCCAAGGCGGCGCGTTTGCGCCGCGACAACCTCAGAAATTCGCAAAGCGACCTCGCGCAGCAGCGAAGCACTGCCGAATCATTACTCGGCGAAGCTGAAGCGGAGCTTTCCAAGGCGGAAATGCTGGAATCGCGCGACACCAAGATCCGCGAAGCCGAAGTCGGCGGCCGTAGCGCCATGATCGGCTGAAGCCGGCCTGTCCGCGACATTGGCGCTTGTCACCCGGCGAGTGCATGATCTCGGCCGGCCTTGGTGGAAGGCCGCCAAGAAAACTGAGAGCCGCCCTAGGCGGCCCAATCCCCTTCACTTTCGGCAATTGCCCTTGCACGGGCATCCTTGATGTCCGGTGCATGCTGCTCCGCCCATGATCTGATCTGGGTAAGCAGTCCCGCCAGGTTCTGGCCGAGTTCGGTCAATTCGTATTCGACACGCGGCGGGATGACCGGAAAGATCTCGCGCCGCACCAATCCGTCGCGCTCGAGCACGCGCAGCGTCTGCGTCAGCATCTTCGGTGTGATGCCTTCGAGCTTGCGGGCAAGCTCGCCATTGCGCAGACGGCCTTTGCGCAACGCGCAAACCACCAGATAGACCCATTTGCTGGCCAGCATCTCCAGCACGGTGTGCGAGGGGCACGTCCGCCGGAAAGCATCATAGCCGAAACCACAGTCGTCTTCACTATCCATAAGGTGTGTATATATCATAAAGGTACATACTGGACAAGAAACTATTACTATCCAAATGATAGTGGCACCCAACCCAGCAGGAGATATCCCAATGCGTGCCGCTATTCAGAATTCCGTCGGCGGACCCGACGTCCTTGTCATTGCCAATCGGCCCGACCCAACGCCAAAGGCCAGCGAAGTGCTGGTCCGCGTCAAGGCGGCCGGCATCAATCCGGTCGATGGCGCCGTCCGAGCCGGTTATTACCCATTGCTCGGCGAGCCGCCTTTCATACTGGGTTGGGATATCTCGGGAACTGTCGAAGCGCTGGGCGCCGGAGTTTCCGGCTTCCGGGTCGGCGACGAGGTGTTCGGCATGCCGCGCTTTCCCAAACAGGCGGCGGCCTATGCCGAACTAACTGCGGTTCCTGCCGATGAAATCGTACTGAAGCCGAAGGGTGCGGGCCACCTCGAGGCAGGCGCCTTGCCGCTGGCCGGCCTCACCGCCTGGCAAGGGCTTGTTCGCCACGGCGGGTTGAAATCGGGCCAGCGCGTGCTGATTCACGCCGCAGCCGGCGGCGTCGGCCATCTCGCGGTACAGATCGCCAAGGCGCACGGCGCTTACGTCGTCGCCACAGCCAGCCCGGCCAAGCTCGATTTCGTCCGCAACCTCGGCGCCGACGAGGTCATCGACTACACCAAGGGCGATTTTACCGACCAGGTTCGCGACATCGATCTGGTGCTGGAGCCACTGGGCGGCGAGCATGCAGAACGCTCACTGAAGGTGCTCAAGCGCGGTGGCGTGCTGGTGTCATTGCTCAATGTCAGCGACGCTACCAGGGGGCGGGCCAGCGCGCAGGGCATCCGGGTCGAGCGCATGTCCGTCGTACCCGACAGGGAGGGCCTGCTGGAACTGGCTAAGTTGATCGATGCGAAAAAGCTCGCCGTCCATGTGGCGAAGAGCTTCCCGCTCGACCAGGCGGGGGCTGCTCACGCTTTCCTCGCCACCAAGCCAGTCGGCAAGGTTGTGCTGTCGGTCTGAGCGCTGGAACAGTGACTGTGAAAGCAGAAGGGCGCGGGGTTACCCGCGCCCTTCGACTAGATTCGCAACGGTCAGTGCCGATATTGCTGGATGCGCGTCGTGCGCAGCCCGGCAAGGCCATATTCGTCGATCGACGCCTGCCAGGACAGGAATTCCTCGGTGGTGAGCTTGTAGCGTTGGCATGCCTCGTCCAGGCTCAAAAGCCCGCCGCGCACGGCCGCAACCACTTCCGCCTTGCGCCGGATAACCCAGCGACGCGTATTCGTCGGCGGCAGATCGGCAATCGTAAGAGGGCTGCCGTCAGGCCCGATAACATATTTGACTCTCGGTCTAACAAGATCGGTCATCGTACTCTCTACAAAAAACTCAAAGACCCAATCCCCGCCACGTTACCGCCACAGCTTTAAAAATTGCCTAAGCAGACCCTAATGACTAGGTAAGGATCATGAACGCCGCGTTAGTCTTTTCACCGGCATTTGAAACATCCGCCTGGAAGCGGCAGCGACGCGCGGAAAATCCGCCCATTCACGGACCGGTCGCTGCCTGTCGATCGGCCCTGCAAGCTGGCGTAGCCGCAAAGCTTGACCTATATTCGCCTCATTGGCATTCAGTCGCCGTGCAGAACGAAAGAACCATGAACAGCCTCGATCTTCCCGGACGTCCCGAAAACACCCGCATCGTCGTCGCCATGTCGGGCGGTGTCGATTCATCGGTCGTCGCTGGCCTGCTGAAGCGCGAAGGCTATGATGTCGTCGGCGTCACCTTGCAGCTGTACGATCATGGCGCGGCGACGCACCGGGCCGGCTCATGCTGCGCCGGGCAGGACATCGACGATGCCCGCCGCGTCTCCGAGACGCTCGGCATCCCCCATTATGTGCTCGACTACGAGGAGCGCTTCCGCAAGGCGGTCATCGATCCCTTTGCCGAGAGCTACGTCGCCGGCGAAACGCCGATCCCGTGCGTTTCCTGCAACCAGACGGTAAAGTTCGCCGACCTCCTGGCTACCGCCAAGGAACTCGGCGCCGACGCGCTGGCCACCGGCCACTATATCCGCTCCGGCGCTAACGGCGCCCACCGCGCGCTCTACCGGCCGGTCGACGCCGACCGTGACCAGAGCTATTTCCTGTTCGCCACCACACAGGCGCAGATCGATTATCTGCGCTTTCCGCTTGGCGGCCTGTCGAAGCCGCAGGTTCGCGCCATCGCCGAGGAGATGGGGCTGACGGTTGCCGCCAAGCAGGACAGCCAGGACATCTGCTTCGTACCGCAGGGCAAGTATTCCGACGTCATCGCCAAGCTGAAGCCGACCGCCGCCAATCCGGGCGACATCGTCCACATCGACGGCCGCGTGCTCGGCCGCCATGAGGGCATACTGCGCTATACGATCGGCCAGCGCCGCGGCATCGGCATCGCTTCCGGCGAGCCGCTTTATGTCGTCCATCTCGATGCCGACCGCGCTCGCGTCGTGGTCGGCCCGCGCGAGGCGCTGGAGACGCACAAGATCTATCTGCGCAACATGAACTGGCTGGGCGACGGATCGCTCACAGACGTCCCTGCTGGCGGCCTGGAGCTGTTCGCCAAGGTCCGCTCGACGCGACCGCCGCGTCCGGCCGTGCTGCATCACGGCAATGGCGCCACATGGGTGGAACTGGTCGACGGCGAGTCCGGCATCGCGCCCGGGCAAGCCTGCGTGCTCTACTCCGACGACGGCAACGAAGCCCGTGTGTTTGGCGGCGGCTTCATCGAGCGTTCGGAGCGTGGCGCCGAGGCCGAGGCCATGCTGACCCGGCTTGCCGCAAGGCCGGCGCAGATTCCCGCCGAATAGGGGCTCCGCCCTCTCGGAGACCGTTTCGAAATTCGCTCTGGCGAGTCATATAGTGGTGTTTTCGAGAACCGGAACGGAGCGGACATTTGGGTCCGTGAGCACAGTTCGACTGCGTCGACGCAGTAGAACGGGGAAGCACAGAAAACGCCACAAGATGGCCGCCGGAGTAGAATTTCCAAACAGTCTCAGGATTTGGTGTGGGTGACCGTGCCGGCGGTCAGGATGCGCAGCACCCTGATCGCTTCCTCGCCGCTGGTGCGCGGCTCGGCGCGCGTCTCGATGCACTGGATAAAATGCTCCAACTCGCGCGTCAGCGGCATGCCCTGCGCAACCGAGACATAGGACGGCTCATTGGTGGTGAAGGCCCATTGGCCGCTGTCCTGCCAGACCGCGTGGCGGTAGACGGCAAGCTTGCGTTCCCATGGCTCGACATCGTCGAACACCGCCATCGCCTTGGTGCCGACCACGGTCAGCCGCCGCTCGCGATAGGGATTGAGCCGCGAGGTGAAAAGATGGCTGCGCAGGCCGTTGGGAAAGCGCATATGCAGATGTGCGAAGTCGCTGAGATTGTCGAGGAGCGCTGCACCCTCGCCGCGCACCTCGATCGGCTCTGTGCCGGTGATCGCCAGGATCATCGACAGATCGTGCGGCGCCAAGTCCCACAGCGCGTCGTTCTCGGTGTGGAACTTGCCGAGGCCGAGCCGGTGCGAGTGGATGTAGCGGACTTCGCCGAGTTCGCCCTTGTCGATCAGCCCTTTCAGCGTCTCGAAGGCAGGATGGAACCGCAGGACATGGCCGACCATGAAGACGCGGCCGTTGTCCTTGGCCGCCTGCACCGCACGCTCGGCGTCGGCAACCGTCAGCGCGATCGGCTTTTCCACCAGCACGTCCTTGCCTGCCTCGACGGCGCGCACGGCAAGGTCGGCATGGAATTGCGGCGGCAGTGCCATGACGATGGCGTCGATATCGTCACGGACGAACAACTGGTCCGGCTCGATCGCCAGGCAGTCCTGCTCGCTGGCGAAGCCTTCGGCACGGGCCCGGTTGGTGTCGGAGACCGCGTGCAGCGCGCCGAGCGCCTTGAGGGTACGGATGTGGTTGCTGCCCCAGTATCCGCAACCGAGGACTGCAATGCGCGGCTTCATCTGTTTCAAACTCTAAAAACTCGTGGCCGAGACATAGCGACGTGCCCCCTCGAACTCAACCCCGGCGGCAACAACCAAATGTCCGCGCGGCAAAGCTTTTCGATAGTGACGATAAGCCGGCAAGCCGGTTGCTTCGAAGCTTGACAGGCTCACCCTCCCAACCTTATATCCGCGCGACCTTGGCGAACGCCCCCGACATGCCTTTCGATTTGAGGCGGATTTCGGACCTTTCGCCGCCCTGGCGGGGTAGCTCAGTTGGTTAGAGCACGGGAATCATAATCCTGGGGTCGGGGGTTCAAGTCCCTCTCCCGCTACCACTTCCCACCTAAGGGATTGAACTGATTATAAGAGATTGATTTCCAAAAGATTCCGTTCTCGCAACCGGTACCTTTTCCCGGTACATTTCGAGAATGGAAGATATGTCGAAACCCCGCTATCTGATCGGCACTGGCTCGACCCAAAGGCTGAAACGCAACGTTCCGAGCTACCTCAAAGGACTTGCAAGAAAAGACGTCTGGGGGAGCGCATTGCGCATTTGCCCGCCAAAGAAGCCAAGCAGCGCGCGCACCTTTTTGCCGTTAGAACCGATGCCGAACTCAGAAAGCTGGAGGCTCAGTTCGAGCAAGGCGGCGGTAGTGCTTCCAGCGATACCCTGTCCGTTCTCAATTTTGACCCGACAAGAGCAAGGCAGATCGCACTTTCCTATTTCCACAATCGCGACCAAGCGAACCTTGAAACCGGCGCATATTTCCTGAGCCAAGACGATCCCGACTATGACGAATTGCTTGAAGTGGCGAATGCCGATTTCCGAGAAGCCCTCGACGAGGCATCAGGACACAAGCGTACGACCGATCCCCGAGCGCTCGAATTGTTGGTGGAACATGGAGTGCTGTCCCGGTCGAAAGCAGATCAACTAAATGCGTCCGGTTGGCCGGACGAGCTTGCGAGCCATCGAGCGTTTCAAGGATCGTGTCCCGCTGCGTGGTGTAGCTGGCGGCGTTGGTCGCCGTGCTCTCCGGCATGGGCCGGGCTGATCAGCGCGCCACGGCTGGCAGGCTGATCAGGGGATCATCGCTCATCTGGCTGATCGTTTCCAGAGTCATATATCTGGCCCGCTGCACTGCCCATTCATCGTTCTGTTCGAGCAGGATTGCGCCGACGAGGCGCACGATCGCATCGTCGTGACGCTCGATCGGATTCGTCGAGTGGAGCTTGGCGCGATGTTCCTTCGGGAAGGTCATGTAGGCCAGCACGTCGGGCTCGGCGTCGTCCATGATTGTCGCCAGCTTCGGCACCTTCGGCCGGATCTGGTCGGCGACGGCGCGCCATTGTACGGACGCGGCCTCGGGCGTCTCCTGGGCGAAAGCGGTGGCGATGAAGGCTGAGACGACCCTGCGGCCACTCTTGCCGGCATGGGCCAGCACGTTCCTCATGAAGTGGACGCGGCACCTTTGCCATGTCGCGCACAGCACCTTGGTGACGGCCGCCTTGATGCCTTCGTGGGCATCGGAGACGACGAGCTTAACGCCGCGCAGGCCGCGACGTGTCAGCTTGCGCAGGAACTCCGTCCAGATCGGCTCGGCCTCCGAGGTGCCAATCTCCATGCCCAGGACCTCGCGCCGGCCGTCTGCGTTGACGCCGACGGCGATGATGACAGCGACCGAGACGATCCGCCCACCGCGGCGGACCTTCAGGTAAGTGGCGTCGATCCACAGGTATGGCCAATCGCCCTCGATCGGCCGCTCGAGGAAGGCCTTCACCTGCCGTCGATCTCCTCGCACAGGCGCGAGACCTGACTCTTGGAGATGCCGCTCATGCCCATGGCCTTGACCAGGTCGTCAACCGACCGGGTCGAGATGCCTTGCACATAAGCTTCCTGGATGACGGCGGTCAGCGCCTTCTCGGCCATGCGGCGCGGTTCGAGGAAACCCGGGAAGTAGCTTCCCTTCCTGAGCTTCGGGATGCGCAGCTCGACCGTGCCGGCCCGCGTCTCCCAGTCCCGGTCGCGGTAGCCATTGCGCTGGGCAAGCCGCAGCGGGTTCTTCTCGCCATAGGAGGCGCCGGTGGCCGCGCCCACCTCCATTTCCATCAGCCGCTCGGCGGCAAAGCCGATCATCTCGCGCAGCAGATCGGCATCCGGGGTCTTCTCCACGAGCGTGCGCAGGTTCATCATGTCGTCGGTCATCGGTGGTCCTTCCGAAACAGGTTGGCGTCAACAACCAAACCCTACCGGAAAGCCCCGATGACCACCGACACGCCGCCCACTCGCTCCACCGCTACTAACGGCGCGCTCGCCAGCGGCTTCGTAACCGCCGAGCTACACCACCTGATGGGACACGACCGTTTCAAGGGTTCTGTCGGCTGTTGGAGCGAGCCGATTTGGAACTTGCGAAGCGCCGTTACAGATCGTGGGAAACGGGCTCACTCGCTATAATCGATTCTAGCATTTTCGGCAGGGTTACCGGCGGCGAAATCTCGCATTCCAGCGCCACATCCGCAGGCCAAGGGAAAACCATTGCGGACCTGAAATCGGCGTTTCTCAAACAGCATGTATCGAAGGTCACCAAGTCCAGAGCGGCGCAGTACCGAATTCCGTTTCGCGTGCTGGAGGAACGGTTGGGGCCAAACATGGCATTGGGCAGCTTAACCCGCGACGATGCCAGAAACCTTGCCGGATTTCTTCCCCGCATTCCCCCCTACGCAACTTGGCATCACAAAGGCCATAGCTTGGCCGACGCGGCGGCCCGGCACGAGGCGGCCACCGGTGCACCGGCCAACAGATCAAAAGAAGCCAAAAACCTTCTGCAGGTCATCACGCAGGCATTCGATTTTGCGGTCAACGAGCAATGGCTGACGAGCAATCCGTTCCGAGGGATAGGCGTCGACGTTCCTCGAGACCAACGCAAAAAATACCTGTCTAAGAAGGACACCTACGAGCCGCTTTCAATTGCGGAATCAACAACCTTTTCGCGCTGCCGCTTTTCGTCGGTTGCGCCAATGACGGAAACGGATGCCACACGCCAGGTCCGAACATTGTCAGGCGCCATCGCTATTGGGCTCCGATCATCGCGCTATGGACCGGCATGCGAATGAACGAAATTCTACAGTTGGAAAAAGCCGATTTCCGAAAGACGGACGGCGGGGTCAACTTCGTTCGAGTGACCGATGAGGAGCACGGCAACTACACGGGAACGAACTTCGCAAAGCGCGTCAAAACTGAAAACGCTATTCGCGACATACCGCTTCATCCTATTTTCGGAAAGATCGGATTTCTCGAATGGGTCCAGGAGAGGCCAGATGGGAGATTGTTTCCAGAAGCTGCGATTGGAGCGGCGGAGAAGCCGTCAGACCTGTATTCGAAGCGCTTTCGCTCCAATCTCAAATTTGCCAATGTCTGGAAACCGCGCAGATTGGTATTTCACAGCTTCCGGAACAATTTTAACGACGCTTTGCGCCACGCCGGCGTCCCGGAGGAACTTCGCAAGGCAATCAACGGATGGCAGGAACAACGATCAATGGATCAGCGATATGGTCGCGGGCAGACGGTCGAGACGTTATTCGAGCACGTCAAGAAGGTTGAGTATCCCGGCCTTTCGCTTGAATTCCTCAAGATAGCTGCCGAGGTCGTTCCCGGTCGCGCCAGCAGCCGATGAGGTGTGAAGGCTACCATTTCCCCACCAAACCCTAACGCGCGCTTCCTACAGTCGCGGAAGTGGCGATATTTGAAGTTTTCGTCGGATCAGCCTACGCAGGGTTCCAGTGACCTGCCACTGAGAATTTCCTCCATCTGAGATTAGAGTCCGGCCCTTGATCGAAGGACGGACTGATGAAGAGAAAGCGGTTCACGGAAGAGCAGATCATTGCGGTTCTGCGCGAGCACGAGGCGGGAGCGAAGGCTGGCGATTTGGCTCGCAAGCACGGGGTCTCGGAGGCGACGCTGTATAATTGGAAGGCGAAGTATGGCGGGATGGACGTGTCCGACGCCAAGCGGCTGAAGGCGCTGGAAGACGAGAACGCCAAGCTGAAGAAGCTGCTCGCCGATCAGATGCTGGAAGCCTCGGCGCTGCGCGAGCTTCTGTCAAAAAAATGGTAGGGCCCGCCGTTAAGCGCGAAGCCGTCGCGCATCTGCAGGCCGTCATGGGCTTGTCGCAGCGTCGGGCCTGTTCCTTCGTCGGCGCCGATCGCAAGATGATCCGCTACCAGTCCCGGCGTCCGCCCGAGACGGAGCTGCGTGGCAGGTTGCGCGACCTCGCCAACGAGCGCCGACGCTTTGGCTACAGGCGGCTGTTCATCCTGCTCAGGCGCGAGGGCGAGGCATCTGGGGTCAACCGCATCTATCGTCTCTACCGCGAGGAAGGCCTGACGGTGCGCAAGCGTCGGGCAAGGCGGCGAGCGGTCGGCACGCGGGCGCCGATCCTGGTCGAGGCAAAGCCGAACGCGCGCTGGTCGTTGGATTTCGTGCATGACCAGTTCGCCTGCGGCCGGAGGTTCCGCGTGCTCAACATCGTCGACGACGTGACGCGCGAATGCCTGGCCGCGATCCGGACACCTCGATCTCCGGCCGTCGGGTTGCCCGTGAACTGACGGAACTGATCACCCACCGCGGCAAGCCGGGCATGATCGTCTCCGACCACGGCACCGAGTTTACCTCGAACGCCATCCTCGCCTGGTCGAAGGATTGCAGGATCGAATGGCACTACATCGCGCCGGGCAAGCCGATGCAAAACGGTTACGTCGAGAGTTTCAACGGCCGGATGCGCGACGAACTGTTGAACGAGAGCCTGTTCTTCGGTCTCGACCACGCCCGAAGCGCCATCGCCGAATGGAGAGAGGACTTCAACACCGCCAGGCCACATTCCTCGCTCGGCTACCAGACCCCGGCAGCCTATGCCGAGGTCATCACCGCAACCGGCTCCGACGCTGTGCTGATGGAAGGCTCCGCGCCTCCGCCGGTTGCTCAACCCGCGCCACAAGGCGTAACAAAAACGCTCGAGGCTCTAATCGCAGCTGGATGACAGTTCAGTGGCAGGTCACGATCCGCGCGACCTTATGAAGCCCTCTCCGTCAGAGTTGATGACGATGCCGATCGACAGCAAGGTTGGCAGCCCCGGTGAAAAACAATTCTCAGTGCGCTCGTCTCGAAATGAGGCACCAGGCAGTGCGGTCAAGAGCCATATTGGCTTCAAAGAATGCCCACTGGATGATGAACGGACGGTCGAGTTTTTTGACATGACAAATTGTTGATATCTGTCTTGGGAACGTTATCAGGCGGCGTCAGTTCCAGAGAGGTTTTAGAACAGCAACCCGCGCCCGACGATCCATGCGGCAAGCAGCCATGGTGAACTTCATGTATCGGATAGTCCTCTCCATCGCGATCTTTGTTATCGGCGCCGCGCTGCTAGCTGGCGGCGTCTGGCTCGCACTGCTCGGCGGATCGTGGTTCTACATTGTGCTCGGCGCTGCCCTTGTGGTTTCGGCAGCGCTAACCTTCTGGCGCAACTCTGCCGGGCTGGCGCTATACGGCGCAACGCTGCTGGTGACCCTCGGCTGGTCGATATGGGAAGTTGGCTTCGACTGGTGGGCGCTTTCCGCGCGAGGCAGCCTGCTCATCTTGCTCGGCGTCCTCCTGCTACTGCCGCCGATGGTGCGGTCACTTCACAGAATTGACATGGGCTCCGCCCGATACAACGGCCGCAGCGGGCTTTTGGCCGGCTCCCTCGTAGTCGCGGTGCTTGCCGGTGTCTATGCGATGTTCCAGATCCCGCACGATCTCGCCGGCACGTTCGCCGACGACCGCATGGCCGCGTCGCGCGAGTTGAACAGCTCGATGCCGGACGGAGAATGGCAGGCCTACGGCCGAACCGCCGCCGGGGACCGCTATTCGCCGCTCAGCCAGATCACGCCGAAGAACGTCAGTAATCTGAAAGTTGCCTGGACTTACCACACCGGCGACATACGCGGTCCAAACGATCCCGGCGAGGCGACCTATGAGGTGACGCCACTGATGATCGACAGCACCGTGTACGTCTGCACGCCGCACAATCTGGTGATTGCGCTTGATGCGGTGTCCGGCAAGGAGAAGTGGCGCTTCGATCCGCACCTCAAACAAACAGTAAAGCAAACAACCCAACACCTCACCTGCCGTGGTGTCGCCTATTTCGACGGTTCAGCGGTTGCGAGCCCGCCCGCCGGCGGTGCAGAACAGCCGGCTGGGGCTGCGAACGGCCCCGCAACCGGCGCGCCACAGGCGGCATCGACCGAAGAACAGCGCCTCGCGGCAAGTGTGGCCGAAGTGACCACACAAGCGGCAGGCGTGCCTCAAAACGTGGTGACCGGCCAGGCGAAGCGCGGCGACCCCAATCCCGAAATTGACCGCAAAGATCCCACGACCACAGCCTCGATCGAACCATCCTGCGTCAAACGGCTCATTGCGCCGACGTCCGATGGTCGGCTGATCTCGATCAGCGCTGAGACCGGCAAAATCTGCCCCGGTTTCGGCGGCGACGATGGCACCTTAAATCTGTGGGCCAACATGCCCAACGTCACGCCCGGTTCGGTCTATTCAACATCCCCGCCTGTCGTTACCGACCATCTGGTGATTGTCGGCGGCGCCGTCAACGACAACGCGTCGACCACCTCACCATCTGGCGTCATCCGGGCCTTCGACGTCAACACTGGGGCGCTTGTCTGGAACTTCGATTCCAAGAAGCCCGATGCAACCGCACCAATTGCCAACGGCCAGACCTATTCGGAAAACGCGCCGAATTCTTGGAGCGTTTCGAGTTACGACCCAAAGCTCGGGCTGATCTATCTTCCGATGGGTAACCAATCGCCTGATCAGTATGGCGTCAACCGCAGCGCGGAAGTCGAGAAGTTCTCCTCCTCGATCCTCGCGCTGGACGTGAACACGGGCAAGGTCGCCTGGGTCTTCCAGGGCGTGCACCACGACCTATGGGACATGGACGTGCCGGCGCAGCCGAGCCTTGTCGATCTGACGATTGGCGGCAAGGTCGTGCCGGCGCTGGTAGCGCCCACCAAGCAAGGCGAGGTCTATGTGCTGAACCGCAAGACCGGCGTGCCGGTTCTGCCGGTTACCGAGGAACCCGCCCCGAGCGGTGCTGTCAAAGGAGATACCACCGCGCCGACACAACCAGTCTCGGCGATTTCGTTCAAGCCTGAGCCGCTTACCGAAAAGGATATGTGGGGCGCAACGCCGCTTGACCAGCTCGCCTGCCGCATTGAATTCCGCAGTCTCGACTACAGGGGCCGCTACACGCCGCCTACGGAAAAGGGCTCGATCATCTATCCCGGGAATTTCGGCACGTTCAACTGGGGCGCGGTGGCCGTAGACCCGGACCGTCAAGTGATGTTCGCCATGCCGGTCTATCTCGCCTTCACATCCAAGCTTGTACCGCGCCCTGATCAGTATGCCCGCGTCGTCAGCAAGGATGGGGAGGACGTTTTCAATGAGAATTTTGGGGCGCCTTACGCGGCGAAAATGGGCGCCTTCCTGTCTCCGCTCGGCCTGCCATGCCAGTCGCCGCCCTGGGGCTACGTCGCCGGCGTCGACCTGACCACCGGCAAGGTCGTCTACAAGCACGTCAATGGCACCGTGCGCGACCTGTCGCCGCTCCCCCTGCCATTCAAAATGGGGGTGCCCGGTATCGGCGGGCCGATCATCACCAAGGGCGGCGTAGCCTTTCTCAGCGGCACTCTCGACTATTATATCCGCGGCTATGACCTAAAGACCGGTGCGGAAATTTGGCGCGATCGGTTGCCGGCGGGCGGACAGGCGACCCCCTCCACCTACAAGGGCGCCGACGGACGGCAGTACCTCGTCGTGGTTGCCGGCGGCCACGGATCGACGGGAACAGAGGCTGGCGACTCGATCATCGCCTACGCCCTGCCGAACGCGAGTTAACAAGAAGGAACAGTCCCTTCGGACTGGTATACAAGCAGAGTGTTTGACGGTCGCTATAGGGTGGAAAGCGGAAATGCTGTGCTCGTTTTGACGTTTACCGCTTTTGACCCGAAGCTGAAGTAATCGGAGGGCAACGGGTGAAGCCTCGATAACGCTGAACGGCGATTTGGCCACGACTACGCGTTCGAGTCGAAAGCCGGCGCGGGTGAGCAACTGGCCGTATTGCGGCTCACTGCGTTCGATGCCGCCTGTCATCACCATCATGTTCAGATCAATTGGCGGCCCGACATGCGGCTCGTTTCCGAGCGGGAGGACGATCTCGACGACGACAGACGACCCCCAGGTGCGCGATTGCCCTGCGGACGTTCGCGAGGATCGGTGCGGCGCGCTCGTCGTCCCAATCGTGCATAATAAATTTGAGTAGGTAGAGATCGGCGCCCCCGGCACGTCCAGAAATCCCCCCTCATAATGCGGATGCGATCCCGCCTTCCGGCAACGAATGCGTCGTTGTCGGCGTTATCGATCACCTCCGCGACGCTTTTATCGAAGCAGCGCGGGAGGCACGCATATTGGTGGAGCGAGTAGCGCGTGGGACAGGAGGATGTATCGGGTCCCAACGGCCGGGACCTCGGTCCGGTCATGCCTATGAAGCGCTGCGCAACTACAACCGAAGCGACTACGATCGGCAACCAAAAGGACCGAATGGCGCCGAAGGCTTCCCGAAGGTCCTGTACGCAATCGCTCCGCGTTCGGTTACGGCATGATCAAGATCACGTGATTACTCCCGGTGCTTTGGCACGGGGATTGGGGCGAGATCCATCGGCTGGTACTGAGCCAGTTTCCGCAGGCCCGCAAGGTCGGTCAACTCGATGAGGCGCGAGTTGCTGGTGATGAGCTGTTCGGCGCGCAGCTGCTGAATTACGCGATTGAGATGTGGCACGCTCAACCCAAGCACGTCCGCTATGACTTCCTGCGAAAACGGCAGATTGAAACTTGTCTCGTCCGCCCGTTCCACCTCCAAAAGACGCGCGTGAATCTCAAGCAAAAGGTGCGCCAGCCTTTCGATCGGCGTGCGCCGACCGAGATTGACAATGTGTTCCGCATAAGTCGCTGCCTCTTGGGCGGCCAGCCAGCTTAACACCAAACCAAATTGTGGCTGCTCATAGCAAAGACGAATATAGGAATCGAACGAGCAAACTGCGTAAGTCAGTTCGGTCACAGCAACGACCGCGTAGGTCGACCGATCGAAAAAGCTGACTGGAAATCCAATAACATCGCCAGGTAGGATGACCTTCAGAATCTGCCGCTTGCCGCTGCGAAGCAATCTGTAGCGAATGGCGAAGCCATCTTTGACAAAGCACAGGTTTCGGAACTCCGAGCCTTGAACAATAAGTTCCTCCCGCTTCCGGACGGATAGATCGCGTTCGAAGATTGCCTCGAGGCTTTTGACATCGACCGCACTCAGCTTCATCACACGGGTCAACCGGGCCACGATCGGATGGCCGGTCAGCGGCATACCGCGTTCCCAACGTTCATGAACTCTATCTCCGACGAACTTGCGTACGCTTATTAACTTAGATCAATGAATAGAATCATCAAACGAAAGTTGTATTGACTAGACTCTTTATACGGCCGCGAATGCACATAGAAGCAGGCGTGCTTCCAATGTCCCGCTCGGAAAACCAGTCAAATCCGGGCAAAACAACGAGAGCCACCAGAGGGCTCCAACCCCAAGGAGGAACTGCTGAATGCCGCTCGATTATCAAAAGCATGCTGCTATTTCCCGCCGCACCTTGCTGCATGCGGGCGCCGGTTTTTTCGGCAGTGCGGTTCTGCCCTGGTTCAGCCTTGAGGCCTTTGCGGCCGATGACAAGCCCCCGATAGGCACCTGGCCGGCCGGATCAGAAGGCCAAACCGTCTATATCGGGGCTGCAGTGCCGCTTACGGGCGCCTATGCAGTGCAGGGTGCGGATGAACTTAAGGGGTGGCAGCTCGCGGTCGAGCACATCAACAACGGGCACGACTTGATGAAGGCGTTGGCGCCGAAGGTCGACAAAGGCCTGCTTGGCAAAAAAGTGGAGCTGTTATCCGCCGACAGCGCTGCGAAGCCGAACCAGGCCGTCGAGCTCGAGCAGAATTTCATAAACCAGAACAAGATCATCCTGATGACTGGTTCGACTTCGTCGGCGGTCGCGGTGGCGCTCAACAAGTTCGCGCAGCGCGAGAAGATCCTCTATGTCGCGGGGATCTCTGGTTCAAACGACACCACAGGAAAGGACTGCGTGCGATACGGCTTCCGCCAGAACTTCTATGGCCAGACCGCAGCGAACGCGATCGGCCCAATCCTGGTCAAGACCTACGGCAAGGGAAAGAAGGCGGCATTCATGACGCCGGACTACACTTACGGCCACACCGTCACCAAGTCGGTGAACGACTACCTGACCTCACAGGGCGGCTGGGAGATGGTGACGGACCAGGTCTCGCCGCTGGGCACCCAGGATTTCAGCCAGTATCTGACGAACATCGCCAATTCGGGCGCCGAGTTCATCGTCAATGTCAACTGGGGCCGTGACGCGGTGCTGTCGATCCAGCAGGCCAAGCAGTTCGGCCTGACACCGGGCATGAAGATGGTCGTGCCCTACCAGATCCCCTTCCTTGCCAAGGAAGTCGGTCCAGAACTGACAGCCGGTGTTTTCGCGGCCACCGATTTCTGGTGGACCCTGCAGGACAAGTATCCCCTCGCCAAGCAGTTCGTGGATGCGTTCCAGCAGAAATTCGGCTACCGGCCGGAATGGGGTGCTGAAAACGCCTATATCAGTGTCGCTCACTGGGCGCGCATGGTTTCGACGGCAGGTAGCTTCTATCCGCCGGACGTGATCAAGCAGTACGAGAAGGGCGAGACCATCCCATCGCTGGTTGGTGATGTTCACTACCGGCCGGAAGACCACCAGTGCGTGCGCCCAGTCGTACTCGTCCAAGGCAAGGACCCCAAAGACATGAAGAGCGATGACGACTACTGGAATGTCGTCGAGGTGGTCGACGGCGCGCCAATGATGCAGAAGCCCGATGAGTTCGGCTGCGGCCTCGGTAGCTACACCTGAAACCCCGACTTTCGCCTTTTCCACCGGCCACGGCCGGGGAAGGCGTCGCATGCCGGTTTGACCGGCGGGGCGCAGACGGGTTCGCCTGCGCGTCGGTCACTGGATGTCGATTGTTCACGACCTGTTGGCGGAGCGGACGGCGGGGCACATCCTTCATTTTCAAGGGCGGGCGGCAGAGTGATTAACTGGGCAAATTTTATTTCGCAGTGCTTCAACGGGCTCGTGCTCGGCGCGCTCTTGGCGCTGATCTCTTCGGGGCTGACGATCATCTACGGCACGCTCGGCGTCCTGAACCTCGCCCATGGAGCGATGTTCATGCTCGGCGGCTATGCCGGCTGGCTCGCTTACACCTACACAGATTCATTCCTGGCCGCGGTGGTGGCCGGATCGCTGTTCGTGATGATCGTCGGGGTGGTGATCGAGCGGTTGATCATTCGCCATTTCTACGCGCGCCCGCAAGAGGACCAGCTTCTCGTCACGTTCGGGCTGGGCATCGTCTTCGTCGAGACGGTCCGCTTCTTCTTCGGCAGCCTGTCGCGAACGGTGCCGCCGCCCGCCTCGCTTGTCGGCATCACCCATCTGGGTTTCATGGTCTACCCCACCTACCGGTTGGCCCTGCTCGGCATCGTTGCCGTTGCGCTGCTACTGCTCTATTTCGTGCTCTATCGCACCCGCATCGGGATGATCGTTCGAGCAGGCATCGAGGATTCGGCGATGGTCGATTCGCTCGGTATCGACGTCTACAAGATTTTCATGCTTGTCTTCGGCATCGGCGCGATGGCGGCGGGCTTCGCCGGCATCGTCAACGCTCCAGTGGTGTCGATCGCGCCCGATGTTGGCGAGGCCATACTGGTCCAGACCTTCGTGGTCGTGGTGATCGGCGGGGTTGGTTCGTTTCCCGGCGCGATCATCGGTGGGCTCATCGCCGGCGAGATCATCAGCATTACTTCGATGTTCAATCCCGGTTATTCCTATATCATGCTGTTCGTGGCGATGACGCTGGTGCTGGTGCTTCGCCCGCATGGGCTGCTCGGCACTGCCGCACGCGAGTAGATGCGGTCGGCCATGAACATCAATCGTCCCTTCCTCGTCGAGCTTGTGACGGCGGCTGCGCTCATTTTAGCACCGTTCTTGCTGCCCTATCTCGGCTTCTCGCCCAGCACGATCAATCGCATCCTCATCTGGGGCCTGTTCGGAATCGGCTTCGACATCCTGTTCGGCTATACGGGCCTGCTGTCCTTCGGCCAGTCGGCCTTTTACGGCACCGGCGGTATGGTCGCCGCCTATCTCCTCACTGAAACGAGCTTCTCTTATGTCATGGCCGCCATCGTCATTGGCGCGACGGTGGCGGGTGTGGTCGGCTATGTGATTGGCCAAATCGCACTTCGGCGCACCGGCATCTATTTTGCCATGATCACGGTGGCGATCGCCGAAGTCTTTTTCTTCGTCGAGTTCAATCCGTTGTCGGCATTCACGGGCGGTGAGAACGGCTTACCCGGGGTGCCAACCCCGGTATTCGATCTCGGCTTCAAGGTGTTGGAATTCAACACCGACTGGACGATGTATACCTTCCTGGCGTTCTGGTATTTCGTCGGCATTGTCATCGCGCTGCGCATCGTACGCTCGCCTGTGGGCGCGATCCTTGCGGCGATCCGCGACAATCCGCTCCGCGCCGCCGCACTTGGCCACAATATTCACGGCTACAAGCTCACGGCCTTCGTGGTGGCGGCTGTCTATGCCGGCTTTGCCGGCGGCCTGTTAGGCGTCATGCAGGGCTTCATGCCGCCAGAGGCCTTCATGTTCGACACGTCCGGCCAGGTCCTCATGCAGACGGCCATCGGCGGCGCCGGCACGCTCTTCGGGCCTCTGGTGGGCGCTACGGTGTGGCTCTATCTGAGCGACTTCTTCCAGAACACATTGCATCTCGGCGCGACTTGGAAGCTGGTGCTCGGCGTCGTCTTCGTGCTTCTGGTGTGCTTCCTGCGACGCGGCATGGTCGGCGCGATCGTCGACCTCTATAGGCTGACAGGCAGCCGCAGCAACGAGCCAATCGAAACCGCGGTGGAGAGCGCGCTCCTCAACCCGGCCGCCATCGAGCCGATGCCGGCGCGCCAGCGTGGTGGCACGCTAGCGCCCGGACCGATCCTGCAGGCGCATGGCCTCACCAAGCGCTACGGCGGTCTCGCAGCCAACAGCGACATCGACTTCGCGGTCAATCCGGGTGAGATACGCGGCATCATCGGGCCGAACGGCGCGGGGAAAAGCACTTTCTTCAAAATGCTCACCTGCGAGATCGCGCCGAGCTCCGGCCGAATCATGTTCGAGGGTCGCGACATCACCCGCATGGGTGTGTCCGAGGTGTGCCAGCTCGGGCTGACCAAGAGCTACCAGATCAACCAGTTGTTCGACCGCCTGACCGTCAGACGGAACCTGACCATCGCCGCGCTAGGCGACGCGCGCGGCACGTTCAGGCTCGATCTGTTCAAAAGCCTTCACAGCGTTCCCGGTCTCAATGAGCAGGTCGAGCGAACGGCGGCACTGGTGAACCTCACGACGCGGCTTGATCGGCCGGTTTCGGAACTGGCCTATGGTGAGAAGCGCAGGCTGGAAATCGGTCTGGCCCTGGCGACGTCGCCGAGTCTTTTGCTGCTTGACGAGCCACTTGCCGGCATGAGCCCGCGCGAGCGCGTCGAAACCGTGGCGCTACTCAAGTCGATCGCGCGCGGGCGCACGATGATTGTCATCGACCACGACATGGATTCGCTTTTCGAACTGGTCGAGAAAGTGACCGTCCTGCAGGAGGGCAGGGTTTTGGTCGAAGGCATACCCAGGGAGATCAAGACCAATGCGAAGGTGCAGGAAGCTTACCTCGGCGGTGTGCATGGAGAAATGGCATGAGCCTGCTCGAAGTCAGCGGATTGAATAGCTATTATGGGGACAGTCACATCCTGTTCGACGTGGGACTTAGGATCGAAAGGAATGAGGTCGTTGCGCTGCTCGGACGCAACGGCGCAGGCAAATCCACGACCCTCAAGAGTTTGATGGGCGTGGTGGCGCCGCGTACCGGTTCGATCAAGCTCGACGGGGTAGAATTGGTCGGCTGGAAGTCGCACAGCATCGCCCGGCAGGGCATGCAACTCGTGCATGAGAATCGACGCATCTTTGGCAGTCTAAGCGTGGAGGAAAACATCATTCTGGCCGGATTGACCGCCAAGAACCGTTGGCCGCTGGAGCGGATCTACACGATGTTCCCTCGGCTGAAGGAACGACGCACGGGCCGCGGTACCGACCTGTCAGGCGGCGAGCAGCAAATGCTGGCCATAGCTCGTGCGTTGGTTCGCGACCCGAAGATCATCCTGCTCGATGAGCCCTTCGAAGGGCTTGCCCCCGTTATCGTGCACGACCTGGTGCGTGCCTGCCGGGAACTGGCGCAGGCAGGGCAGACGATCATATTGGTGGAGCAGAACCTCGCCGCGGTGCTCGCGCTGGCGAGCCGCGTCTATATCATTAACAACGGCCATATCGCCCATGAGGGGGCGGTCGCCGAACTCAAAGCACAGCCAGGACTGCTGCTGCACCATCTCGGCGTCTAGGTCAAATGCGCCGCGCTTAAATCCCGATACAAGGCGATCTCAACACTCAAGTTCGGCATAGCAGTTTAGCCGTCGATCCGCCTATTTGCGCGCCGTTCAAAAAGCGGCCGCTAAGCCGGGGGACGAGCAGTCGCTTCTAAAGGAGCATGGTATCATCTGAGCGCAAATTTGCGCTGCGATAGAGTTTGGAGCAGCGGACACGCAGTTCCATAAACTTCTAGTTTGCTACTGGCATGTCGGATCGGAGGCGCTGGCTTGGACAGTTTCCACCGCCGGTACCCAATCAAGACCACTATTGGGCCCCATAGCCCGAGGCATCCTGCAGCTGAAATAGTAGCGTTGGACGGCAGCTTTTATCGTGTGACCGGCAGAAGCGGAGAGGCCGTTGTCTCACCAATCTCGGTCCTTCCGCATTCATGAGTTCACGGTCCGATTCCCTCAGTACCTTTCTTCACGAAATCCGCTCACCGTCCTCGTCGAGAAGAACGCAGCCCTCGGGATCGAAGCCGAGGTCGATCGCCTCACCTTCGCGAAGGACGCGACCAGTGATCGGCGCGTTGGCGCGGATGCTGGTCTTGCCGCCGATGTCGATCTCGTAGATGGCGCTACCGCCCAGATACGAGGCCGAGACGACGCGGCCCGACAGACGGTTGGCGCTGGCTGCCGCGCCGACCGACAGTTTCTGCGGCCGCACCACGACAGTGACTTTGCTGCCGTCGGCAAGCGCCTTTGGAGAGGCCACGTTGATCGTCTGGCCGGTGGCAAGCACCACCGCTGTTGCTTGGCCGGATCTCCTCACAGTCCCGGCAAGCATGTTGGCCTTGCCGAGGAAGTCGGCGACGAAGGCCGTGGCTGGTGCCTCGTAGACCTCCTGGGGGGTTCCAATCTGCTCCACTGCGCCGGCGTTCATCACCACGATGCGATCCGACATCGAGAGCGCTTCTTCCTGGTCGTGCGTGACGAAGATAGCGGTGATGCCGGTTTGCTTCTGGATCTTCTTGATCTCGACGCGCATTTCCTCGCGCATGTTCGCATCCAGCGCCGACAGCGGCTCGTCGAGCAGCAGTACCTGCGGCTCGAAGACGATGGCGCGGGCGAGCGCGATGCGCTGTTGCTGCCCGCCCGACAGCTGCGACGGCAGCTTTTTCTCACTGCCCGGGAGCCGCACCATTTCCAGCGCCTGGCCGACCTTGCGCGCGATCTCGGGCTTCGGCACGTTGCGGTACTTCAGGCCGAAGGCGACATTGTCGAACACGTTCTTGTGCGGGAAGAGCGCATAGCTCTGGAAGACCAGCCCGATATTACGCTTGTAGATCGGCACGTCGTCGACCCGCCGCCCGTCGATCATGATCTGGCCGCCCGAAATGTCGACCAGGCCTGCGATGGAACGCAGGATCGTGGTCTTGCCGCAGCCCGAAGGCCCGAGCAGGGTGACGAAGCTCCCCTTGCGGATCGACAGCGAGAAATCGCGCACCGCCACGAACTTGCCATAGGCAATGTCGATGTCGCGGAACTCGACCGCCGGCTGGCTCGTCTCGGCGCCGCCCGGAGCGGGTCCGCCCGAACCGAGCCTTGCCACCCCGGCCGCGGCCGGCCGGGGCGCCTCTGAAAGGTCGTGGCTGTCAGGCACCTTTCGAGATCCTGTGCCACTGCTTGTTCCAGGCGTCCTCATTGCTCGCCCAGTAAACCGGGTCGGCGAAGGTCAGCGCCTTCATCGTGCCCGTTTTGTCGAAGGCCGGCAGCTTCTCGATCTTCTCGGTCAACTTGACCTTTGTCGGGTCGAGCGACGGCGGATAGCTCTGGCCTTCGGCCACCGCGATGGCGGTCGCCGGGTCAAGCATGAAGTTGATCAACTCCTCGCACTCGGCCATCGGCGAGCCTTTCAGGATCAGCATGTCCTCCATCCAGGCATAGGAACCCGCGGGATCGAGGTAGCCGATCGGATGGCCCTGGTCCTGCAATGCGGCAACGCGGCCCGACCATGCGTCGGTTACCACGATCTCGCCCTTGGAAAGCAGGTCCATCAGTTCCGCGCCGGAACTCCAGAACTTCTTGGCGAGGTCGCGCGTCTCGCGCACCTTGGCCCAGATCGCATCCATGTCCTTGAGGTTGTTGGGGTCCTGTCCGGTGGCGAGTGCGGCATACCAGACGCGCGTGGTCATGTCGTCATAGCCTCCGACCTTGCCCGCGTATTTCTTGTCGAGCAGGAGTGCGGCACCTTTTTCCTTGGCTTCCTCGGGCGAGATCACCTTGGTGTTGTAGGCGATGCCTGTCGTGCCGTAGTCGTAAGGCACGGCCGAGAGTTTCGGAGTCAGCTTGCGGAACGGTTCGATCATCGGCTGCAGCACATTCGCCATGTTGGGAATGTTGGCCTCGTTGATCTCCGAGGTCAGGCCGCCGTTCACATATTTGATGTAGTAGTTCACGCCGGAGGAATGAATGACCTGGTAGTCGCCGGGCTTGGCGGTCTTGATCTTGGTGATGATCTCGTCCTCGTCGCCGAACGTGCCCTGGACCACCTTGATCTTGGTCTTGGCGGTGTAGGGCTTGAAGGCATATTTGTCGATCGCGTCCTGCACCGTGCCGCCCCAGCCATCGAAGCGGACCTCTTCGACCGCGGCAAGCGCCTGCCTCATCCAGGGCATGTCGAGGCCCACCGCGGCCGCCGCGGCGGCGGTCAGCGTCAGGAAAGTGCGGCGGCTCAGATCGCCGTTTTGATACCTATCGTGCAGCCGTTCAAGCCGCTTGCCGTTGGACAGTTTCATCGTGCTTCCTCCTTTGGTTGGCCGCGTCTTTTCAATCTGGTCAGGCTTTGCAGGACCAGGCCGCCGAGCAGCGGGATGCCGACGGTCACCAGGATCATCACGGTGCCGAGCGCGTTGATCTCCGGGCTGATCGAGATCTTGAGCATCGAAAGGATCTGGGTGGGCATGGTCTCGACGCCTGCCGGCCGCCAGAACAGGCTGGCCGACGTGTTGTCGAACGAGATGGTAAAGGCGAGCAGCGCGCCACCGACGACGGCAGGGATGAGCAGCGGCAGCGTGATCTCGCGGAAGGAGGAAAAGCGCGAGGCGCCGAGCGAGAGTGCCGCCTCCTCATAGACGCGCCGGATGCCCACCATGCGCGCCTGCGCGATCAGCACCACATAGGGCACGGCGAGCAGGATATGACCGAGCACCAGGAGAAGCATGGTCCTCGGCTGGTCGACCGCCTTGATCAGCACCAGAAGGCCGACGCCGAGGATGGTCTCCGGCACCAGCGCCGGCAGGATCACCAGCGTGCTCAGCGCCTGCTTGCCACGGAATTCGAAGCGCACCAGCGCAAACGCCGTGACGACGCCTATTGCCGTGGTGGTGGCGGCAGTGACCAGCGCAATCCACAGAGATGTGCGGAAGGCGGCCAGCACCTGCTCATTGGCCATCAGCTTGCCGTACCATTGCAGGCTGAAGCCCGTCATCGGGAAGCCGCCGAACATCGAAGCGTTGAACGACAGGATCACTGTCGCCACGATCGGCGCGAACATGAAGATGTAGACACAGAGCGTGACGAAGCCAGTCAGCCGCCAGGCCCATCTGCCTTCTTCTTTCCGCCGCGCCCTCATCCGCCTAACCCTTTGACGATCTGCGACATGCCCATGTAGCGGGTATAGAGGGCGGCGAAGAAGCCCAGCACGACGAACAGCACGATCGAAAGCGTGGCGCCCATCGGCCAGTTCAGCTCGCCCATGATGGTGTCGTAGATCAGGTTGCCAAACAGCGCGTCGCGGCCGGAGCCGAGAAGCTGCGGCGTCACATAGCTGCCGGCGGCCAGCACGAAGCACAGCAGCAGGCCCGCGGCCAGCCCGGGCAGCGAAAGCGGAAGCGTGACCTCGCGGAACGCCTGCGCGCTGGTGCAGCCCATCGAGCGGGCCGCGGAGATCAACGTGCGGTCGATGCCCTCGAGACTCACATAGACGTTGAGGATCATGTACGGCAGCAGGAAGTGCAGCAGCCCGAGGATCACAGCACCCTCGTTGTAGAGCATCGGCAACGGCTCGTTGATGATGCCTACTTTCAGCAGCGCAACGTTGATGACGCCCTGTTCGCCCAGGATGTTGATCCAGGAAAAGGTGCGGATGGTGAAGCTGATCCAGAACGGCACGATGAGCAAAAGCAGAAGCAGCCACTTGTGCTTGAATGTCGTCGCCCAGATGAAATAGGCGGGAAAATAGCCCAGCACGCCGCAAAGCAGCGCCGTCATCGCGCCGACCCTCAGCGTCTTCAGAAGGAAGCCGTGGTAGTAGCTGTCAGTCAGGAACTCGTGCCAGTTCGCGGTCGTCAGCGCGCTGGTTTCCACACCAGCGGTGACGAAGGTGAAGAAGGTGTAGGCGGCCATCACCGCGATCGGCAGCACCAGGAAGAAGATCAGCAGCAGGAGCACCGGCGCGACCAGCATCCAGGCCAGCCGCGGGTCATACAATGTCCATCGTCGTTTCATGGCACCCGGCCGTCCGCGCCTTCTTTGAAGCGCTTATTTTGTTCCCACAGCCAAGATTGAGTGATTGAAGGCCCGATGTCTACAGTCGGCGATTGAGCCAGCGGACTTCAGCGGACATCGGCGCGTCGCCAACTGCGATAGCGCCGAAGGCATGACGCCGTTCAGCACGAACGTTCACCGATCGAGAACCACATCTGTGAGCATCTTGGGTGAGACAGGCGCGCCGTTCAGGTTTGCCAGACTAGATGTTTGATCCCGAGCTTTGATGGTGCATTATTTTCCTTGGCATGGAGGGATGCACTGTGGGACAGATTCTACATGGGAGCGCCACGACGACAGAGGCAGTCCGTCGAGCAATACAGAATAGTGAAGAGAGCCTGAGAGCGCTTTCGAAGCGCTACGGCATCAATCAGAAGACCGTT